>CAYWKF010000001.1:0-82244 GCA_964459155.1 uncultured Desulfobacterales bacterium
ATCTCCTCACCCCTCCATAACACACGGCTGCCAGTCTCGTTCGTGATCAACAACGAATGTGACCCACTGTGAAATTCAGTATCACTCCATCCACCAGGAGAAACATTGGGCTCCGCACCTGCTGATACCCAGTCATATATACGCCAGCCAGTAGGCTTGCCATTACTACCCGATTCCATTGAGCTATTTGTGATATGATTTGTGTAGCTGATCACATTATCACCGTCATAAGATGATGGTGCTATATGATAAGACACTTCTTCAGAATATGGACTGACTTGTCCTTGCCTGTCAACAGCCCTCAAAGCAAAATAATAGGTTTTTCCTTCTTGCAGCCCATTTATTGTATAGCTTCTCTTAACAGGCTGTGTAGCTGTATCACTTATAGTAATTCTGTTAGTATATTGTCTACTTTGAGTGCCCCAAAAAATTTGATAGCCGGCAATGTCAGGTTCCTGGTTACGGTTCCAGGAAAGCGTTATATTGGATGCCAATGCGACTCCATTGAAGCAAAAAATATAGAATGCTAAATACAAAAAAAATGAATTGGGTAATCTTACCAATTTGAAATAGCCACTTATTGCATCCACTTCTATCTCTCCCGTGCAAGCTTGATCTTTAGCCTGCCATTGGTTTAGCAAAAGACATGCCTCTTTAAGCACCTGTGGAGCAAATAGGGAAATGATTTTTTTGTAAGTTCGTAAGGTATTGATTTAAAATGATTTAAAATCAAAAAACACGAACGGGGGTCAACCAGACAAAGCAAATCGTGAATACAAAACAATGAAGGTCATAACATACATATTAATATTTTTTTGTTTTTTTAAAAAAAATTTAAGGCCGGACTGCAGGAGCCGGCCTTTTGGTTTCAAAGCATAAATCAATATTTTTTATTACCATACAGCCTTTATCGATATATCATCAAACCATGCCACACCTACTCCATAATAGAGCAAACAATATGGCCGAACACTTTTAATACCCTTGTCCCAACTTTTGGTAATATACCTCTTCTCCCATTCATGAGTTCCAAGTGCAAATCTAAGCTCCCTCGGACCAAACCATTTGACTGTTCCGTCCTCAAATTCGACTCTGAAATCCAATCCATAAAATTTAGTAGTTGAATCCACTTCCAAAGCCTTTGACCAGCCTGATAATATGAGCGTTTTAGGATATGGTTTTTCAAATACTACGTCAGCACCACGCCATCCAGTGCGACTACCTGTTTGATTATTTAATGTTACAGCGTAATTACTGTTGTGATTCTCATCCGCAACAAGTCGGCTTGGATCTGGATTGATTTCTGCTTCATCAGTGGCACTGTCAAAAAATTCCCAATTTACGGGTTCAGCGTTTTTGCCAACTAGCTCAAAATCTCCGTTTATGATCATATTAGAAGGTGATGGAACCACAAATATGTCATCAAACCAGACAGACCCTGTTCCAGCATATAAGGTTGCATATAAGATCAGCTTTTTAACACCTTTATCCCATTTTTTAACCACTGATCTCAGCTGCCAGCCATGCGAACCTCTGTCATACTGGAGGTCGTTGGAAAAAAACCATTTGTATGAATTGTCCTCGAAAAAGACTAGACAGACCAACCCATACAGCCATGAATTTTGCGAGACTCCACGGGCCTTGGACCAACCGCCTATGGCCAGCACTTTTGGATAGGGATGAGAAAAATTAATTGTTCCAGGAGACCAGCCAGCCATAGTGCCTTTTTCATTGTTGATCCACAAAGAATGTGAACCTGTATGCGCTTCTTTCGTAGACCACCCTCCGGGTACTTCGCCAGAAGCGCGATACCTGCTGCTCCAGTCCATGAAATTCCAACTTTCGGGACTACTACCCCCCTTCTCAACGCTGCCATTTGGGATCCTGTTGTTTGGTAAATCGAAATCTGTGAAATTAGGTACCGTTGATTTTATATGATGGACAACTTCTTGAGAAAACGGGCTTAACTGTCCTGCTAAGTCAACTGCCTTTAAGGCAAAATAGTAAGTAACACCTTCTTTTAAACCATTAATGGTATAATTCCTGGACACTGGTGTGCGGGCTGTGTCACTAATAGTAATTCTATTTGAATATTGTCTGCTCTTGGTTCCCCAAAAAATTTGATAGCCAGCAATATCAGGCTCCTGATTCCTGTTCCATTTTAATGTAATTGAAGCCGCATAGGAGTTTGTAATCAAGATGCAAACAAGTAGTAAAAAAACAACCAATGAAGTTGAACATGCACGCAGTCTTTTATTAAAAGGTGTTATCTCCCTTGTGCTCATATTGTTAAGACCTCCTTGGAGAGTTGGAAACCATCTCAGATAGATCTTGCTATGAGCAATGGGCGTGCCGTACTGCTTGAGCAAATAATAGATTCCAACAGAAACAGCGTAACCTGCCGAAATAACTAATCTTTAGTGATATAAAAAAATGATTTCAAAAATTATTATCAAAAGAAATGAAGGGTTAATCCTACTTTGTGCCAAAAATCGTTATCTTTTCTTAAAAAAAGTTTACGTGAATTATTCATGACAGAATGAAGGAACTATATTGCCGGTGCCATTTTTGATAAGTTGCCTATTTCCAAAAAAAGCTCAGCAATGATGTGAAGCAGGCCTAGCCGATTGTGTCTGATCTCTTCATCATCAGCCATGACTAGAACGTTGTCAAAAAACGTATCTATGGATGGTTTAAGATCCAAGAGTGTCTCCAATGCTTCAAAATATCTCTGTTGGCCTATGAAATTCCTTACATTTTGTTCAATGGTCATATAATGATGAAAAAGGTCCTTTTCGGCCTTTTCTTTCAGCAATTCTGGCCTTACGCCTCCACCTTCAAATTTTTTTAATATGTTCATGACGCGCTTAAAGGCCAAACTGAGAGCTTCGAAATCCGCTTTTTGCCGTATTTCCATCAATGCTTCTATTCTTTTGATTGAATCTGGCACCTTGTCAAACCCAGTATCGACCACGGCTTCCACAGCATCTGCGTCCATACCTCGAGAAACTTGATCATGAACGAAACGATTTTTCAAAAATTCCAATACATCAGCCTCTAAATCAGAAAAATTCTTTTTGAGTTGAGATTCTATCTGGAGCACGGCTTCTGCTATTAGAGCCTTCAATGAGATATCTAAGGCCTTCTCTTCAAGAATGTGAAGTATTCCTAGGGCATGTCTTCTCAGGCCGTAAGGGTCTGTCGTTCCTGTTGGTCTTTCACCAGTGGCAAAAATAGCGCTAATGGTATCGATTTTGTCGGCTAAGGCTATAACAGTTCCAAGGACAGTTCCAGGCACATTGCTTCCCGAACGCAAAGGCATGTAATGTTCTTCAATTGCCACTGCCACTTCCTGTTTTTCGCCAGACAACAAAGCATATTCCTTACCCATTGTGCCTTGAAGCGTAGGAAACTCTCCAACCATTTCCGTCACAAGGTCTGCTTTTGCCAAAAGGGCAGCCCGAGCAGCCTCTTTCTTCTTCTCCGGGCACAATAGTTCGGATAGATGGATGGCCAGTGCCTCCATGCGTCTTGCCTTATCAAACAGGCTCCCTAGGCCCCTTTGGAAGGTAACCCCTTTAAGCTCAGGAACAAATTCTTCCAAAGGCTTCTTCGTATCTTCATCAAAGAAAAACGCAGCGTCACTTAGTCTTGCCCTCAGTACCCTTTCGTGCCCTTTGATTATTAGTTCCGGCCTAGGTGACAACGTGTTATTTACCGCAATAAAATAGGGAAGGAGGTTTCCATTGCCATCGTCCACAGCAAAGTATTTCTGATGCTCTCTCATGCAAGTAACGAGAACGGGCCTTGGCAACCTCAGAAAATCTTTGTCAAATTCTCCGCATACGGCAGTAGGGTATTCTGTTAAATTGGAGTTAATATCCACAAGTTCCGTGTCTTCCACCAAATTACCATGGCAACTATTTGCAGCATTAATGCACTCTTCTATCACCCTGTCTTTTCTTTCTTTCAATTCCACAACAACATATGCATTCAAAAGGGAAGAAGTATATGTTGCAAAATCGGCTTCATTCAATTGGATTGGATCTGGTGACATAAATCTGTGGCCATAGCTGAAATTCGCGCTTTCCACTCCTGCAACCTTAACGGGCACAACCTCTTTGCCAAACAGGACCAAAAGCCATCGAATAGGTCTCACAAACCTGAAACCAGACTCTTCCCATTTCATTGTCTTAGGAAAAGATAATTTTCTAATGATTTCGGGAAGCAGTATCCCCAAAACTTCCAAAGTTGGTTTCCCTGGCTGCATCTTGTCGGCAACCACATAAGGTCCCCTGTCGGTTTCTTCGATCCTCAGATCATCAATCCTGATGCCATTTTTTTTTGCAAAACCTTGGGCGGCCTTGGTTGGCACTCCGTTTTCATCAAAGGCTACCGAGGCAGGAGGTCCAACTATGTGCAGCTTCCTGTCAGGCTGTTTTTCTGGAATCTTTTCTAAAAAAATCGTCAGTCTGCGTGGGGTTGCTCCCATTTTAGACGCGGAGCACTCGATATCCGACCGCTGCAGGGCATCTTGCAAAAGCTCGTTCAGCTCATGCACTGCTGCTGCCAAAACTGATGGAGGCATCTCTTCGGTTCCAATTTCTAAAAGCAGGTTTTTAGTCTCCATCTTTATTCCTCTCCGGAATCTTTGCTTTTTAGACCCTCGGCATATTCTCGAGCCACGTTCTTGGCAAGCCTTCTCACCCTTCCTATATATGCAGTGCGCTCAGCAACACTTATTGCCCCCCTAGCATCCAATAGGTTGAAGGTATGAGAGCATTTCAAACAATAGTCATACGCAGGCAGAACCAGTTTCTCCTTTACCAATTTGTGTCCTTCCTGCTCAAAGAGATCAAACATGCTTTTAAGCATTGAAACGTCTGCCTTTTCAAAATTGTAAGTGGAAAATTCCACTTCATCCCTATGATGAACCTCCCCGTAAGTGGTGTCTTCATTCCACATCAAGTCGTAGACATTGTCCACTCCTTGAAGATACATGGCAATTCGCTCAAGGCCATAAGTGATTTCAGCGGAAACAAGATCGACATCTATACTTCCAACCTGCTGAAAATATGTAAACTGTGTTATTTCCATGCCGTCCAACCAAACTTCCCAGCCTAGACCCCATGCTCCCAAAGTAGGCGATTCCCAGTCGTCCTCTACGAAACGAACGTCATGTTCTTTGAGATCGAGTCCAAAAACCTGCAGACTTTTCAGATAGATATTTTGAACATCTGCAGGCGCTGGTTTCAAAATTACCTGGTACTGGTAATAGTGCTGCAAACGGTTTGGATTTTCTCCGTAACGTCCATCAGTAGGACGTCTTGATGGTTGAACATAAGCAACTTTCCAAGGTTTATTTCCGAGGGACCGCAGGAAAGTAGCTGGATGGAACGTACCCGCCCCAACCTCCATATCATAAGGTTGAAGCAGTAAACAGCCCTGTTTTTGCCAATATTGATTGAGGGCAGCAATAAGCTGTTGAAAAGTCATGATGATCCTCTGATAAAAAGATTAGATTTATTAGTAGCAGGGCTTTAATAGCACCAAAGGAACTCTAATGCAATGTGAATGGCCTAGACATATCAATTGGAATGAGAAGTTTTAGTGTTTTTGATCAGCTCTATTAATTGTTCTGTCTGAAAAGGCTTTTTCAGAACCCCTGAAACGCCATACTCCCGAAGTCTGGCATCTCCCTCCACATCCAAATAACCTGACATGAAAAGCAGCGTTACCTGAAGCCCCTGACGCCGGATTTCAGAGGCCAAATCCCATCCGCTCATCCCTGGCATGCCGATATCAGTCAAAACTATATCGACAGGGCCTTTGTTAAGAATATCCAAGGCCTCTTTACCAGAACTAGCAATGTACACGGCTGCGCCCCTCTGGCTCAACATTTCCCTGGTAAGCTCACGGACCATTGGTTCGTCGTCCACCACAAGAATTTCTACATCATTGAGATCTGACTCGCTTTGAAAAGCCAGTTTCCTGACCGGCTTTACCCCCTTGGTCTCGGCCTTTGGCAATTCCATGACTACCTTGGTACCTTGACCAGGTTCAGAGTCAATCTCTATGTTGCCGCCATGATCTTTAACTATTCTATGTGCTATGCTCAAACCAAGCCCGCTGCCTTGAGCCTTGGTGGTGAAAAATGGATCAAATATTCTGCCGAGCACAGCCTTAGGGATCCCCTCTCCATCATCCTGCATGGCAACCACAACCGTGTCATCTCCCTCAACGGCCTTTATCGATATGCATCCTCCATCAGGCATCGCCTCTATGGCATTCAAAATTAAGTTCAAAAACACTTCAGCCAGCTCATTCTCGTGCCCGAACACTTTCAAGTTTTCCGGTACATCAATTTTAAAGGAATATTGTATTCCTGAGGCCATGGCCAGGTTCTTCCACTTTGGTTTTGCAAGCTGCACCACCTCATTCACTACGCGGGCAAGATGCACTGGTTTAGGTTTTTTTGCCTTTCTCATACCCACGCGATGCAGTCTGGCTACGATTGCCCTTCCCCTTTCACATGCATCAAGCACCTGACCGATCGACTTCTTGACTGAGTCTGGCAAGGAAGGATCCATTTCCCACAGAGAAACCCGGCCCATTATCATTGCAAGCACATTATTCAGATCATGGGCAACCCCAGCAGATAGGAGGCCCACTGCCCTCAATTTTTCGTCAAGCACTACCCTGCTCTCAAACTCCTTGAATTGAGTGATATCCCGGGCTACGAACAAATATGCTTTTTCGTTAGAAACAAATTTCTCTATGGCAACACAATTGAACAAATAAAACTTGCGAGCTTTATCATTGTAGACCTCTAAGTCCGTTACAGGCAGCTCACCCTTTTCTATTGGACAAAAGCCGCACTTTTCTTGGCGACCGTATATTGCCTCATAGCAAATCCTGCCCTCGACCTGGCCAAAATCTTTTTTCAATGCCTCGTTGGCCAGCAAAATTCTGTATGATTTGTTCACCACATAAACGGCATCAGGAATGGTCTGAAGAACAATATCGAGCTTTGATCTTTCTTCTTCCACCAAGTTTTTAAGCCGCTTAGATTCTTCGCATTGCTGTTTGAGTTGCTCTGTAAAACCCTTTAAGTATAGAACCAACTGCTTTATCTCATTGTCTGCATCAATCTCTTCCAAGGGAACAGGAGTAACTGAAAAACTAGGACTCATGCCAGACACGAATGTGCTCAATTCGTTAAGAGGCCTTAATAATACACTTATGCGTTTTCTTATCCACAAACCAAGCAGAGTACCGCCTACCAAGAGAACTACTGCAGAAGATGCCACGGCTTCAGCCATGGGTCCAAAGATTGCTGTACCCTGTTTCCAGAAAAAAAGTACAGCTCCAACTTCTTCGTTCCTGTAAATTGAACACAAATGACCAAATTCCTTCACCAACTGTGATTGCGGTAACACCATAACTGATAAAGCCTTTTGGATCATCGTGGGCGATGCATTGGGCGAGTGCATTACGACCTCGCCATTCCAAAGGAGGAAAAAATTCATATGATCAGGCACAGCAGTGGCAAAAAGCTTTTTTTTGATATCCTCGTTTGACAGCAAGATCGCCACATTGCCCGCAGATATGTCATCCTCTATTGGTGCCCAAAAAACCACATGGCTTTCATGCTGCAGCCACAAAGGACCAGCATTCTCAGCAGGCAATTGGACTTGTTTTCCCAATAGATCCCTTTCAAATGGCACACTCAGCGTGATCAAACCTGCTTTTGAGGTTATTAAAATGTGATCGAATGCGTTAAGTTTGACCAGGTAGTCCATCACATCTATGGTGCGGACCTGATCATGATTACTCAACAAATTCAATGTCTCCTGAATATTGAAAAGCCCTTGTTCAAAGCTGTTGATAAGCCTTTCGCGGGCCACATTGAATTGTGTTCTTTCTTGTTGCTGGACATTACTGTAAGTCGTATGCCACAATAGGAGGGTACACAGTGCCATTATCCCAAAAACTGGGAATAGAATTAGCAAATTGAGTTTTGCAGCTATCTTCACTGGCCACACCTGCCGGCTTCAACCATCCAAGACATGAAAGGGCCTTTACTAATTTTACTTACAAGTTGAAAATTCCTTTACCAGATTTTGTAAAAATTTTCCCCTTGGATGCCCAGCTAAAACCTCTAAAATATCTGATCTGTGATCCTTAACCACGCTACAAACACTTTTTTTTACATCTTTTGGCAAATCATGTCTAGAAATTGCCAGATTGTCTGTTTTTACTGTTCGGATCTTTTTTCCGTCAACCTCAATCTCGACCTCATCCAAGCAAGGATACCTGCACAAGATTTTGGTAATTATAGATGATGGTATGTCTAAAAAATGGAACCTTCCACTTGAAAGCAAATCTGTAAAATATCCCGAAGGATAGGGCAGGTTATGAAATGCCACGTCAATGACGCCTTCCAGCATGAGCTTGTTCACTTGGTCTGTGCCGGCGCCTACATAGATTAAATTGTCTGGCCCCAACTTTAATGCTTCCAATATGAGATCATCCAACACCCTTTGTCCTCCGCCTTTTGGAACCCTCCAAACCTTTTTGTTTTTAATATCGTGGAGAGAGTGTATATCATTTCTTGCAATTATTAACACGTAACTTGGATACATAGAAAAAAGCTTGTCCCACTCGAGTTTGCCTTTGAAAGGTGGCCTACCCTTTTGGGCGTCATAGGCATTAAAGTTGAGGACAAAGGCCAAGTCCAAGATTTTCTGCTGCAATTTTATCAAGTTGTCAATGGAGGCATTTGTGGATACGGCCTTTAACCAAAATCTCCCTCCAAAAACCTTATTGGTTACTTTGGCCAGCGCTTGTCCAATGGGATAATAATTTTTGGAAACAGTGCCTGTTCCCAAGACAAATACTTTTGCATCTCTATGTTCACCATATAGAGGACCATTGGATAATAACAGAAGAAATGCTGCAAGAGAAATTTTTGCCAAAGTGGAAATCATTTTCATGGACTCTGCTCCTAGGATGGAACACAATGTTGGAGGTTATTGGGAAAAGCGCGTCTACACTTATAAAAATAGTGCTTAATTATCTAATAGGAAAGTAAAGATTTCATTTTTGAGAAAATAGAACGGCTTCGACACCTGCAAAAAAACGAAAATGGCCTGTAAAAACAGGCCATTAAATCGAACAAAATTGGTTAACAGTAACCGTCAAAATTGAACTGCCAATTGTCCAAAAAGTAATTCTCGCTCATCACGGCCATTAACATCGTCCTTATCATACTTGTCATGAATAATACCAAATGAAGCAGTTATGCCATCCGCCAGTTCTTGATTAAAGTTTACTCCATAGCGGCTCTCAGGAAACCCGAGCCCTTCGGTTTCCTTTGAACCAGCATACTTCAATGCCACTTCCAAGTTTTTCCACCAATTATAGTTGAAACCAGCCTCGAAATTCCAAACGGAAGGTCTGGCTCCTGCGGTTCCGCTTTTCAATTCGCTGGCATCAAATTCATCCAAGGCAGTCATATATTCAACCTCAAGAAAATAGCCACAATATTCAGTTCTTAGGTATGCGGCAACTCCTGGAACATAATCATCTATTTCTGAGCCCACGGCATCTGTTAAGCCATCTGAGTCGGCTAAATTGGATATATAAGAAAGCCCAGCCAGAAAATTTACACAATTTTCAGGTTCAATCTCAAACTTTGTACCTTTCACGTAACGTTCATGCGGACCTAACAGTAACTTATAGGAATAATTGATATCAATGCCAAAGTTTTCTATGTGATCCTCTTCTCCCCTTTCCTCGACGTCCCCGTTAAACAGATACGCTGCCAAGGAAATCCCAGCTCTTTCATAGCCCACAAGAACAGCCTTTTCCCTTGTTTCCCCAAGGCTCAACGTAAGAGGGGCGTCTATAAGTGGATCATCTGGAAAATGCTCAAAAAGTGCGCCAAAGGGAAGATACATCACGCCAGCCATGAAATATACTGGATATTTCTCCGAGTTTCCGACCTTTATTGTCGCCGTATCTATATCCAAGGACGTTTCCCCATCCTCAAATGTAGGATCTTCGTAGAGCAGGGTTGACTCTGCGCTAACAAGGTCACCTACTGCAGCATCAACATGTAGTTCCACAGTAGTCATGGCCAAATCGCTTTCTGACTCACTGTCTCCTTCTACTAATTCAACATCCTGCCATGCACCACCAAATTCCAATAGGCCGCTAATGGAAATAGAGGTGTTTGAAGACAAACCCGCCTTTTTTTCCATCCCGACTTCTTCTTTGGGTGTGTTTTTTGCCTTTTTAAGTTCGGCCAGTTCCTTTTGAACCTCGTAAAGCTTTTGTGACAGCGCCCTATTTTGTTCCAGTAGCAACTCAACTTTTTTTTCCAGTTCAGACACGTCTGCGTTAACGCTGGCAACCCCAGTAATCAAAACATTCACGAAAGCCAACCAAAAGATGAAGACGTTCTTGATCATCTCTAAACCTCCTCCCAATTCTCTCTCAAAATTTTATTTAAGATCTTTCAAGGCCTGATGTATGTGTTCTTCAATTATTTCTGTTGTAGCTTTCAGAAAACCCAACCCTCTAAAATAGCGCTCACCCTTTATGGTAAGGACAGGGCATTCCACCTCTTTTCCCGCTGCCTCGAGCTCCATTGCCCATGATGGGACCCCATCTTCGTCTGGCTCTTTTCCCATGATGTCGTTCATTATGTGATCACCAGCCACCAGCATGAAAGGCACCACCACAACCTTTTTGCCTGGATGAGCCTTGGCTTTGTCGAGCGCGTCTTTTCTATCAGGAACACCTTCCACACTTCCCAAAAATACATTTGGATAATGGGTGCGAAGGAGCCTATCCAAGGCAAGATACACTGAAGTGGAAGGAGCGTAATAGGTGTTGGGTGTTCCATGACCAGCAAGAACCGCACAACCCTCTGATTCCTTTGGAAAGTATTGGGCCAAATCCTCCAAAAGCTTTAAAACGTCTTCCCAGGTTGCCAACAGTGGCTCACCAATGGACACCTGAATATTGGGAACTAAAGACAGGCGCTGCATGTGTACATATTCTCCACCTGGAAAAATGTGGAGTGACTGCACAACTGCTTTCCTGAAACCTTCCGCCTCCAGATTTGCCAAGACCTGTTGAAGGCTCAATAGCCTTTTATTGAGGCCTTTTTTCTCGTAGATCTTGTTCATTTTGTCCCTGATTATTTTGGAAGTGAAGGCCCAGCGTATTTCATGCTTGGGAAAGGCTTTCTTGATCTCACGATCAATGTGATCAAAGGTAATTTGTGCCTTAGTACTGGTACCGAAGGCCACCATAACGATGGCAGGCGGTCTGTCTTCATAGTGAGGTTTTAAAAAACGTAGCGGACCCTGTGCAGACCAGCAGCTATAATCAATCAATAGTAATGCGCTCAGTGCTGTAACCAATACAATGTTCCATCTTTTTTTCATACAAACCTCCTCTCTCTTTCTTGGACAACATCCAGTACTTGGAGCTAGCTCCATCGTTTGTTTAGTTCCTTAGAAAGCGTAAAGGTAAAATAAAAAGGCCTGAATCCATGCAATGGATCCAGGCCTTGCCCGCTTAAGCCCAGCTCTTTTGTACTCAGTATCTGGCGCTCGCTGACACTGAGCTATGATTTCCACGTTTCGGTCTCCTGGCTTGTGGATCATCCTACTTGCTGCGCCTTCCCATCACGCCTTATGCGTAACAGTGGCCTCTGCAGTTTTCGTCCCCACTCACAGTGGCGGGCCCGCTCCGGATTCTCACCGGATTCCCTTAAACGTGGTACAATTAATTAAATATCAATTGAAACAAAGGTCAAGATTGATTTTGTGCTGCAATTCAAAAAAATCAACCTTATTTGAACCTCCATCTTTCGGTTTCCCTGCGGATCTCTTCGAGTTTCTGCAGCTCAAACCTGAGCCTTGCATTTTCCTGCTCAAGCAACACGAGTTCGTCTTCCAATTCGGCAGCGTAATCTTTTTTCTTTTTAATGTCAGCACTTTTGCGAACCAGCTCCTGCTTAAGCTTCAAGATCTTGTCGACCAACCGGCTTTGCACAGGCTGTTTACCGACACATTCCTTGGAGCGAAGTATTTTCATTATGTTTTTGTTGTTCTTATCCAGAGCAAAAAGATAAAGGGCTGCGCCGCACCTTGAATCTGGCTCTTGCAGCAAAGCCTTTAACTTCTCCTGAGCCTCTTGAAGCTTTCTATCCTTTACCAACAGATCGATTTCAGCTAATCCCCGTGTCTCATTACAAGAATTGTATTCCACAAAGACCTTTTTGGGTGGGGGCGGAGTAGGCTGACTTTGCGGTATGGGAACCCTGTTTTCAATCAGACAGCCACTTCCTGTAATTGAAATCAGTGACAAGGCAATGAAAACCAAAAAGCGGCTCCAGAACCCTGCACTACTGCGATATTGTCTTCTGGCGGACTTTCTACCCAAATCTTTCCTCCATGGGCTAAAATTATCTCTTTCGCAATTGCTAGCCCCAAGCCGCTTCCACCTTTCCGCCGCTTGGATTGAATTTGGTAAAATTTGTCAAAGATTTTCGTAGCTTCTCCTGGTTCTATACCAGGTCCGGCATCAATGATGCCAATCTTTATCCAATCTTTACCTTTTTCTCTGAAATTAGCAGTCTCAATCTTGACTGTCGAGCCCCTAGGACTGAATTTTATGGCATTATCCAAAATGTTGACCAACGCCCTGGAAATACGAATTTTATCACCGGTGATTGTTTTTACTTTGTGTCCCTTTTTTATTTCTGCCCTTACTTCATTTTTATCGAGCAAAGGGGCCAAAAGATTTAAAGAATCCTCTAGCATCTCGTCAATGTCCAAGGGACTACGGTCCAAGGCAACCAATCCTGCTTGCAGCCTGGACAGGTCTAGCAAATCCTCAACCAGGACCTTAAACCTGTTCATGCTTTGGTTTAGCACTTCTACAAGCCGGCGCTGCCCATTGTTCAACTCTCCTATTTGAGGTTCAGACAGCAAACGGGAGGCCTCCACCATGGCTGCCAAAGGAGTTTTGAGTTCATGACTTGCCACAGCTATAAAATCAGACTTTATTTTGTCTATCTCATTCAACCGTTCGGCCATGTTGTTAAAAGCATTGGCCAATTCACCCAATTCATCCTCTGCGATCACTGGGATCTTATGATCAAACTTCCCTTGACCAATTGCCAAGGTTCCTTCCCGCAACAATTTTATTGGTCTTTTTATATATAAATAGAGAAACCACGGTGCCAACAAGGCAAAAACTACGGCACAAAGCAAAATAATGGCGGTCAGTCTCTTTGCAGCCGAACTTTTTTCAAAAATTGCGGCTGATTTGTTTTTTAAATTGTCTCTCAATCCTTCCTGGATCTCTTGGATCAGGAGCATCATATTATAGATTATTTTTTTGATTTCTTCTTCCTTCTGACTACCAAGATCTTCAGGCACAGTTTGCGCTTGCCCGTCAAAAGGAGGCATGGCCTCCTTTACAACTGATCTGAGCTGTGCGAGATCCTTCTCCAGGGACTCGAGACTAGACAGTATGGAATCTGGTCCAAGTCCCCGAATGGCTACCAGCCTTTCTTGGAAATCTAGTGCTAATTTTTCAAAAATTTGGTAGGAATTTTCTTTATGCAGGGTAACATAACGCCTGCTTTCAGCTTCGATGGACGGGATAAGGCCTCTCAGGTATTCTATAGTGGTAGAAAGGCCAATATCTTTCTGTGCCAAGCTGCTGGCAAGATCATCTATTTGACTCAAAGAATAAATAGAGACGGTGCATGGCAGGATCATTATCACAAGCAGAATAAGATATCCCAGCAACAGCTTCTGGTAGAGTCCTATTTTATGTATTAAAGTCTTGGCTGCCATTTTGAATAAAAATATCTTTATAAAACAATAATTATGGATACGAAACAAAATTCAACAAATTCAACACCTCATATTACAGAGGAAAGACCACGCATCCTTTTGGTTGATGATGACCAGTCTATACTGGAGGTCATGAAAATGCGGCTTGAGTTGATGGGTTACCAGGTAAGCCCATTTTCAGACCCTGAAAACGCTTACAAAACCTTCAAGAAGGAAGGTGGGTTCGATCTACTCCTCACAGACCAGAAAATGGCAGGACTCTCTGGCCAGGAATTGATGGAGCTGTGTCTAAAGGAGGACCCCACCCTCCAGACCATTATTTTTACAGCCTATGGCACTATAGAGCAAGCGGTTCAGGCAGTGAAGGCAGGAGCCTATTCTTTCATTACAAAGCCTATAAACCACGAGGAACTGACTATCCAAATCGAAAAGGCCATTGAAAAAAGGGCGTTGCTGCGCAAGATCCGATATCTGGAAAACTTTTTTGAAAAACAGGACAGTTTCGAGGGCATGGTCGGCACAGGCCCAAAAATGAAAGAAATTTTCAAAAAAATCATGCAGATTGCCCCTACTAGGGCCACTGTTAGCATATACGGGGAATCTGGCACAGGCAAAGAACTGGTGGCCAGAGCGATTCATTTCTACAGTAAACGCGCCAAGGCTCCATTTATTGCAATTAACTGCGCTGCCATACCGGAAACCCTTTTGGAAGACGAACTTTTTGGCCATGTAAAGGGCGCCTTCACTGGGGCCACTTCGTCCAAAGAGGGGTTGTTTGCTCAGGCAGATAAAGGCACCTTGTTCATGGATGAAGTGGGAGAAATGAGTAAACCCATGCAGGCAAAATTGCTGAGAGTGCTGGAGACTGGAGAGATACGACCAGTTGGCGGGGAAAAGGTCAAGACAACAGATGTAAGGCTGATTGTGGCAACCAAACGGGATTTGAAAGAGATGGTCGACAAAGGGGATTTCAGGGAGGATCTATACTACCGGATCCATGTGGTTCCAATCTATATGCCTCCTTTGAGAGAAAGAAAGGAAGATATTTTACCACTGACAACCCATTTTCTTGAAAAATTTGTCTCCAAGATGGACAAGAAAATTCGTGGAATAGAAGAAGATGTGTTGGATGCCTTCAAGGCTTATGACTGGCCAGGAAATGTTCGTGAGCTGGAAAACATCGTTGAATATCTTGTTGCCATGTGTCCTGGCGAAGTTATAGACATGACTCTTTTGGAAAACACCCCTCTGGCAAATATCAAGACCGAAGGGGCAATAAAGCCATTGAGAGAGGCAAAAGATGAGTTTATTAAGGCCTATCTTGAAAACCTGTTTCAAAAAACCAAGGGCAATATAAGCAAGGCAGCCCAGGAAGCAGGTTACTACCGTGCAGATTTTTATAAATTATTCAAAAAATATGGCATTGATCCCAAAAAATACAAAAATGCAGCAAAAATCATAGAGCCCAAAAAGATGACTAGTCAATCCGAGGGCACATAATGGAAGATTTCGTATCTGCAGTAAAAAATAGCGCTGCTTTTTTGAACAAGGAATTGCCTCTAAAGCCAGACATATGTTTGATGCTTGGTACTGGCCTGGGAGGCTTTTCCCAAAATGTAAAAATCTTATGGGAATGCCCCTATTCGGAAATCCCAAGCTTTCCAATTTCTACTGCGCCTGAACATGCTGGAAGGCTCATCGTTGGCAAGCTTGGTCCAAACAACATAGCCGTGTTCCAAGGAAGGTTCCATTATTATGAAGGATATTCTACCAGACAGTTAACACTGCCAGTGAGGGTAATGGGGCTTCTTGGTGCCAGATGCCTGATAGGTTGTAATGCAGCTGGTGGTCTTAATCTAGATTTTTCGTCTGGCGACTTGATGCTTATCAAGGACCACATAAACTTGATTCCAGACAATCCGCTTAGAGGCAAAAATATTGATGAATGGGGCCCTCGCTTCCCAGACCTCTCCCAGGCTTACTCCCCGCGGCTGCGGAAAAAGTTATTCAAAGCAGCAAATAGACTATCCTTCACTCTTCAGCAAGGTATTTTTGTGGCTGTACCAGGGCCAAGCCTCGAAACACCTGCAGAGACCCGCTTTTTGAGGAATATAGGAGCCGATGCAGTAGCCATGTCTTTGGTGCCTGAAGTAATCGTTGCAATTCATGCAGGGATGGAGGTCTGCGGAATTTCTGTAATTGCAAATGTCAATGATCCCGACAATTTTCAGCCTATCCTGATAGAAGATGTGGTTGAGCAGGCTTCCAAGGCTGAAAAAAATCTTGCAATGGTTTTGATTGAAGCAATGAAGGAGCCTTGGTGTGAATAGGGCGGAAACAATAATATCAGGCGAAACGTTGATCATAGATCCGCACAAACCACCTCTTTTAGCAGGTGCGTTGGTCATCAAGGAAGGCCTTATAGCAGATGTTGGCGAGAGAAAAAAAATATTGAAATCGTGGCAGGCTGAAGAGACAGTCCACAAACCGACAGGCCTGATTATGCCTGGCCTCATAAATTGCCACACTCACGCACCAATGACCCTCTTGAGAGGTATTGCTGATGACCTGCCATTGAAGGAGTGGCTTGAGAATCACATATTTCCTGCAGAATCAAGACTTACGAGCGACCTTGTGCATTTTGGAACAGAGCTCGCCTGTGCAGAAATGATCAGAGCTGGAATCACATCTTTCGTAGATATGTATCTGTTTGAGGATTCAGTAGCAGAGGCCGCAGCAAAGTCGGGTATGCGAGCTTGGGTTGGTGAAGGGATCTTTGATTTTCCCACACCAGCCTTTTCATCAGGTGAAGAGGCCCTTGAAGAAACGTTGCGGCTTTATGACAAATGGCAACATCACCCAAGGATAACCATAACGGTTGATCCGCATACACCTTACACATGCAGCAAGTCTTTGCTGGAGAAATCGAGAGACCTCTCTGAACAGTTCGACCTTCTTATTGTGACTCACCTAGCTGAAACATCTTGGGAAGATGGTGAAATAAGGAGGCGCTTTGGCACCACTCCTGCCAGGTATCTGGATTCGCTTGGCCTTATTACACCCAATACTTTGGCAGCACATTGCGTCTGTATCGGTTCAAAAGACATAGAACTACTTTCAAACAAGGGGGCCTGTGTCGCCCATTGTCCTGAAAGTAACCTCAAGTTAGGTTCCGGCATAGCGCCCGTGGTCGAGATGCTCCAGGCGAAAATCACCGTGACGTTGGGCACAGATGGTACAGCCAGCAACAACGACCTCGATATGCTGGCTGAGATGGATACTGCTGCCAAGCTACAGAAAGGCGTAACCAGAGACCCCACGGTAGTCTCAGCCCATGACGCCTTGGCCATGGCAACCACTTGGGCAGCCAAGGCCCTAAAGCGGGACGATATCGGGAGGCTTGAAAAAGGGTGCCAGGCTGATCTGGCAATTTTGGACTTGGAACAGGTGCATTTGAGGCCTACCTTCGACCCCATTTCTCACATCGTATATGCGGCAAAACAGGGAGACGTCACAGATTTGATGGTAGCCGGCAAATGGCTTATGCGAGATCGTCTGCTCACCACCCTTGACGAAAATGAAATGCTTAAAAAGCTGCCAGAAGCCCTGAAAAGACTTGGACTTTCAGGGAAGTAGTGAAAAGGCTTTTTCTACAGCTTCTTGAGGGCTGGCAACATAGTGTACATCTGGCAAATTTTCCCAGGTCTTCAAACCAACCACTGGCTTCCACATCTTAAGAGCCAAGGCTATTTCAGACAAGGTTCCATGGGAACCTGAGATGGCAATAAGTACCTGGCATGACCGGACAAGGATTACATTTCTGGCGTGTCCCATGCCAGTAACCACTGGCACCTTAATATATGGATTGGCATCTGCTGCTTTAGACCCTGGCAGTATTCCCACTGTCAATCCACCTGCTTCATAAGCCCCTTTGGCCGCCGCCTCCATGACTCCGCCCAGTCCACCACAATAAAGAATGGCGCCACGCTCGGCTACAGCCCTGCCCACTTCCTCAGCCATATCCAACAGGGGTTTTTCACCCAAGCCAGCCCCAATGATTCCAACCCGTTTCAAAACGCAAACCTCACTATCAAGAATCCGCCTATAAGTAGAACGATAAAAGCAATAGTTACATAATTGAAATATTTTTCCAGAAAACCCTTTATAGAGGGACCAAACAAATAAACCATGCCTGCCACCAGGAAAAATCTGGCAGATCTGGAAACAGCCGATGCCAACAAAAATATGCCAAAATCTATTTTAAAGGCCCCTGCAGTGATAGTAAAAAGCTTGTAAGGCAACGGAGTAAAGCCGGCTGTGGCCACTGCCCAAGCCTGATATTTTCTGTAGAGTTCCTGAGCAATTCCATACTGATGGTCCAGATGATAAAAGGTCAATATCTTATCGCCAACCATGGACATAAAGTGCCAACCAATCAGATATCCGGCAGCACCACCTAGAATCGAGCCAGCAGAACAAATGACAGCCCAACGAAAAGCTTTTCGGGGGTCGGCTATTGCCAAGGCAATGAGCAGAGGATCGGGTGGAATGGGGAAAAAGGAGGCCTCGGCAAGTGACAGACCAAAAAGCGCTGGGGCTGCTTTGGGATGATCAGCCCACGACAACATCCAGTCATAAAGGCGTCTCGCAAGCGCTGGAATATGAAGGCCTGCCTTTATTCCTTCCATCCATGGTCTCCAATAAGCCTTACAAAACGAACACCTTCTTTATATTCTTTCTCGACCTTACCATTTCTTTTTATCACTTTGACCAGCGATTGAGAAAACTGATCTCCAACAGGAATCACCATCACTCCAGGGTCAGCAAGTTGTTCTATCAAAGGCTCTGGAATGGAAGGCGCACCGGCTGTCACCATAATGGCATCGTATGGTGCATGTTCCTTCCAACCCCAAGTGCCGTCGTCCAGCTTCAAGTGGACATTTGTGTAGCCCAGGGAATCTAGCACCTTTCTTGCCCTGGCCAAAAGCGCTGGCACCCTTTCCACACTAAATACAGATCTGGCCAATCTGCTCAAAATGGCAGCCTGATAGCCTGAACCTGTACCAATCTCAAGCACCTTTTCATCACCTTTCAACCCAAGCTCCTGTGTCATCAAGGCCACAATGTAAGGCTGAGAAATAGTCTGTCCATGCCCAATGGGAAGGGGATGATCACCATAAGCTTGATCCCACAAGGCTTCATCCACAAAAAGATGCCTCGGAACAGTCTTCATAGCCTCAAGCACCCTGGGATCCGTAATTCCCCTGGGTTTCAACTGAGTAGCCACCATCCGTTCTCTGGCTACTTTAAAAACATCGTCATTTTTAATCTGGTTCATAGTAGAGCACCTTGCTGACAACATCGTCCTCAAAAACTATTTGCAAGACTTCCAATCTTTCCTTGCCTAAGTGGCTGCCGAGCAAGGGAATTTTGTTCCAAAAATGGCTTTTTTTATTATAATAATACCATTCCTCTCCCGAGGCATCCCCTGCCCTCCTGACGTCAGGACTGCCCAGTAGTTCCAAGACGGCTTTCTTGGAGTCTCCGGGTTTTACCCAGCTCGCCTGGTTCGCCAGATAGCGTTTGGGCTTGCCAGCACAAGATACAAGTTGAAAGCAAAAGGTGCCGATAAGGAAAAAAGAAAAAACAAGAATTGTTATTCTGCTCATACATGGCCCCTTGTTTTCTGCAAGTTTGAACAACATCAGAGATCTTTACCCATGTTGTGAGCAATAGTCAATTGTGTTAGGAGATTGCCATGAGATGCAATAAGTGCGGAACCATAAGCTTCGATCACTTTAAACAATGCGGCAAGTGCGGCCAGGATCTAACGGCCATTGCCAATATCATAGGCCAGTTCCATGCGCCTCCTGAAACATTCTCCTGGCTCGAGGAGGCCAAGACATCTAGCATAAATACAGATGTAGAAGGCGCTGGTACGCCTGAAACCTTGGAAATCAAGGCTATCGATGTATCAGAGTTGACCAATGATACCGGCGCAACACCCCAAGACGGCATGGATGTTGATATCGACCCGGAAATGTTGAAAAAATTGGCTGAGGACGAACTTTTCAAAGAGGCCTTGGACAAAGTGGCATAATTTTCCATGCCGTTGTATTGACCGCTTGCAATATCACAACTTATGGTTTACATAAGTGTGGCACGGGCGGTTAACTCAGTGGTTTAGAGTGCCATCCTCACACGGTGGAAGTCACTGGTTCGAATCCAGTACCGCCCACCATTTGGATAGACTGCTATTTTCCTCCTAAAAGGAGGCCTTTAAATAGAACAAGCCCCAGGATTACCCTCTTGGGGCTTTTTTATTGCCTTGATTCAAAATTGAACTGGACTTATGATTGAACACTTTGAAAAAAATCGGGGATGCATACAATGAAATACCGGACGCTTTCGGCAGGAGTGGTAGTAGTCAGAAAAGAAGGAGACCATTATCTTTTTTTGTTGCTAAGGGCATACCGTTACTGGGATTTTCCCAAAGGAATTGTGGAAAAAGGGGAGGATCCCTTGGATGCGGCAAAACGTGAAGTCGAAGAGGAAACCACAATCACAGATTTGGATTTCAAATGGGGCCTGGATCACATGGATACGGGGCCCTATAACCGAGGCAAGATAGCCAGATATTATGTTGCTGAAACCAAAAAGAAAAATATCGAGCTTCCGGTCAACCCAGAAATTGGAAAGCCAGAACATGATGAATATAGGTGGGTTACATATGAAGAAGCCCTGAAACTTGTTGGAGACCGAGTAAAACCTGTCGTCAAATGGGCATACCACATCATAACTCAAGCGCCTTAGCAGCTGCGCCCAGCAGGCCCAAATCTTTATTTGTTACCACGTAAGTAGGAATTGACTTCAAAAGGTTTTCCATGCGTCCTTTGGCCTCGAAGGATTTTCTGAAGGGGCTCTTTTTTAGAAAACTGACTATCTTCGGGGCGATACCCCCTGCAATATAAACACCGCCCCTGGCCAATGTTTTGAGGGCCAGGTTTCCTGCCTCAGATCCCAAAACACTGCAAAAGATTTCCAAGGCCTTTTCAGCTGCTTTGTTGCTGCCTTGCAGTGCTGCCTTGCTTATATCAACAGGACTGAGCACCTCTAATGGCTCCATGCCTTGTTCTTGGGCACAAAAAGCATATATGTCGGCAAGACCTGGCCCCGATATGATCCTTTCATAACTCACGTGCCCATATTTACCCTGCAAAAAAGTCAATAACTCTATTTCCTCCGGACTATTTGGAGCAAAATCACAGTGCCCTCCTTCCGTAGCCATCACATGATATTTTTTGTGGTCCAAAGCCACCAAAACGGCCTCCCCAAGCCCTGTACCAGGACCAAGCACTGCACTGTTACAGCCAGGCTCTTGTTTCCCTGGACCAATCTTCTCAAACCATTCTGAGCCCAATTGAAGGATGCCAAGCGCTGCAGCAGCAAAATCATTTATTAGGCATACTTTTTCAAATCCAAACCGCTGAGCGATTTCTCTTGCAGAAATTTTCCAAGGCAGATTGGTCCCAATAGCCTCACTACCTTTGACTACCCCTGCCACACCAAAACATGCCCTGCCTGGCACGCTAAGTTTTGTTTTTGCAAAAAAATGTTGCAACAGAGCTGAAAAATCTCGGAATTCCCCGGAGGGATAGATGTGCTCCAGCAGGATCTTGCCATCCTCTACCAGGGCAAGGCGAGCATTTGTTCCGCCTATGTCCCCGGCAAGCACTTTCATCAAGTTTGGCCTCTTATTGCATCTGAAAGTTCCCTGGTCAGGCGAAGGGCTTTTTCAGCCAGTTCCATGGACAGCAGGCCAGTTCCACAGCTCGGAGTTATCAGCGAGTGGTTCAGCAAAAAATCATCGTCCAATTGCATTGACTTTTTACACTCTTGCCACCTTGAAAGGAGGCTTGCAACATCCTCCTTACCAAGATCTGCGTCATTCAAGGTTGGCACCAAACCCCACGCCATTATTCCACCATTTTTGATGAAATGAATCAAGGCCTCTCTGAACAAAAGGATTCGGTCAAAATATCCATAGGCATCAAAGCTCAATACATCCACTGGTGCTTCAAGAACCAGAGACCAATCCGTGTTGGCACACACATGAATTCCAGCCAGCCCTCCTGCTTCATGTATGGCGTCAATTACTTCAGTGATATCCTGGACCACCTCTTTTTTTTGTATGCTGACCATCTGGGAAGAACCGAAACCAGCCAGAGCAGGCTCATCCAAAAAAAGTAATGTGCGGGGATGAACGGATTGCATTTGTTCAATCTGATATCTAGCTTTTAGGCTCAGGCCCTTTACCACTGCCTCCCGTAGAAGAGGATTGAAAAATGCCATCTTGTCCTGCTCATCCTTCAGACCTGTCAACATGGTAAAGGGACCGGTTATCTGCCCTTTTAAAGCATAGGGCCTTTTTTCTGACTCTTTGACCATTTCAATCAGGACCTTGAGGCCTTTTCCTGTGAGATCGCTGAAGGCAAAAACAGATTGACCGAGAGGCTTGCCCCCTTCAGTACATTCCAAATATTCTTCGAAAAAAGAGTGGAGCTGCCCATCAAAATCCGGCTGGCTAACATCAAAATATGGTGAATCTGGCCATCCTTTAATACCGGGAAGATTTTCAGCAAATTGTGACAGAAGACGTTCCTGTGGATAGCATGGTAACTGGACCCATAATGGTATCTCTGGGGTGTATTTTAATACCATTTTTGTGGCCTCAGTATGATCCTTGTGGGGCAGGCTGCCTATTAGCGTTGGCAGTGCTTGAGCATCAAAATCCATAAATTCACCCATATATCAGTTCAAATTGTTCCAGATGGAGCTCAGGACTCGATACAATGGTTATCTCCCTGTTCAGCATCTTTTCCAGATTCTCCACGTTCTGCGCCTCTTCCCCAAGAAGCATATCGCCTATCTTGGGATGCACCCTTACCTGTATCCTGCTGCCGTTTCTGTTGCCGGCCTCCCTCTGAATCCGCCTGAATATTTCATAGCATACTGTACGTCTAGATTTCAGCTCACCAGCACCATCGCAATAAAAACATGGCTCCTTCAGGATGTCCATCAAGCTTTCACGGTTGCGTTTCCTGGTCATCTGAATCAAACCCAATTCAGACATACGCAGTATGTTTGTCTTGCAGCGGTCTTTGCTTACTAGATCTTTCAAGGTCTTGAATACCTCATCCCTGCTGGTAGGATTCTCCATGTCTATGAAATCTATAATGATCAAGCCCCCGATATTCCGCAATCGAAGTTGGTAGGCGATCTCCTTGGCAGCCTCAAGGTTTGTCTTCAGAATTGTATCTTCCAAGTGGCGTTTCCCCACGAAACGGCCGGTGTTCACATCAATGGTGGTGAGGGCCTCTGTACTCTCGATGATTATATAGCCTCCAGATTTAAGCCAGACCTTTCTGCCCATGGCCCGGGACATCTCAAGCTCAATGCCCATCGCATCGAACAGGGGCATGGACCCTTCATACAACTCAACGCAGGGATGGAGATGTTGAGCAAAGGTCTCCAAAAACTCCAATATGCGTTCATATGCTTCTTTAGAATCCACAACCAGCTTTTTCACATCTCCGGCAAATAGGTCGCGGACGGCCCGGAGGGTTATATCTAGATCTTCATATACAAGGCTTGGTATAGGCAGGCTAGCCGCTTTGCGCTGGATGTTTTCCCAAAGCTTCAACAAAAAATCCATTTCCACTTCAAGATCAGAGGCAGTAAGCCCTTCGGCAGCAGTGCGCACAATAAATCCCATGCCAGAAGGCCTCATTTCCTCTATTATCTCTCTGAGGCGCCTTCTTTCTTCCTCATCTTCTATCCTTCTTGAAATGCCCACATGGTTCATGGTAGGCATGAGCACAAGATGCCTGCCTGGCAAGGAGATATGGGATGTCAACCTCGCGCCCTTGCTACCTATAGGTTCCTTTGCAACTTGGACCAAAATCTCCTGGCCTTCGTAAAGCAGGTCTTCAATCCTAAACGGCGGCAGAGCATAGTGAAGAGGATGCTCTTCTTCCTGGCCGTATGGATTGCAACTCTCTTCTTCGCATTCTGCCTTTCCAAGCATCATCTCGAACTCTGTGAGATGATCATATACGTCCGTAACATAGAGGAAGGCTGTGCGTTCCAGCCCAATATCAATAAAAGCTGCCTGCATGCCAGGGAGCACGCGCACTACCTGACCCTTATAAATATTACCTACAAAACCGCGCTCGGCAGAACGCTCAACATGAAATTCCACCACGTTGCCATTTTCTAGCAAGGCCACCCTGGTCTCCCAGGGGGCTACGTTGACCAGCAGTTCAGATACCATGAAGCATAGGGTATTGGGAAAGGGGAAAAGGATCAAGTACTATTCATCATGGTAACCCCTGACAATGACCTCCCGCCTACCTTTATGGTCAACAGGTGTTACAATACCGTCTGTTTCCATCTGTTCGATCATTCTGGCAGCACGATTATATCCCACACGCAGCCGCCTTTGGAGCATGGATATTGAGGCCTTGCCAGTCTGTGTCACTATCTCAACTGCCTCATCGTAACGAACGTCAACGGATGAATCGCCACTGGAATCTACACCACCTTTTGCATCTTCTCCTGGAACGGGTTCGACAACTGAAGATTCATATTGCGGTTCTCCTTGAGCCTTTAAGAATTCTACTATATTCGAGATCTCAGGCTCAGAGACGTAGCAGCCGTGAATGCGGATGAGCGTGGATGCACCCGGCGGCAGAAAAAGCATGTCTCCCATTCCCAGGAGCCTTTCAGCCCCGCCTTGATCTATTATGGTCCTTGAATCCACCTTGGAAGAAACCTTGAAGGAAATACGAGCGGGAAAATTGGCCTTTATCAACCCGGTCAATACGTCCACCGAAGGCCTTTGAGTGGCTATGATGAGATGTATCGCGGCAGCTCTGGCCATCTGTGCCAGCCTTGCTATCGCCCCTTCCACCTCTTTGGAAGATACCATCATCAAGTCAGCCAATTCATCAATGATTATGACCAGCAGTGGAATAGGTTCCTCGGCATTTTTATTGTAACTAGCCACATTCCGGGCCTTCGCCTCCTCAAGGAGCTGATAACGCCGCTCCATCTCCAGTACTGCCCAGCGCAAAGCCCTCGTGGCCTCTTTTGCATCGCTCACTACTGGATGGAGCAAATGGGGTATGCCATCGTACAGCGAAAGTTCGATGCGTTTCGGATCAATCATGAGCATTCTCAAATCGGTCGGGGTATGCTTGTAAAGCAGGGAACAGATCATGGAGTTGAGACCAACGCTTTTTCCAGCTCCTGTAGCACCTGCAATCAGCAAATGGGGCATCTTAGCCAAGTCCGTTATATAAGGTTCGCCCATGATATCCTTGCCAAGGGCTAGGGGAAGCACCCATTTCTTCTTCAAAAAGAGATCGCTTGAAAGTATCTCCTTTAAATAGACAGTTTGGCGAACGGGATTTGCCAGTTCAATACCAATAACCCCTTTACCTGGTATGGGTGCAACAATACGCACACTATGGGTTTTTAAGGCCAGTGCCAAATCCTCAGCCAGGGAGGCAACCTTGTTTATTTTCACGCCAGGGGCTGGAGCAAATTCATACATTGTGACCACGGGCCCAGGACATATCTGAACCACCTTGCCTGCGACTCCAAAATCAAGAAGCTTTTGCTCCAATATGGTGGCATTAGCAAAGTATTCCTCCTGATCCTGCTCGATGTCTGCATGGGTTGGGTCACTCAAAAAAGATAGGGAGGGAAGCTGAAAATCGCCAGCAGGAGAGCTTATTTTAAATTCGTGGCCTTCGCCTTTATCCGCGTCATTGTCAGAAACTTTTGGAGCAAGCCTGGGAACAATCTTTGGGTAAGCAGCCTCTTCCTCTCCCATGGGCTGAACCAATTTCTTTTTTCGTTTCCTCTTGGCTGAGGCCTCCTGAACACTTTCCCTTTTATACCGAACACGTTCTGCTAGTCTCGGCACTTTTCTAAGTGCATTTAACAAGGAGAAGGGCGTAATCACCATAATGCTGGCAAGGATAAAGACTATACAAATTAGATAAGCACCTAGAGTGCCTACCGCACCAGTAATCCCTTCGAAAAGCAATATGCCAACAATCCCTCCCCAAGAAGATGTACCTGCTAGCCCATGGCCCACCAGAGAGAGTAATGCAGCACTGGCACCTGTCAAAAAGAGGGCGCCCATGACCAATAGAAATGGATTAGGCGCAGCAAATTTTTGTGGCATGAAAAAAAATGCTGATGCAGCAAAGAAAGCTATAGGTAACCACCAACTCGCCATACCCAGCAGGTCGAAGAAAAAAACCGATATTCTGAATCCCACCGGTCCCATCCAGTTGCCAGCTCCATTCAGGAAACTTTTGGCAGAAGCGGGGTCATAGATTTGATAACTTATGAAAGAAACCGAAAGGAAAAGACCAGCAGCTGCAGCCAAAACCCCTAAGATTTCAAGATACCGTTGATTGGATTCTAAAGACTTGGTTGATGACATGTTGAGAAAAAATAATTGAAGCCCTGTATTTATACAAGGGAAAGTGTGAAATCAGCGGGTCTGGGCACCTTTCCTGGCTTATTGAAGTAAAGGCTCGATAAATGCCTGGTTCCGGCAGTTCAAACTGATTCAGAAACAGGAAGGCTAATCCTGAGCTTATTGCCATCAATTTTCATATCAGCTTTGCAATCCTCCAAGGCAACTTTCAAAAATGGGAGAAAAAACATTTTGTCTTCTGCAGGCCAGTCGGTGGTATCGCTTCCTGGAAAAGGATCACCGCTGTGTTCGAACGCCAATTCCAAAGTATTGTCATTTCCAGAAGAAAGACGAATCTTGATATTTTTATGCTCTGATTCCCGCAGACGGCCCAAACACAGTCCAATGGAACCATCTACCAAATCGCGCACAACTGATTCCTTTATGGTGACCACATGGGGAGGGTCTGGAAAATCATAATCCACCTGCACTTGGTGCTTCAGGAAGAGATCTGACTGCCAAAATTCTATCTCGCGCCTGATGAGGTCGGGTATGATTACTGGGACTTCGCCAACCGCCTCGGCCGCTTTCCGCTGATTGACCACCCTCAGGAAAAAATCCATTTTTGATAACGAATCTTCAATTTGATCAATTCGAGCCAATATTGATTCCGTAGTTTGGGTCAGACCATCGACATCCGATGCGAGACTTGGCATCCTGGCCAATTCAGAACGCATGAGCTCGAGATGCATGGAAATAATCTGGAGCGGGGAGTTAAGATTATGAACAAATCCTTTGGCGAGATGTCCGATTATGGCATCCCTGAACACCTGAACCGGATTTACCCCGTTGTTGCCATCCATTTTCATTCTATTCCCTATCTTCCCAATCTGTTCCAGGTTTTAATAAGATTGTAACCCTCTATCCACTTACCTTCAAATATTTATCAAAGGCTTCGACTACCTCTGGATCAAACTGGCTGCCTGCGTTTCTTTTTATCTCCTGTTCAGCCTTGCGGATGGAAAGGGCCTCCCTGTAAGGCCTACAGGAAGTCATGGCATCAAAAGTGTCGGCCACAGCCAGAATTCGGGAAAGCAAAGGTATCTCTTCCTGCTTTAATCCATCAGGGTAACCACGGCCGTCCCATCTCTCGTGGTGATGTCGTATAATCGCTTTTTCAACCGGCAGAAGACCTAAATGACCAACAATCTCAGCTCCAATGACTGGATGGGATTTTATAATTTCATATTCATCTTTTGTCAACTTTCCAGGCTTCATAAGGATCTGATCACTTATGCCTATCTTTCCTATGTCATGAAGTGGACCGGCAAACCTCAGTGAGTCCATCTCCTCTGGGGTGCACGCCATAATGGTAGCTATAGATACTGCCACTTCAGTAACCCTGTGCGAATGCTCCTTTGTATAAGGATCTTTAGCTTCCAAGGAACGGACCAACGCCTTCAATGTGGCATGGAGGTTCTGTATGACACTTTCATAGAGCAACAGGTTTTCAATGGTTAAGCTAGCCTTTTCAGCCAGTAAGTGCAGCAGAAAAATGCTTTCTTCAAAACTTTTGTCTCGTATTGGACTGGACACCGAAAGGACACCGAAAACTTCATCGCGGATAAAGATGGGCACAAGCAGATGGTGCCCTGGGCTACAACCTCCGTTTCTAGATGAGCTGTCTACAAGAATGGGAATTCCATCTCTGACCACCTGGACTGGAGGCAAACCATCTGCATCCAGTGTTATCTCTTGCTCGCATTCACGGAAGGCATTGAGGGCTGCAGCCAGCATCAGGGTACGGGTGTCATAATTGACAACCCAAAATTTGGCATCACTCGTCTCTGTCAGTGTTGCAGCCAAGGTTACCAGCTGCTGGTATAGTTCGGGAGTGTTTTTTATCCTGCTCAACGTGTCGCTAATGGTGAACAGTACAGTCTGCTCCCTTATCTTCTTTTCCAATCTTTGATTTAATTCTTCAAGGGCCTTCTTGGCCAAAACCTCTCGAGACAAAAGCTGGTTGTCCAGCAATATTCTGCGTTCCCTGGCAAGCCTTTCCATGGCAAAACGCAATTGATCAAATTTAAATGGCTTGCTCAAAAAATCTGTTGCCCCAGCCCTCATGGCCTCAATGATAATATCCATTGAAGGAAAACCAGTTATCACTATGGCAACGACGGAATTATCCAGCTCTTTGATCCTGGATATGAACTCTATGCCATCCATGCCAGGCATATTGATATCCACCAAGACGCCATCCACATTTCCAATTTTTTGAAACTGTGCAAGGCCCTCCAACCCATTGGCTGCCTGGTGTACAAAAAAATTGCCTAAAGATTCAATGGATTGGGCCAGCACCTCTCTTGTAGGTCTGTCATCATCAATTATCAGAAGGGTCCATTTCTGGCCACCAGTCATATCGTGGCCAATAGCATGCATTGGCTGCGTCATAAAAGGTGTCCTGGCTACAATTGGTTAAGGAGTTTTCTTTTCAACAAGGAATATTCCTCTTGAGTAATGAGGCCATCTTTCAACAACTTGCCAAGTCGTTCCAGTTCGCTTAATGCTGTGCTAGCAGAAGAACCATATTTTTCAAAATAGGAAGGCGGCAGCCACCTGCCCTGCAATATCGTGGCATCTATACCGGCACCGCCGATTTCTGATGTTTCATGTGAATCTGGACCATTTTCCTTATTGAACAAGCCACTGTTTCGCAATTGATTTAGTAAAAGCTGGTTTTCTCTCATCAAGATTATGCGCTCACATGCATTATCTACACTGATTTTCAGCTCATCTAGCCTGAAAGGCTTTCTCAGATAGTCATACGCCCCTTCTTTGACAGCCTGGATTGCGGTTTCCAGAGAGGCATAACCGGTGATGATTATGGTCAGGATCTGAGGATGAAGTTTTTTGGCATGCCTGATGACCTCCATTCCATCCACTTCCGGCATCATGAGATCTGTGATCAACAAATCGAATTCCTGTT
This sequence comes from uncultured Desulfobacterales bacterium, assembly GCA_964459155.1. Taxonomy (GTDB): domain Bacteria; phylum Desulfobacterota; class Dissulfuribacteria; order Dissulfuribacterales; family JALVPX01; genus JALVPX01. The sequence goes on from CAYWKF010000001.1 coordinate 29,372, forward strand.
CCCTCAATCTCTTGACCGCTTCCAACCCGTTGTGTACAAAATGAATTTCCCGGTCATCTTGTGCAAGCAAGTCAACCAGAAGATCGCCGATATCTTGTTCATCCTCAGCAATAAGAATTCGAAGCTTGCGGTCGCCTGGAAGCTGTTTAATTTCTTTATTATTCATTTTACTTACGCTGCCTAACGGCTATAATGTGTAATTATGATAAAAAACTTCGTTTATTCAATGTCTTTTTAATTTATCGGTCATGGATTCAAACAACTTGACGCCTTTAGACCCTAAGCAGATCTTGGCTCTTCCAGAGGAACAGGCAGAACTGTCCATAAACCGACTTCCATTGGAAGAACAGACATCCTTGGTCCTGTTAGCCCCTTGGGAAAAGAGGCATGATATTATTTTGTTATCCCACCACTCAAAAGAACTGGTCCAGTCGATGCCAGTGGAGGAGCTATTCTGGACCATAAAGGCTTTGGGCACCCAAGATGCTTTGCATCTACTGGGGCTAAGTACGCCCGAGCAAATACAGTTCTTCTTGGATCTCGACCTCTGGTTCAAAGAAAAATTACGTCCAGACAAAGTTGCTGCATGGTTGTTACTACTCAACGAATCTGATCCACATGCCTTGCCTGCCTGGATCCATTTCTGCTTTTCCAGAGATCAATGGCTTATCCCTGCCATGTTACGGATGTTCATCACCGTTCAAAAACGACCAGACGATATGGACATCCAAGAAGCAAAGGACGTTTTACCGCCTTTTTCTATAGATAATAATTACTTCATTGGCTTCAAAAAACAAGAGTTGCAGCCAATTATGGCAAACCTCATATATAAGTTGCTAGAAGTTTCACCAGCCTTTTACAGGGATGTGCTCGAGACCATCCTCACCGAGACGCCCAGTGAAAACCTCGAATATGCTTACAGGCTTCGAAAGGCGAGGCTTAGTGATTGGGGTATTCCGGATTACTATGATTCTATCGATATTTATGCAAAACTGTTGCCAGATGGTGTAAGAAAGGTTCCTGTGCCTGAGCCTCCGTCTTTGCCGGATGACATGCCCGCACTCCCAGCCTTCATCCCCACCCTTTACGTGGAAAATTATCCATTCCTGCAGGAGGCCTTGCAGGCCATTGCTGGCACCCCGGCCATGGAACGAGTCCTCTGGGAATGGGCTGGAACGGCAAACAAATTATTGATGGCTGACAAGGTTGACCTAGATGAGCCCGAAGTGCTCAAGCATACCCTTTTCAAGGCAGCTGCGCTTCTCAACCTCGGTATCGAACTTTTGAACCATGTTCAGGGCCGTGACCCTGCTGCCATTTTGAGGGAATCTGTGGTGGAAGATCTTGTCAGGGTGGCCAACACTTCTGTAAAGGCGTTGGCTGCCCAAGCACATGAATTGGTGGAGCAAGGGCTGATCACTTCCAGCCTTTCTCACGTATCAGATGAACTTTCACCTTATGTTAAGGGGTTATTACAAGACCGCCCTGGAATTTTCGTTGAAGGAGAAATTGAACCCAAGCCCTTTGCCAGGATTCATGAGCTTGAAAAGGCTCAAAAGGCCCTGGATGCCTTGAAAGCTTTGGCAAAGGCTGCAGAGGCAATTCCCCCTGGATGCAAAAATTGGGTTGTTGCTATTGATTGGAAAGGCACCAATCTACTCAACCCGCAGGAACTTTCGTTTGAAACAGCGCTTCTTACAGCCCTTGCCCAGGCAAGTCTTGGTAACGCTTTGGTTTTAGTACCTATTTCTGGAGGCGATTTACAAAAATTGAGGGCCATTTGGCAAGACAAGCATGCTTTTCTGAACGTAACCACCCATATGCTTCGACAAATCGCTGACGAAAAAGGCATTGAATTGGATATATTGATAGAAGCATCTCTGGATGCTTATCTCAAGTTGAAACAAGAATGGCGAGACGTAAATGATCTTTCGCTGAATGGACGTTTTGTCACAATGCTATTGATTGAAACCAACAATGAACCTTGACACAGGCCTTGACTAATGGTACAGAAAGATCCCATTTTCTTGGGGGCGGATAGCTCAGCGGGAGAGCATCGGCCTTACAAGCCGGGGGTCACAGGTTCGAATCCTGTTCCGCCTACCATTGACAACCGAATATTGATTGCAAAGCGGGGTCGTAGTTCAGCCGGTTAGAACGCTGGCCTGTCACGCCAGAGGTCGCGAGTTCGAGTCTCGTCGGCCCCGCCAGTAAATTTAAGGCTGCAAAGAAAGCAGCCTTTTTATTTTTGCGCACTTTTCGAGCCTTTTGAAAACTCCCTATTTTTCCGAAAAACCATATAAAAGAAGGAATGATAATACTATCCAGTGGACGTTAACGCCTTCTATACCATCTCGGTCCTATTGATAGCATGGGGCCTTACTTGCGTTGCCTTGCTAAGGTGCTGCCTTAGGCAAAGAACAAGCATACCTGATACCAGCAGTATGCAAGGTGGAGAGATCATTTATCATCTCCTGTCACAAAAGCAGAACGAGGCTCAAAAGTTCCGGCAGACCGTCACGGCGTTGGCCGATGCACTCAACATAGGCCTTGTCTCATTGAAAGACGGCTTGCCCAAACCTATCAGCAGTTCTGCTGTGCCGTTGCTCCATGACTTTGGTGGAGTAGAAATCCTGAACAAGCTGAATAAGAGGTTCAAAGAAGGTAGGACCATTGTCTTAAAGAATGAAGAAGTGGAAAAAGCGATCCAGTGCACCCTGGTGTCCAAAAACGATAATATGGTGGACATCGTGGTGATCCAGGATATTTCCGAGAGCTTCAGGGCCGCAAAGAGGCTCAAGCAGCAGGAAAGGCTTGCAATTTTAGGCAAACTGACTGCACAAATGGCACATCAAATCAAAACCCCTCTGGCTATACTTGCAGGTCAGGCCCAGATGCTTGCAAAAAAACTTGGCCAATCTCATGAACTTCATCCCAAAGCCTTGTCTATATATGAAGAAGCCAAAGAGCTTGCAAATCAGATAAACGGTATAACGGCTTTTTATAAGGCTGAAAGGCCAAAAATAGCAAAATTTAGTATCCAAGACCTGTTTAAAGATCTAGAAAAGAGTTTGGCCAAATGTGAGACTCCTTGTTCCCTGAAATTCCACGCTTCCAAAGACGCTGTGCTTGTTTCCGACTATGTGATGGTCAAAAGTCTGCTCTATCTTTTGATACAAAATGCCCTATCACCTGAAACAGAAGCCACTACAATAGAAGTTTGTGCTGAAGAGAAGGATGAGAACATGATGATATCTGTAAAAGACGACGGAAAAGGAATTCCAAAGGACTCACAAAAGGAAATATTTGAGCCTTTTTTTAGCACTAAAGATGACGGTTTGGGCTTAGGTCTCTTCCTTGCTGCAGAGCTGGCACAAAAACTGGGGGCAACCCTGAGTCTTGAAAACAGCCACAAAGGAGCCTGCTTCACCGTCAATTTCACAAAACAGGCTAATCTAACCCCTTTTTCTTCAAATATATCCGCAGTGCAGTGAGAGCAGCAGGGGTCACTCCCGGAATTCTGGATGCAAGGCCCAAGGAATCAGGCTTTTTCTTTGACAGCTTCTCCCTTATTTCATTGGAAAGCCCTGGTATGTCCCAATAGTCCAAATCTTTTGGCAGACGCATGCCTTCCCATTTTTCAAACTGTTCAGCTTCTTCTTGCTGGCGTTTCACATAGCCAGAATATTTTGTCTCCATTTCAATCTGAGCGACTATTTCATCATCAAGTGCTGCAAGATCAGGGAATCTTTCAAACACTCGTCTGATGTCTAGCTCAGGCCTCCGAAGAAGCGAAGCTAGCGTGCATGGTTTGCGAAGAGGTGGCGATCCCATTCCCTTTAGCCAATTGTCTGTTTCACTCCCTGGCCGCATACGAATGGATTTGATCTTCTCAAGCGCCCACTCAAGGGTCTGGCGTTTCTTGGTAAAGGAATTCCACACATCTTCGTTCAAAAGGCCTATTTTCTTGCCCAACGGGCAGAGACGCATATCAGCATTGTCTTCCCGGAGCAGCAGCCTATACTCTGCCCGGCTGGTAAACATTCTGTATGGTTCCTTGGTCCCCTTGGTGACGAGGTCGTCTATCATTACGCCTATATACCCTTGAGACCTCCTTATGATAACAGGTTCCATCTGGAGCACTTGTCTGGCTGCGTTTATGCCAGCAATAAGGCCTTGAGCTGCTGCTTCTTCGTAGCCAGAGGTACCATTTATCTGGCCGGCAAAAAAAAGGCCTTCAACCAGTTGTGTTTCCAAAGATAGCTTGAGCTGTACAGGGTTTGAATAATCGTATTCAATGGCATAGCCAGGTCGCAGGATCTGGGCTTTTTCCAGGCCACGTATACTACGCACCATCTCATGCTGGATATCAATAGGAAGGCTGGTGGAGATTCCATTGGGGTATATCTCAACCGTATCAAGTCCTTCAGGCTCAATGAAAATCTGATGTCGCTGCCTGTCTGGAAAACGAAAGATCTTGTCCTCAATGGAAGGACAGTATCTGGCCCCCACTCCTTCAATGACACCAGTGAAAAGAGGAGACCGTTCTATCCCTTTTTCAATTATCTTATGCGTTTTTTCATTGGTGTAAGTGATATAACACGGCACCTGCGACAACTTTAGCTCCCTAGTGCCAAAGGAAAAAGGCGTGGGCTCCGGATCTCCTTCCTGTGCCTCCATTGCTGAAAAATCTATGGTGGCTGCATGAAGCCTGGGTGTTGTTCCGGTCTTAAGGCGTCCCATTTCAAAGCCTAGCTCTTCGATGGATGCAGACAGGCGGTTGGAAGGAGGATCTCCCAAACGGCCAGCGGGAAAACTATTCAAACCTATATGGATCAAACCCCGTAGAAACGTGCCGGTTGTAACGACCACACAGTTACTATGGATTTCTTCGCCCAAGGTGGTCTCGACACCCAACACCCGGTTATCTTTTACCAAGATCTGGCCAACCATGGCTTGATACACATCCAGGTTGGGCTGATTCTCAATTACGCGCTTCATTCTCAGCCTGTAAAGCAGTCTGTCTGCCTGTGCTCTAGTCGCCCTGACCGCTGGGCCTTTCGACGTATTCAATTTCCTGAATTGAATACCTGTTTCATCGATATTTTTCGCCATTTCGCCGCCCAGGGCGTCGATTTCACGCACCAAATGGCCTTTTGCCAACCCCCCTATGGCAGGGTTGCAACTCATGGCTGCTATACAGTCTAGATTTATGGTAATCAGGCACGTAGGCACTCCCAGTCTGGCTGCTGCCAGGGCAGCCTCACAACCAGCGTGGCCTGCGCCTATTACGATGACACCATATTTTTTTTGAAATAGCGACATGCTACCCTTTTTCTTCTAAAACTTTGGCCTTGTTCCAAAGATCTTCCAAGAAATTTTGATCCAAGTCAGTCAAGTCTGCTTTTGCTGCAGACGCCTGTTCCTCCATATTGTGAAATCTCTTTACAAATTTTGAGGCGCTTTGCTGCAAGGCCTCTTCGGGATTTACCCCCAAAAGCCTTGCCATGTTTGCCAAGGTGAACAACAGATCCCCTATTTCCTCTCTTGTGGCTTCTTTATCACCACCCTCTATGGCCTCTTTAAGTTCACGCTGTTCTTCATAAATTTTTTCCCACACGTCCTCTGCCTTCAACCAGTCAAAACCTACCCTGGAGGCCCTTTCACCAAGCCTGAAGGCACGTTGCAAGGCAGGCATGGCCTTAGGAAGATTGCCCAAGGCAGAATGTTTTTTGCCTTTCTTTTTTGATTCTTCTGCCTTTATCGCTTGCCAATTGGCCACGACATCTTCGGTCCCTCTTACAGATGTCTGGCCAAATATGTGGGGATGTCGCCGTATCATTTTCTGGGCGGATTTTTGAAGGCAATGATGGATCTCAAAGTGGCCTTTTCTCTGATACATATGTGCCAAAAATAACAGCATAAAAAACAGATCGCCAATCTCTTCGCAGACCTCTTCCGTATCCTCGGAGTCTATAGCCTCCACCAATTCATAGGCCTCTTCCAGAATATATTTTTTGACTGTTTCAGGGGTCTGCTCCCTGTCCCATGGACAACCGTCAGGTGCCGTGAGCCTTTCTATAATTTCGATCAAACGTACAAATTCCTGCGATGCCTTCACCATTTCAACGCTCCAGATAAATCGTCATATTATAATATAGTTGATTGATTTGTCCCAGCAGCTCAGCAGGCCTTAACAAACTCAGTTCTCAAGCAAAATGACGGGAAACATTCAATAAAGACTGAGGATCCAGGCGCTTGCCAAGCAAACTCACCCCCCAATGGAGATGGGGACCAGTGATCCTTCCGCTCTTACCGGAAAGGGCTATCACTGCCCTCTTGGGCACTTGATCTCCAACAGCAGCCTTGAAACTTGAAAGGTGGCAGTAGAGAGTAAAGAGGCCGTAACCATGGTCAACGATTAGAGTCTTGCCACTCAAATAACAATCTCTGGCCATTACCACCACACCCCTGTTGGAAGCCTTTACAGGCGTACCCACAGGAGCAGCAAAGTCCGCGCCTGAATGTGGGCTCCTGGGCTGGCCATTGAAATAGCGACGCAATCCAAAGGGGCTGGTCATCCTGCCAGGAACTGGCTTCACAAAGGGGCCTTGCCAATAGATTTCAGGGGTGATTTTCCTGCAAGCATGGGCCACTGCTGCCTGATCTGAACGGATCCTTTTGAGAATTGCCGGAGGAAATTCAGCATATTTCTTCTTAACCTTGAGAAACTCCTTTGGATATTCCTTCTTTTTGATCATCAGTGGATGGGAGTAGAGTAAGGACTCACCATTAACCCGGGCCCTGAATGTTATAATTGTCCTGCCAGGCTTCATGGTTAAAGCAACGGGCACGAAACAGCCAAAAGGCCATTTTTCCATGGAATGATTTGGGAAAACAGGTATATTTTTACCGTCAAAATACGCCCTTATCTTTTCAACTCCTTGAGGTGGATACACCTTCACCAGGCCCATCGTGCCTGTTTCGAGCGGTTCAGGCTGCACCTGAACCTGCCAATCTCCATTTCCGGAGGCCAGGACAGCCTCAATGGGCCATGCCCAGGCACTAGCCAATGCCTGGATGCTTATTTTCAAAAGGCTACGCCGTTTCATCCTTTGATCCATCCCTTTTTATCGATTTGACCTCACATTCAAGAGTACCATCTGCGAGCTGCACGCCTACCCCATCGCCCACCTGAACCGTGGAGCATTTTGTTATGATCTCTCCGCTCTCAAGCGAATAGACGACACTGTAACCTCTGGACAAGACATTGAGCGGACTCAAAGAATGAAGCTGCCCAGCAAGGAGAGCCAAATCCCGTTTTTTGTTCTCAAAAATTTTCCGCGTGTGGGCAAACATTGTCACGTTCAGCGTATGCAGCCTGGCACGCTGGCCTGAAACTCTTTTTGAAGGATCATTGGCTGCCAACTTGACCTTCAAAGGATTAAAGGTATTGACGAAATATTTTAATTTCTTGCCGATCGAATTTACCAGTGTATTACGCAAGTCATCAGCCAGTAGCCTGCGTTCAGCAATAATGGCGCGAGGTTCCCTTATGCCCGAATCCAAGTAGGCAAGGTGCTGCCGTCTTTTCCGAACACTACCCTCCATTACATCTACAAGGCGTGATTTTAAATTGATAAACCTCTCTTTGAAGGCAGCCATGTCGGGTATGACCATCTGAGCTGCTGCTGTAGGTGTGGCTGCGCGTTTGTCCGCCACAAAATCTGATATGGTAAAATCTACCTCATGACCGATTGCCGAAACAATAGGCACGGGGCACTCAAAGATTGCTCGTGCCAGATCCTCGTCATTAAACGGCCACAAATCTTCAAAAGAACCTCCTCCCCTGGCAATGACTATTACGTCGTTGGGGCCAGAGGCTCTCTGCGCCAGGTCCAACGCCGTTGTCACGTCACAGGCCGCTTCTTTCCCTTGCACCTTTGCAGGGCATACGACTATCTCTACCGCCCTGTTGCGCAGCTTGGCAGTCTTCACGAAATCATGCAGTGCTGCACCTGCAGGTGATGTTATGATGAATACCCTTTCTGGAAAGGCGGGAAGTTCTTTTTTGTGCAACTCATCGAAAAGGCCCTCCTTACTCAAACGTTCCTTGAGCTGGTCAAATGCCAGCCTAAGGGCCCCCTCACCTGCTGGTTCAGCAGAATCCACAATCAATTGCAGATCCCCCCTGTTGCGATAGATACTTACCCGTCCGAGGCAAAGGAGATGCTGACCATCTTCTAGTACAAAGGGCAGCCTACTGGCCTGTCCCCGGAACATGACCGCCCTTATCTGGCAGGCATCATCTTTGAGTGTAAAATATAGATGCCCTGAACCTGGAGAACGCAGATTTGAGACTTCGCCTTCCACCCAAAGTGTCTCAAAATGGATTGAAAGCCGGTCTTGCACAGATGCCAGTAGTTTTGAGACACTCCATACTACCCGTTCGTAAGGTTGTATGGGTCTAACTTGTTCAGCCTCTTTCTGTGCCGCAGGAAGAACGCCCTCGGGAAAAAGACTTGAAAATAGATCGTCAGCCATAGCGCCTTAACTATATAGAAATGGTTCACACTTAACAACAATTGTGCCACAAAGGAAGCATATTGCCCTATGAAGCAAGCTGTCTTATATATATATTCGTCTCTAATATCAGTGAAAAAGTGCGGCTCACTCCTGGAGGAAAAAGATGCCTGAAAAGGAAAATGCAGAACAAACCCAAACGCAGACAGGAAACAATGAAGCAAAAAGAGGCCAGGAAGAGCAGATCCTGCTTCCAGAGGTGACGTTTGCATCCTTCATCGTGTCCTTGAGTACGGCAGCCCTGGTGCATTTGGGAGAAATGGAAGAACCAGGCTCTGGTGCAAAGGAAAAAAACTTGCCCATGGCAAAACACAGCATAGACACCTTGGCCATGCTTCAGGAAAAGACCAAGGGCAACCTTGATGAAGAGGAAAAAGCGTTGTTGGATCATATCCTCTTTGATCTTCGCCTAAAATTCGTGAAGGCCTCAAAAAGCGGGTGAAAACTGCAATCCTAAAAGCTCCTGCAAAAATCAATCTCTGTTTAAAAATCATCGGCAAACGGTCTGATGGGTACCATGACATTTATACCATTTTTCGAAAGATTTCCCTGTTCGATGAATTGGAAATAAATGTCAGGCCTGGACCAAACAATATTAATTTATCATGTTCAGACCCTAGCCTTCCATCAAACAGAAACAATTTGGCCTGGAGGGCAGCCGAACGTTTCCTTGCCGAAAGTGGACTCGATGGTTCCATTTCAATCAAATTAAATAAAAAAATCCCTGCCGGTGCAGGCCTTGGTGGCGGAAGCAGCGATGCTGCGGCGGTGCTGAATGGGTTGAACAAAATTCATGGAGAGCCATTGGATATGGACGATCTGATGGAAATGGGAAAGGGCCTTGGAGCAGATGTTCCTTTTTTCGTGGCCCATTGTAACGCAGCCATTGGAACTGGAACTGGGACTATTTTACACCCTGTACAACTGGACAATTCATATTATATTTTAATATGGCCAGGTTTTGCTGTTTCAACAAAGTGGGCTTATGAGAATTTAGTGTTGACAAGCAATAAAGAGACCACTATTTTTGGCCCTGGTCAAGGCTTTCATAAGGTCTTTTTGTGGCAGAATGACCTGGAAAAAGCCGTTTTTGCACGTTACCCAGTGCTGCATGAGATAAAGGCCTGCTTGAAACGGGCAGGAGCAATAAATACACTTATGTCAGGGAGTGGCTCAGTAATTTTTGGCGAATTTCCTGATAAAGAAACGGCAATAAAGGGTCTGTCACTTCTGCCCATGGACCAACCTTGGAAAATCTATGTAGTAAACGGATTACAGTAACGGATTGGGGTGTCGTCAAGCGGTAAGACACGGGTCTTTGGAACCCGCATTCGGAGGTTCGAATCCTCCCACCCCAGCCATTTTTTTTGTCCTTTTTGAGAGGAGCACCTTGGGGCAATGAAACTTAACCAAATGAAAATTTTTACCGGAAACGCAAACCCTGAGTTAGCACAGGCCATATGCGACTATCTTGGTGAGCCGTTAGGCCGCGCTTCGGTCCGCACATTCAGCGACGGCGAAATCTTTGTTGAAATAGGGGAAAACGTAAGGGGCACGGATGTGTTTATTATTCAGCCCACATGCCCCCCTGTGAATCACAATCTCATGGAACTGCTTATAATGGCTGACGCCTTGAGAAGAGCCTCTGCCAGAAGGATAACTGCCGTGGTTCCATATTATGGTTATGCGCGTCAAGACAGAAAGGCAGCGCCCAGGGTGCCTATTTCGGCAAAACTCGTGGCTGACATAATCACTGTTTCGGGTATAAGAAGGGTTCTGGCCATGGATCTTCATGCTGGCCAGATTCAGGGCTTTTTCAGCATTCCAGTCGATCATCTATTTGCAGCTCCAGTGCTGATAAAATATTTGAGCGGTCATATGAACCACGATGTGGTGATGGTTTCACCAGATGCCGGAGGTGTTGAGCGTACCAGGGCCTTTGCCAAACGTCTGGGGGCTGGCCTTGCCATAATAGACAAGAGGCGTGACAAGCCAAATGAATCGCAGGTTATGCACATAATTGGGGACGTAAAAGGCAAAACAGCCATCATATTGGATGACATGGTGGACACCGCAGGCACTTTGTGTAAAGCTGCCGATGCCCTGGTTGAGCACGGAGCACTGGAAGTGCACGGCTGTGCCACCCACCCTGTCTTGTCTGGTCCAGCAGTAGAACGCATCAGAAACTCTGCATTGAAGACGCTCGTTGTAACCAACACCATACCATTGTCACCAGAAGCAGCAAAACTCGATAAGATAAAAGTGCTCTCAGTCTCAGAATTGTTGGGAGAAGCCATACGCCGTATTCACGATGACGATTCAGTGAGTTCACTTTTTATATGATAGACATCCAAAGGGAGATCAGATCATGAAACAGGTAGAAATAGAAGCCTCTATAAGAAATGAAACAGGAAAGGGGGTTGCCCGTAAACTGCGCCGCAGCGGCCGGATTCCAGGCGTAATTTATGGGTCAAAGACAGAACCTATTCCTTTATCTGTAAACATGTTTGAATTCAACAGGTTGCTCTTTTTGGCCAAAGGAGAGCAGATGTTGATCACCATGAATATCAAGGACAACGGAAATTCCATTCAAAAACTGGCAATGATCAAAGACTTGCAATTGCATCCAGTCAACGACCAGGTTCAGCATATAGATTTTTACGAAATCTTCATGGATGAGCCTGTTACAGTTGAGGTACCCATTGCAGCAAAAGGAAAGGCCAAGGGGGTCGATGAAGGAGGAACCATGGAGTTTCTGCAAAGAACCGTGGAGGTCTCCTGTCTGCCCATGGCAATACCCAATGTTATCGAGGTGGATGTCAGTGATCTAGGCATTGGTGACGCCTTGCACGTGTCTGACCTAACACCTCCTGAAGGGGTAACTATCACGGACGATCCTGAAACCACCATCATTACTGTGGTTGGAGCTGCGCCAACTGAAGCCGAAGAACTTGAAGCCGCAGAAGAAGCCGCTGAAGCTGCTGAAGAGGCTGCTGCTGAGGCGGAAGAAAAGGGTTCCGAAGAAGAGGCAGGCTAGCTCCTGGCGCACAGGCGCATGCCGCATCCATGTTTGACAAGATAATCGTGGGCCTGGGAAATCCAGGCCCCAAATATGAAAAAACCCGCCACAACATTGGTTTTATCGTAGTTGATCACCTGGCAGAAGCATATCATTTGCGGTTCCATTCTGGTAAAAAATCCTTTAAGTCTGAAACGGCCACTGGCACTATTGATCATTCAAAAGTATTGTTGGTAAAACCGCTTACCTTCATGAATAATAGCGGTGAGGCAGTGAAGGCTATACTCGATTTCTATAAAAGTAAGCCAGAAGATGTTTTGGTTGTTCACGATGACTTGGATCTGCCCCTTGGCAGAATACGTATTGTCAAAAAAGGCGGAGCCGGTGGCCACAACGGCATCAGATCCATAATCGCGCACGTTGGTACACAAAATTTCCCAAGGTTGAGAATCGGAATTGGGCGGCCTCAAAATGAAATTCCTGTAGAAAATTATGTATTGTCGCCATTTAGTAGGCAGGAACGGGAATTACTGGAAAAGATCATAAAAACTTCAACAGAAGCGATCATTACCATTCTAAGAAAAGGCATTGATATTGCCATGAATCAATTCAATGGAAGGATCATAGAGACATGAAAAAGATCATTCGGCTTCTCCTATTGTCGTTCACGATGATTCTTATTTTGGGAGGTGGCTTCTTATCATATATGCTACTTGAAGGAACCCCACCTCAAATTGTACCCGTATCCATGCCAAAAGTTGTGGGCAAGGTATCAGAAATCCGCCTAAAAGCCTCAGACAACCGAAGCGGAATAAAGGAGATCGTGCCTATTCTCGAGCAAAATGGAAAAAAATTTGCTATCCCCCCCAGAAGGTACACATCCGCCCAGTGGTGGCTTGGTTCCGGAGTCAGGGATGTCCAGGAAAAATGGGTCATAAAGGCTCAAGAGCTTGGCCTCAAAGAAGGACCAGCAAAACTCTTGGTCTCTGTAAGAGATTCGTCTTTCAGAAATGTGCTCAAGGGAAATGAAGCCACTTTTGAACAAGAAGTGATTGTAGACTTTTCACCGCCTCGTATCGCGCTAAAAAGCCTTGTACACAATATTAGATCAGGAGGAGCAGGCCTTGTTTCCTACAAACTCAATGAACCAGCCGTGAAGACCGGAGTGTTGATTGATGACCTATTTTTCCCCGGCATCTCCCATCCAAGCGGAAGAAAAAATGCCTATATATCTTTGATCGCCTTACCTTTCGACAAACAGCGTGTGAAAAAATTTCTTATTGAGGCAGTTGACGAGGCCGGAAATATATCAAGGATGGGAATACCCCATAAAATATTTTATAAGCGTCCTAAAAGGGACCGGATCAATATTTCTGACAACTTCCTTGAACGAAAGATGCCCTATTTCGAAATGAATTATCCATGGGTGAAGGGAGCCACTCTCTTAGATACCTTTTTGAAGGTCAACAGGGAGCTTAGAAGAAAAAATGGTGAGGAAATAAAGGCCATATGCAGCCGGATCACGCCCGAACGCCATTGGGAAGGAGCCTTTAAAAGGCTCCCAGGATCAGCTTCCAGGGCGAACTTTGCTGACGAGCGCTATTATTATTACAAAGGGAAAAAAATTGACCGTCAATTCCATATGGGTGTGGATTTAGCCAGCAGAAGACATGCCAAAGTCATGGCTGCCAACCATGGAAAAGTCGTCTTTGCGGATTCCTTAGGAATTTACGGCAACACCATCATCATAGATCATGGGTTAGGCCTTTACTCAATGTATTCTCATTTGAGTGAGATGACCGCTGAAAAGGGAGAAATGGTGACTAAAGGCGCCATTATTGGTAACACAGGCTCCACGGGCCTGGCTGGTGGGGATCATCTCCACTATGGCATGGTTGTTAATGGTATATTCGTAAACCCAGTGGAATGGTGGGATGGAAAATGGATTAGGGACCACATAACAGCAAACATAAACTCGTGACTCTAAACCGTAATATGAAGTTTATCCGCTCACATCGTCTATCCTTTGCCGGCCTTGTAGTATTGGTCTGTTTTTTTTATCCATTTCTCACTGCTTTTACCCTTCCTTCGCCTCAAAAATTGACCAAGAGCCTTGAAGAGAAACTGGAAAAAATTCGTGAAAAGGCCCCAAAAATAAAGGCCTACAGAAAATGGAAAGAAGCCGAATCCGCAACTTGGCAACTCTTACGAAAGGCGGAACTCGCTGGGGCGCCCCGGTATGCTCCACCTGATTGGCAACAAGCACTGAAGCTTTTTAGCAGGTCCAAAGACTATGCTAAAAAACAAGCATACAAAAAAGCCTCTTTTCTGGCAAAAAAAGCCAGGGAACAGGGCGTAATTGCCATGAAAAAAGCACGTGAAAAGCTAGAAGAAGAACGTGCCAAGGCCAGGGCACTGCTCGAGCCTATACGCAAGGATCTCGACTGGTTGGATCAGCACATTGATCATGAAGACCGGTTTTTACTTGCTACTTATGCCCAGTTGCTTCTGCAATACAATAATCTTGAAAATGCCTATAGACTCGAAGAGTTTGGTGACATCCAAAAAGATGGCCCTGCCCTCAAAAGTAAGATAGAACGCTTCAAGGCCTCAATGGAAAACAGGGCATCAGGTGCAGACGATTGAAGAAAACATAGGCCCTCTCTTGGCAAAAAGCGGACTTGTTATTGAAATTAAAGCTTCACCCCAAAAGCTTCGCTGCTTTGAACAGGTCTTTCTGCCCGCGTGCTTGCGGGTATGCAACGAACCGTGTCTTCTGAAAACCGATGATGGCCTCAAAATAAAATTCTGCGAACCGGCCACCAAGTGGGATGAAATTATCAGCTGTTTCCGGGACTCGTTGCATCAGTTGGAAAATCGATACTCGTTAGACACCCTTGGGATTGAGTTTGAAATACGTTCCGAACAAACAAAAGAGCAACTAGGAGCACTGCTGCAGATCGGTGGCAGGCTCAACATTGTGCCCTATGCTAGCAGAGATAATTACCCACAGGAACCTGCAATAACAATTGAATCTGGCTGGGCTTTTGGTGCTGGAAACCATCCAACAACCAAACTTTGTCTGGAAGGGTTGCTACTTCTTCAAGATCAAGGTTTGCTGAAGCTCAAAAAAGTATTGGACATTGGCACGGGCACCGCTATTTTGGCAATTGCGTCTGTAAAGCTTGGTGCCTCCTTCGCCGTAGGAATAGATATTTCTGATGAAGCCCTTGGGGTTGCCAGAAAAAATATCAAGACTAACAATATGGACGGCAAGGTCAAGGTGGCTCGAGATATCAACGAGGTAAACAGCCTGGGCCCGTTTGATATTGTTCTAGCCAATCTCATCCCATCAGTGATCAATTCGGTTGTAACATCAATAGGCCATTTATGTCATGAGGACACAATCTTCATATTGAGCGGCATTAGTCCCCACCAAGCAAAAGGCCTGACAATGGATTTGGCCAAGATAGGCATGGACGAGGTGATAATGCAAAAGGAAGCTGAGGGATGGTCCCTTCTGATAGTGACAAAAAAGCCACCATATGATAATTTAAAACGGTAAAGATTTCTTTATCATTCGATTCAACCCCAAATAACCAAAAATCATCCACGCTGATGGGAGTACAACATGGATATCTCTCTGGTAGTAGTACCTGTCGATTTCTCAGATTGCGCGAGGTCTGCCCTGCGTTATGCACAGAAACTGGCTCCTGTTTGGGGTGCCGAATTAGTTTTGGTGCATGTTGTTGATTCACGGGTCGCTCACAGAATAGCTGAGTACAATAAAGAGCCAGTGGAAAAAGTCAGGGAACGTATGACCAACCAGGCAAGACAAAAATTCAGAAAATTCCTGCAGGAAAACGGAAACGGCAAATATGTAAAGGAAACCCTGGTTTCCTATGGCCCCCCGTTTCAGGAAATTGCTATAAAGGCGAGAGAACTCGAAGCAGACATTCTTTTAATGGGTGGCTACGGAAGCCAGGGCAGTGGTCAAATAGATGAAATATTTTTTGGCAGCACAGTAGAGAAAGTAGTGCGATTACTGCCGTGCCCTGTTTTTTGTGTGCCAATTGGGTGGGATGAAATGGTTTCGTAAGACCTGATCACACGAAAATTTCCAATATTTCGTAAGCACGGGTACCTGCAGGGGTCTGGATTTCCACCTCGTCATTTTCATATTTCCCAATCAAGGCTCTTCCTAAGGGAGAAGTCACCGAAATGCGCCCTTCTTTCACATCTGACTCATCCGGTCCTACCAGCCTGTATACCACCTGTTCCCCTGTATCGATATTTTCCAATTTAACACGTACGCCAAAGACCACCCGGTCTGATTTTTGCGTTGAACAATCTATTACCTCGGCACTGGCCAACTTCGACTTGAGATATTGAATCCTTGCCTCTACATGGCCTTGGCGTTCCTTAGCAGCATGATATTCGGCATTTTCCGAAAGATCGCCATGTGCCCTGGCCTCTTCAATAGCTTTGATCACCTTGTACCTTTCTACTCTTTCAAGGTTTTCCAACTCCTTTTTAAGGCGCTCATAACCTTCTTTCGTTATTGGTGTTCTTTCCATGTCTTGTTGTTACCTCCACTATCCAACAAACCTGTTTTAATATTGCCGCAAAATTTTTATTTTTGCACAAAAATGACTTTGCTGCAACTCATGAGCATTTTTCAATTTCTGGAACGCAAGGAAGGATAAAGAGATTTTTCTATTATTTTAGGATAGTTTTCAATTCTTCAAAGAGTTTTTTCGCCTTGGCTGGCAATCTCTTGGGGATTTCTACCTGCACTTCCACAAAGGCATCCCCCCTGCGCCCAACTGCGTCTTCTATCCCTTTACCCTTGAGACGTAGTTTTTGCCCGCACTGGGTTCCAGGCGGGATTGTGACTTTGACCCTTCCTTCCAGGGTGGGCACCTCTATTTTTCCACCAAGAACCGCATCTACAAGTGGTACCACGGCCTTGATATACAAATCCCTTCCTTCACGTCTGAATAAAGGATCTGGGCGCACAAGCAACTCTATGTAAAGATCCCCAGGAGGCCCCCCATTTATGCCAGGGCCGCCTTTTCCTTTAAGCCTGATGGTCGTTCCAGTATCAGCCCCTTTTGGAATCTTGACCCTGAGTTTCTCCATGGTATGAAAAGTTCCAGTGCCCCCGCATTGCTGGCACAGCTGGACACCAGCCTTGCCACTTCCGCCGCAACGAGGGCATGTCTCCAAAACTTGCCCAGTGCCCTTTCTCACAAAGCGTTTACCTTCTCCTTTACACAATGGACACGGTGCAGCCTTTCCGCTGCTATCCACCCCTTGGCCCATGCATGCAGGGCATATTCCTTCTTTGGGAATCGAAATTTCCACCTCTCTGCCAAGGGCCGCATCTTTGAAATCAACCTCCATTCTGTAGAATAAATCTTCGCCTTTAATGGGACCATGGTACCTGGCACCGGATTCAAAACCAAATAAGTCCTCAAATATAGAACTCAAATCAGCCCCGAACCTGCTTTCAAAATTTGTAAAATCGTAGGCGGTTTCTCCGCCAGGTGTCTTAAAGGATGCCGAGGATGCAGCCCGCCTCAGCTGATCATATTCTTTCCGTTTTTCATCATTGCTGAGAATCTCGTACGCTTCACTTATCTCCTTGAATTTGGCTTCAGCCTCTGCATCTCCTGGATTGACGTCGGGATGATATTTTCTCGCTAATTTCCTATAGGCCTTTTTGATCTCATCTTTAGTGGCGTCTGGCGAAACCCCCAACACCTCGTAAAGATCCTTCTTAATCATGGTTCACCTTCAACTTTATAAAGCTTGCTACAATCTTCCCACAAAGGGCCTTTCCACCAAAGAACCTGATGCAGATCCTAATTCCTGTTTCAAAAAATCTAAACACTCTTTAATGGTTTTCAATGAAAAAAGCCCTTTTAACATATGGTGGTAAAAGGCATAATTTCGTAAAATCCAGTTACAGAAATCGACATAACGTCTTGCCTGAAGCTCTGGGGGCAAATAGAACGTAAACAAAGAGGCTGCCTGTTCTAAAATGTCCAGTACATCCCCTTTCCATTTCGAGCCATTAACACATTCCCAAAATATCCAAGGCCGTATCACAGCCGCCCTTCCTATCATCACACCTGAACAGCCCGTTTCTTCCCGCATTCGTAGAACGTCCTGTGCAGTCATGACATCACCATTTCCAACCACTGGTATACTCAGTTCTTGCACCACCCTTTTGATTTCTCTCCAAATAGCGGGCCTCTTGAAACCATCTTCCGGGGTTCTTGGATGAACAACTACGACATCCACCCCGTTTTCTTCAAGACTGAAGCAAAAATCTATGAGTTTTCTTTCATTGTGAGACTCCATGGAGCGAAGCTTAACAGACAAAAAGCCATGGACTGCATCCCGCACACTTTTTACGACATCCAAAGCCTGCCCGGTATCGCAAAGCAGTGCAGCTCCCCATCCATGTTTAGTAACGGCCTTTCTAGAACACCCCATGTTTATATCAATGCCGTCAAAACCATCCTTTTTGAGCAAAACAGCCGCTCTAGCCATGGTAGCTGGGTCGTTGCCTACCAACTGTGCCACCAAGGGCCGGTCTACACATCCTTTCTTTAAATAGACGTCATCCTTTATGGACCGATTTGCTACTATTCTCGAATTGAGCATTTCTGTATAAAAGAGCGAACAGCCACCAAGCTCAGCTATCAATTGACGGAAAGCTGCGTGGGTAAGACCAGCCATAGGCGCCAAAAATAGCGGAACGGTGCCTAGATCCTTGACATTTTTGGAATCAGCCTCATCTTTTGAGGTGCGTAAGGAATTTATCATTCAACACAAATTTATCTTGCCCTTTCAAAAAAATAGGGTTAATGTAGAGTATTTGATTGGTAACAAAACTGGTCAGACGGTAAACTTGAATAAAACATAAAACAAATTATGGCAGTTGTAAAAACCATGACAAAAAAGGCAACCAAAAAGAAACCTGCAGAAGAAAACTACCTGGACAGGCTTTTGGCTGCAAGCCAGGAAGGCACTCTTACCTATGAGGCACTCAATGACATTCTTCCAGAGGATATAAAAGATCCGCAAAAACTGGAAGAAGTTTTTGAGATGCTGTGCCAAAACAACATCGAAATCAGCAGTGGTGCAGATGAAGCAGCAGCTGTTGACATGGAGCTGCTGGGCAAGGCTCTTGCATTTACAGAGGGAGTCAAAAAGGAAGGGGTTGAAAAGGCCAAATCTGAAGAAACCCCCACGGTGGCAGTGGATGCAGGCGGCTACACAGACTCGGAAGAAATCACCACAACCTACCTCAGAGAGATGGGCCGCTATGAGCTGCTCACGCCAGAGCAAGAAGAGGAGCTCAGCAAGGCAATCAGAAACGGCTTTTACGGCATAGTTCAGGCCATCATGGATCATCCCTCATCCTTGCCTGAGCTGGAAGAGCTGCGCGAACAGATACGGGCATGGAAGAGGCGCGACCCGAGCCTGAAACCAAAGAAGCAGCAGCTCAATTACATGGTAAAAACAGTAAAGGAGATCTGCAGCGCTCATACGGATGCCCCTGAGCTGGAAACTCTTATTGGCCTAGTGCGTCAGCACGAACTAAGTATTGAAAGGGCAAAGGATCAGATGATCAATGCCAACCTCAGGTTAGTCGTGAGCATTGCCAAAAGATATATGCACCAAGGACTCTCTTTGGCAGATCTAATACAAGAAGGCAACCTGGGGCTCATGCGCGCTGTGTTTAGATTTGATTACAGCAAAGGCAACAAATTCTCTACCTATGCAAGCTGGTGGATACGCCAGGCCATTACCAGGGCTATACTGGACAAGACCAGGACTATCAGACTGCCAGTGCACTTTCTTGAACTGCGCAGCCAGTTCTTCAAGGCCTTCTATGCCCTACTGAAAGAGTTGGGCAGGGAGCCCACACCTGCTGAGATATCAGAAAGGACTGGCCTGCCCATGGAAAAGATTCTTTCCATCCTGGAGGCCTCACGGGAACCAGTCTCTCTGGAAACACCAGTTGGAGACGAAGACTCTACCCTTGGTGATTTCATTGAAAATAAGGACGCAGTCTCTCCTTATGAAACAGTCAAGGACCGGGAGCTTACTGAGCGGATTAAGAGTATCTTGGCCACTCTAAGCCCTAGAGAAGAAAAGATAATTCGGCTGCGTTTTGGAATTGGCGAAGATAGCGAATACACCTTGGAGGAGATTGGCAGACGGTTCAATGTTTCCAGAGAGAGAATACGCCAGATAGAGAAAAAGGCCTTGAACCGCCTGAGACATTCAAGCAGGCGTGATCAGCTCAAATATTTCTTGGACTAAACAGTCACGGAACGACAATAACAGGGACCTTGTCTAGCAGATGAGGTCCCTTATCAATTCTGGAGCATCCTTTTCCAAGTCATTCAAGACCAAACCGGTCAATATCTTCGGATAGAAAAAAGTTGACTTGTGCGGAAGGGTAAGCCCTGCATCAGACACGTCCAGTACCTGCTCTACCGGTGTTGGCCTAAGATAAAACAGCACTTCATCATCCTGCAGTTCTTTCAAGGCCTTTTTTCCATCAGGTTCATAGCGCACATTTTCACCCGCTTTCAGATTACCAGGCTGGATATCCAACAGGGTTTCCACGACGCATTTTCTGAGCACAACTACATCGAGTTTAGCAAGCTCCAAGGCGTGTTCTTTTCTTAGGCTGCAAGCACCCTCTTTCAGCCACCAAATGGAAACATAAGCCCCCCCTTGCGCTACTACTCCAAAACCATGTCTGCCTTCTGCCTGAGCGAGCCTCTTTTCAATTTCCCTTGCAAGGACCACAGGAGACACCAAATCCTCAAATTCTAAGTCCTCGAATTCAAAGTATTCCTTTGCCTTGTTCAAAAGCGCATTCCATTCCAATTTTGGAGGCAAAGGGAATATCCTGTGGGTTGGCAAAACCACCAAGCCCTCGTCCGATGAATCTACGAAATAGGCCATTAAAAAATTGCTTCCGCTAAAGGGTGAAGCGCCTTTCTCTTTTTCCATCAGTTTCTTGTAGGCCAAGGCGGTTGTGTAGCGGTGGTGCCCGTCAGCTATATACATTACTGTATCTTTCAGTGCCATGGTGAGCTGACGGAGGGCTTCTGGGTCGATTATTCTCTCTAGCATGTGTTGGTTTCCAAGTGGATCTTTAACTGACACCAAAGTACTCTTAGGTGCCTGTGAAATTATGCGTTTTACCTGGTCATTTTGTCTATAAAGGAGAAACACCTGGCTAAACTGTGCCTTTGTGGCTTTGAACAGTGAAAGGCGGTCACTGGTAACCTGCTCGAAGGTCTGTTCGTGGGGCCTTATTACACGGCTTTCCCAAGGTTCTAATCGCACGAGGGCTATAAAACCTCGTCTTTTCAACAGTGAACCGTGGTGCTCAAATTCAATCGTATAGGGATACACAGAGCATTGTTCATCTTGTACAATAACACCAGACGTCTTCCACTTTTCGAGCAGTTGGGCTGCCTTTTTGTATTTGTCACCATCACCCTTTGGCAGCTCAAGATTAAAGATATTGTATGGACTAGATGAAGCTATCTTGTCCCGTAAGGAAGTTGTTACTACGTCATAAGGCGGAGCCAGCAGCTTTTCCGCTTCTCTTTTCAGCAATTCTTCGTTGTAATGCATACCGCAAAAAGGGATTACTAAAGCCATGACAAGTCTCTTTCGCTGATAATTTTATCTGTTAACAAATCGAAATTAGCTACTACACGAAAGGATTGGAGTCAAGGCACCAGATAAAGTGCCTTCTAAAGAAGACGAGAGTTATATCTCAGCTTATGCAGGCAGAGACAACTTGATCCCTGCCTTTGGATTTTGCTTCATAGAGGGCTGTATCCGCCCTTGAAAGCAGTCCGTCAATATCATCCCCGTCCTGAACGGAAGTAACGCCAAAAGAGACTGTAACGCTAAATTTGGTATCCTCTTTTGGTATTGTAAATATGTACTTTTTTATTTTTTGGCGTAGCCTTTCTGCCAGTTTTGCGGCTGATTCACATGGTGTATGTGGCAGGATTATTACGAACTCCTCTCCTCCGTAACGGTACAGCAGGTCCACCTCCCGAACGCCTTTCTTTAAAATCTCTGCCAATTTCTGTAAAACCCGGTCGCCGACCCTATGGCCCAAGGAGTCGTTGATATTTTTGAAAAAATCAATATCAGCCATGATGACGGACAAAGGAAATGAATATCGTCGCGAACGGGCCATCTCTTTCTTTAGATCAGCTTCTAACGCCCTTCTGTTCAAAAGCTCCGTTAGTGGATCGATTCTCAATTTTTGGCGGAGATCTTGAATGACCGATGCCTGGTCTTTTAGTTTTTCCTGAGCTTGAGCAGCCTCTTTTTGAAGGGACTGATTGTAGTGGATCAACATCTTGATCTTGCGCCCCATTTCAGAATCTGAAGGAAACTCTCCCTCAATCCCTTCGATTGTGTCACTTATACCAGCAATGTGATCCTTGGTGCCTGTAAAAAAAGAATCCATAGTCACTTGAACCCCATCGAGAACTTCTTCAGTCTGCTGTAGGAATTCTTCAACCATGGATGTAGGCATGGAAGGCAGATGAATATGAGTCATCAAATCATCGTAACCATTTTTTTTGACTACACTCCAAAAGACTTCTTCGTATACATGGGGCAAGGGGAGCATGCGTTTACAGACGATATCCTTGAGCGCAGCTCTGGCAACCTCGGTAACGGTCACTGCCACCTCATCTGCCTCAGGTTTTATATATTTTTTGTTTAATTCACCCATGATCTTACAGAACGCTTTTAATACTTTTCGGAAGAAATAAAAAGATTATGAATGAATCTTTTAAACGGCGAGCAAACTTGCGGTTTGATGCCTTTCTGAAGCCATGTCGCCATGATCTGGTCATTGGTGTCTTGGTGACACGTAAGACATAGGCCTACCTCCAAAATTTTTGAAATTTCATTTTTTGAAAAAGGGCGCAAGTTTGGCCGGGAAACATTGACCAGCAAATTCCCATCAATGTCCGTTACACTATCAAGCGGATTTTTTATGCCGAGCTGGAGTGGATTATTAGACAAAGCTGGCACAAATCCAAATTTATCGCTCCTGAAAACAATGGAGCCTTGCCCCAGCCCCACGGTCTTGGAAGCCTTGTGGCAATCGTTGCAGCTGCGTCCTTTCTTTTGGGTAGTATGCGGATCCATGGATGCTGTTGTAAGCCTGGTAAAATTCCTTTTCCATCTCCCCTTTTCATCCAGAAAGGAAACGAAGTCTTCTCAGCCTGGAACAAGAATCACTATCTTGCTGCTCTCCTTTCCCGGGCCACCTACTTGCCTGACCCCGAGCACAGGCCTTTCATAACGTATGAAACTCCTGAACTCCGTCCAATTGCCAAAGGTCATCTGCCCGTTCAATTTGTCGAGCTGTTTTTCACTCTTGTCCGCTCTCACATGACAGCCGTAACACTGCGGAACCCATGTGGCATGGCAGGCCTGGCAAGAAAGCCTTGAATGCACCCCTGTGTTGCATTGCCCAGGCTTAGGCGGCCTCAATGGATGCGGCTTTTTGTCTGCCTTTCCCATCAACACTATGCGACCATTTTCGATTTCCCTTATGTCAATTTTAGATAATGGTTTCTTTGATGTATCAGCCTTCCCGCTGTATGGATGAAGCAAACCATCCCTTTTTGCCAAATCAACAAGAGCCTTTCTGTTCTGGTGACAAGTTGTGCATTCAATTTCCAGCTGCTCTTCGATGTGTGCCTTCATGTGGCCATCTCCCATAACCTCTTTTTGGGTATGGCAATCAATACATATGAGCCCTTTTGAATGGTGAACATCAGGTCTCATGGGCAGATAAAAACGCCCGTCTTCCAACTGATAGGGCGCCAACTCTGCCTCTATAAAAGGCGTGCCATAACCTTCTGTTTCGTACATACCTTGATAGGACAAGCCTATTCGTCCGCTTCGATTGTGGCATTTCACGCAATTTTTCATGGGCACAAATTTTGTAATTTGTGCATGTTTTTTTTCCTTGCCAACGCCTTCTAGAGAAGAGTTATGACACGCAGTGCATCCACCTCCCTTCTGGGACAGAAAATCTGGCAAGAGCCCTTTTTCAAGGCCTAAATGGCAGCTTCCGCACATCTTTCTGAAATAATCAATGGCTGGAGAATCGAGGCCTTTTTGCCTTATGAGCCATGTCGTTATATTTTCATTCTGGTCAGTCGCTTCTCCCCAATAATATCTCAAAGTCGAAATAATGCCCCTGTTAGTGGCCATCAGCGAGTTTTTCACCCAGTTGACCTCATTGACATGGCATCCTGTTTGACCACACGTTTTGGGAGCAACAAACAATTCCCCAGGATTTTTAACCATGCCTTGATGGGCTGTCTCTTTTATTCCTGAAAGAGGATTGCCCAGATGGCACTCAAAGCAGCCCAACACTCGTCTGCCATGGGCCTTGTCTGGCTCTTCAAAATGACAGGCAAGACACATGTCCACTTGACCTGAAAAGGTCTTGGGGATTTCGGTTGTGGTCAAATATTGGGTAGCAGCATACCCATGAATGGGTAAAGAAATACCCATAAATAGTAAAATAATTAGGAACAAGGGACCCATGAAGGGATAATTTACTAAAAAAAAAGGCAGCTGTCGCTGCCCTTTTTAAACTTGCTTGGAGCGGGAAACGGGATTCGAACCCGCGACTTCAACCTTGGCAAGGTTGCACTCTACCACTGAGTTATTCCCGCATCTTCGGCACAAAATAATAAGTGCAGCCCCCTTAACTGTCAACCCCTTATCATGCCCCAAAAAGAAGCATCATGTCCGCAACACTTTCTGTTATATCCTCCATTTCCGTAAGCTGCTCCACCATATATTCCACAAATTCTTCACTGAGGCCAAGATAATAGACAATTTTGGATTTTATAGGACTAGGTGCTGTCAAAAGTCCCATGCCGCTTACATGTGCTAAGTAGTCAGCCAGTTGGACTACTGCTCCAACATGATTGAATTTTGGATGTTTTGGCCCCAAATGGTGTGAGAAAATGGCTTTAATAAATATGTCCGGCAAATTCCAAGTCTTGGCCAGCCATGCCCCAATCACCGTATGTGAAACTCCTACCCGGCGTTCTGCCCAGGTCAAAGGTTTTTCAGCCTCTTGCGCGGTGTGCACCACATCTTCCCATTCCTTTTTAAGACACGTGCACATGGCCATTCTACCCAGGTCATGCAGCAAACCTGCGGTAAAAAATATTTCAGTGTCCTCTTCCTCTAATTCCAAGGCAATCATACGTGCCAAAATGCCAGTGGCAACCGAGTGAATCCAAAAGTCTCTAGCCTTCAAGCCCGGCCGTGCATAACTGCCGCGGAAAACACCCAAAATTGAAAGGCCAAGGGCAAGATTGCACACCTCGCTCAAACCAAGAAAAACTATGGCCCTATGAACCGTGTCTATCTCAACCCTGGGTGCGTACAAAGCGCAATTGGCCATTTTGAGAAGCTGTGACGCCAAGGATGGGTCATGCCTTATGGCTTGCTCCAATTCTACTATGTCTTTTGGATCTTTTGATAAGATGGATAAGACTGTCTGTGCCGAAGCCGGCAAAGGCGGAATGGATTCAAGCCTGCTTATAACAGTCTTATAACGGCGATGCGAATTGAGATCCACAGGCTGAAGGTGTGAAGGAACTGATGCTTGACTCCTTGGCTGCTCCACGTGCCAACCCCCTTTTTCTATATTCCTTGTAATCTTTTCGTCATTGAAATTGCCCGCCATGAATAGACCCTGTCATCCGATCATGGCCATCCAAAAGTTGGCCTTTTTTTTGCAGTATTTCTCTGGCAACAAATCAATAAAAAGTGAGGTGAATAAGATGCACAATCATGCTGCAATTAAAAAAGGACCAGTCGTCTGCCTGCATAACAGCAAAAAAATGCGTTACCAGGCACTAAAAGATTATTATGAGGCGAAAATCAAAACGCTCATTGAAATGAAGCTTCCGCCAAAGTTAGTCCTGCTAGCATGTTGGGATGCCCCGGTGGAACGAGAAGACCTCACGAAACCCAGAAACCGGGCTAAATTTATTAAAAAATGTTTAAAATATTATAAGGCTCAACTTAAAAATATTGAAAAACTTCAAAAAAGTTTATAGCGGGCAGGGGCCAAACAGAGACAATCGTTAACACTTAAGCCCCTGCTCATGCATTGTAACATTTTACACTTCATGGCCTTCTCCATTCGTAATTTTGTAGCTGCACTTTTGTAGCCATCCATCCAACATTCTTGAAAATTAAATTTTTCACAGAGCAGCCCATTTTTTTAAAGGGCCGGGTATGCTTTTATGCAATCACATTGTATAAATAGAAAACTTCATTTTGATGCAACCACCAAGACATGGGAGCTAATAGGCCTGAAGCAAGCCAGATTAAAGAATATATCTCTTCCCTCAAGAGATCAGACATCCTTGGAGATCAAGTAGTCTTTCATGCCACATTTCCATCAAAGGGGCCTTGTTTCAGCCAAATCACTCCTGCACTTCGACCCGAAATTGAATCCCTGCTGTTAGAACAAGGCATATCCAATTTCTACAGCCATCAGGTTAAGGCCATAGACCTGATCAGAAGAGGAAAAAACGTGGTGGTTGCCACACCTACAGCCAGCGGAAAGAGTCTTATTTACAACATCCCTATATTGGAGGCCATGGTTGCAGACCCTTCTTGCAAGGCACTCTACCTCTTTCCACTTAAAGCCCTTGCCCAGGATCAGCTTCGCACCTTCAACAAGCTTGCCTCGGCCCTTCCTTCAGATGTTGCACCCACAGCTGCCATATATGACGGGGACACGTCACCTTACAAACGCAGAAAGATCCGGGACTTAATGCCAAATGTAATACTCACCAATCCTGAAATGCTCAATCTTTCGCTTCTTGCCTATCATCATTCCTGGTCTGCATTATGGCAAGGTCTCCGTTACGTAGTGGTGGACGAAGTCCACACCTACAGAGGTGTACTTGGTTCGCATATGAGCTGGGTATTCAGGCGACTTAACAGAATTGCAGACTATTACGGCAACAAATTGAGTTACATTTTTTGTTCCGCAACCATTGGAAATCCTTCAGATCTTGCCTCAACCCTGGCTGATGTGGAGGTGGAAGAGATCAACGAAAGCGGTGCACCAAAAGGAAGGCAGCATCTGCTTTTCCTCAACCCCAGTGCCAGCCCTGCGCACGCCGCCATTCTTCTCATCAAGGCTGCAATCTCCAGAGGTTTAAGGACAATTGTTTATACCCAGTCCCGTAAGATGACAGAGCTTATCAGCCTGTGGGCAAGTGACCAGAAAGAGGCGATAAAAAGCAAAATCAGTGCATACAGAGCAGGCTATCTTCCAGAAGAGCGGCGGGAGATAGAGGAAAAATTGGCATCAGGAGACCTACTGGCTGTGGTCTCAACTAGTGCTCTTGAACTTGGCATAGATATCGGCAACTTGGATATATGCATACTCGTGGGTTATCCGGGCACTATGATGGCTACCTGGCAGCGCGGTGGAAGAGTTGGCAGAAAGATGCAGGATTCAGCCATAATTCTAATAGCGCAGCAAGATGCCTTGGATCAATATTTTATGAGAAACCCTGAAGAGTTCCTGAAGCGTCCCCCCGAATCCGCTGTACTCAATCCTTTCAATCCCTCTATAATGAAATCTCATCTTGTATGTGCAGCAGCGGAAATCCCTATCAAAAAAGCTGAAAGGCCTTTTACAGAACCGGCAGTTGCTGACACGATTCGCAAATTACTGGCCGAAGGGCGATTGTTGGAAGATAGGCATGGACTCGAATTGTTTTCGCCTAGGCGTTATCCGCAAAGGAATTTGAATCTCAGGGGTGCTGGCAAACAATTTCAGATAATTGATGACACAAAAAAAGTCACGATAGGCTCTATCGATGGCTACCGAGCCCATAGGGAAACACATCCTGGAGCTGTTTATCTTCACAATTCCGTACCATATGTAGTGGAAGAGCTGGATTTGTCCTCCCAGACGGTGAGGGTATCCGCCAAAAAAGTTGATTACTTCACCAAGGCCCATGCCCAAAAAGAAACCGAGATACTGGAAGTGGTGGCAGAAAAAAAGGTCCTTGGCACTAGAATGGGTTTTGGGCGTATTAGGGTAACAGACCAGGTGACCGGATATGAAAAAAGGCTGGTGCGTGGGCAGGTGTTTTTAGGGGTCGTGCCCTTGGAACTCCCTCCTCTCATATTTGAAACAGAGGGCGTTTGGATAGTCATACCCAAGAATTTGCAACGTATCGTAGAAGATGCACGACTTCATTTCATGGGAGGCATACATGCCTTGGAACATGCTGCAATTGGAATCCTGCCGCTTCTTGTTATGACAGACAGGAATGACTTGGGTGGTATCTCTACACCCTTGCATCCTCAAATTGGCCAAGCAGCAGTCTTTGTCTATGATGCCGTACCTGGAGGTGTGGGACTGGCGCAAGAAACTTTTACCAAGGCTGAAGCACTTATCATTCAGACCCTGAAAGCCATAGAAGGCTGCCAATGTGAATTGGGCTGCCCTTCATGTGTCCATTCCCCAAAATGTGGCTCTGGCAACAGACCCATAGACAAAGAAGCGGCCATTGTTTTATTGAGGGGCATAACCAAGAACAGCAACATCACCAGACAAAAAGTAAAAAAAGGTGTTCAAAGCGGCTTGAGCCCCAAAACATCCGCACCATTTTTTAAAAAGAAGAATCTGCACTTTGGAGTATTCGATCTCGAAACCCAACTATCTGCCCAAGAAGTCGGCGGATGGCACAGGGCAGACCTAATGCGCATGAGCTGCGGAGTCATATATGACTCAGATAAAGATGCTTTTCTCGAATTCTTTGAAGAGGAAGTAGAAGATTTGATCGATACCCTTACCAAATTTGATATGGTAATAGGCTTTAATATCAAGCGCTTTGACTACAAAGTGTTACAAGGTTATTCAAACTTTGATTTTAAGAAGATTCCTACTTTGGACATGCTTGAAGATATCCACAAAGTTCTTGGTTACCGCTTGAGCCTGGATCACCTGGCCCGTACCACCTTGAATGCCCAAAAAAATGGCCATGGCCTTCTGGCTCTCAAGTGGTGGAAACAAGGAAAGGTTAAGAAATTAGTAGAATACTGCAGGCAGGATGTTGCCTTGAGCCGGGATCTCTACCTGTTTGGCAGAGAAAAAGGACATCTATTATTCAAAAACAAAGCTAAAAAAATTGTTAGGATACCTGTGAGTTGGTAAAGGCACCCAAAAGCATGATTTTGCTGATGGGTGCCTTAACAAAGCTAATCAACAACAAACTGAGTTATTTTACATAGGTTGTCCACCATAGATAGTAATTTACCAAGGGATCACTGTTTGCTGGACTCGCAAGTAGATAAAAATAGTATGTGCCCGGCGGCAGAAGGGCCGTTGGGATTCGCCCTAATACAGATTGATGGATGTTACCAGACGTAAATGAAATCCATGGCCTTAGACCATTTGACACTTTGTCCAGCTGACTTCCGTTATCAACGACAAGCAGTATATCATTCGGCTCTATCGTCGGTGCATAAATGCCAAAATAAAGGTCAACAGGATCGTCAAATGAAGGTAAATCCACTGTAATGTCCATTATTCCGCTTTCACTTCCAAAATCGATGGGACGACAATCACCAGGCTCGTTGTCCCTGATAGTGGTACCATTGGCTTCATATGCAAAAACGTTTCCTCCACTGGGAAGGGGCAGAGAAATAGCCATAAAAGTGGGTATATTGATATTAAATGGTGGCAATATGATGGGAAGTGGTATGGCCGGCCCCGTTAATCTGGAATAGTGGCTTCCAAAAGAAGGAACCATCCAATCCAACACAAAGTGGCCATCTTCTGAATCATAATAGGCCACGGCATGGGCTGTGTAGTATTTATCTTCGTCTGTAATCCCACCAGAATATTCAATTTTCAATGAAGTGGTATCAGTAAATTCAAATTTGTGAGTTGTAATGAACTTATTTGAATAGTCGCCACTGAGGTTAAGGCTACTGCCCATGGCACCAGCTGAAGCCTTCCAAGCAATCCCTAATTCATGAGTATCTTCCTTGGAATTGAAATGTGAATCTTCTTTCTTGATGTAACCTTGTCGGGGATCAGGTCCGATAACAAAATTCATGTCATAGATCGAAGTGCCAGGATAATTTAGTAGTTGTGTTGTAGCAGTTGGATAAGAAACGATGTCTCCCAAGGTATGCAGATCAGATTCATAATACCCTAGTGTTGGAACCCCAATACTGACCGGTATATTTACTGCCAAGAACTGAGGTTTGCCGTCAACAATTTGCTGGTTTCCATCATCGTCCAGCACTGGATATTCATAAACATCATATATGGTGGTCACCGACACCTTTGCGTCTCGCTGATCAGCAGAGACCCCTTCACCAATTTTAATAGAAACCTTGGTTCCGACTTGTTCTTTAGAGGATTGAGCATACTTGAAACTCAAGGAGTTCTCGGCCTCGAAAACCTTTAGCTTTATTTTTTGGGTCATACCAATGGTGAAAGAAAAGTTGGTGACTGCTGTCAAAGTGTTGCTAGTTGCCTGTTCCAGGCTGTGTTCATACTCTGCTGTGAATATTCCTGGTTCATTGTTAACGCCATTATGCTTGGGTGGGGCATTAATTACGGCTACAACTTGGTCATCTATATTGAGCTGCCCTTTACAGACTGGATCCCCAACCACTATAGAACCGCCATCCAAATCTCCCACTACAATATCTGCCGCATAGTCTTCATATTTGTAATTCGCATCAAAGGAAGCCAGTTCTCTAATTTTACCATCCCTACCAACCTCGTAGACATATAGAAATCCGTCATCCTTGTTGCCCACCACAATCTCAGCTATACCATCAAGGTCTATGTCACCTGCAGCCAGCGAATCGCTTTTTTCAAATTGGATATCTAATGACTTGGCCTCAATATTACCTTCTAGATCATACACCACCAACCTGTGGCCGTTTTCAGGTACGTTGCCATCTGTACCTTCGCCAAAGATAATTTCATCAAATCCGTCACCGTCCACATCATTGACAGCTATCTCATCTTCCCGGGAATAGTCTACAGGAAATTGATTTATGGCAGAGAAGTTACCAGCTATGCCCTCGTTCCATTTGTAAATATGGATGTTGTTGTCAGATGCGTCACCGTGAACTATTTCGTCAACGCCGTCCCCATCCACGTCGCCGGCACTAACCCTGTCATATCGTTCATAGCCATTTGCCACCTTGATCCATCCAATCTCGTTTCCATTTATATTAAAAATTCTTATGCTTTTTCCCGATGGATCACTGGCATCGCCTAGAATTATTTCGACCTGCCCGTCGCCATCAACATCACCAGCTGCCAGATCATCATAGCGCTCAATGCCAGCATCAAAACTGGTGATTTCATGGAGGGAAGAATCATATACATGAATACGATCGTCACTTACATCCGCAATTATTATTTCATCTGGCCCACTGTTATCAACATCTGCAATCTCTACAAAATCATATCGTTCAATGTTCCTATTACCAATCGCAAATTCCTCAAAAGTACCATCATCCTGCCTTTTAAAACCTCTCACCTTATCCAAAGAGTAATCCAACATCAAAATTTCAGCATCTATCAGGACCTTACCGGCCCCAAAGGGAGGCTGGGTAACGCACGAACTGGCAAAAACATTGCGATTCGATAACATAATCGAGATAAAAATGATCATGATACACGCACATATTTGTCTCATAACTTACCCTCCTGCTACTAGTTAGTGATTGTTACTTAAACTCCAACTCATACCAGTTGTATACAAGGTCTGACAGATCTTCCTTGGTTGCAACACCCATAAAAATGTCAAAGGTTCCTGCAAGCCCCGTCAAATCAACCTCTGGCTCAATAATAGGAAATGAAATATTTTTACTCAATTTAACATTATGCAAATATGGCACCAATTCATTCTCAAAAAGAATCAGCCCATCGTTTGTCAACTGCAAGAAAAGATCTTGTTCTTTCCAATATATAAGCAAATACGCACTGCCGACCTGCTCATGGAATTTTTGAGGCACCTGCATCTCAGGTACAATAGAAACCCTCCTCTTTTGAGGGCCTGCGAATACTAATTTGGAATCCATATCACACGGATTGGCCAGCGAACACGCCCCTTGCAAACTAGCAGGAGCACCATTTATTTTGTAAGGTCCAGTGATTTGAATGCGTTCAAAGGCCGGCAAGTTAGGGTCAAAGTTGATTTGGTGACTGCCGCTTAGAAGAAGCACGTTTTTATGTTCTGTGTTTACAATATCTTGAAGAGATAGAGGCCTAGCTACAGTTTTTGCAGGCTTGTTACTTAAAACATGCAGTGACAAGGATCTCTCTTTTGGTAATTCCACATCAAGGGTTCCGTTTTCGTTCAAGGAAAAATGGTATCCCGGGTCTTGCAGAACCATATGTAAGCTTGATAGCGTCGAATATTCGACTTTGACATCTTGCACGTCCCTCAAGGCTGGCTCGGCCCAAAAATCTCCTTTGTTGACAAGCTCTCCGATTGTCTTAGTGTCAAATTTTATGAAATTGAGACTTCCGCTGAACAAGCCATCCTCAAAACTCAGTTGAAGCCTGCCATTCTGTTCTGTAAATTTAAATCTAGCAGCAGAATCTCTGCTTGCAATCAATGACGCCCCTTTGCCTCCATGACCTAACAGTGCAATAAACTGCCCCTTTTTTTCTCTTCCATGGAAATCGATTGTATACTGGCCAGTAGAAGGCAATATTGCCAGGTGAAGACCGGAACCCTCTCCGCCCGGCATGTTGAATATGGCTCCGTTGGGAATAGGTTCATTGCCCCTTTGACCACTTGTGGAAATGGAACGGCCTTGTTGATCCTGTATCTCAACGTCAGAGTTGCCTATGAATAATAAAAGAAAGTTCCAGCTGTTTTCATCCAATAGCTCTCCAATGTCTGGCAGTTTATAATCTCTCTTGGTAACCAAATCGACCGGAAGATAGAGAGGCACGCCACCCATTCTTTCAGTATAATTGATATTTAAAACAGGTAGATGGTATTCACTAAGATCAATAGTCATAAGGCATGTACCTGTGTAGCCTCGACTCCACACATTACCGCTTTGCATCAAAAATGAGAAATCGTCTGCAGCCAGATCAAATTCAATGTATGGAAAATTAAATGGATTACGTCCGCACAAATTCGGTTTACCTGTACATGCTGCCCGATAAGGTCTGTTAGAATCATAAACATAGACCTTCACGTCACTACCGTTTCTGTTTTTCTCTATATGGTCAACGAAGAGGGTGTGCCCTGTAGGTTTGCAAGAGTTTGCATCTGGCCATCCAAGTATTGATATGCCACCGTGCCTGCCATCTTTCAGCTCCTGTTCCATTTGGGCTATTACCACAGATGCTGGATTAGCAAAATTGTTCAACAATCTGGATATGAACTCATGGGATATTACGCTGCCTTGATGGACATTTATGAATTTTTCCACTTGACCGTTGTCTTGCCACGTACAAATGTCTTCCGAAGTGCCAGGCCAAACAGAGGAATAAGTTTTTGTCTTGAACATGGTGGCCGTACCAGCAGTAAAACCAGTACACCTTCCTTGTGATGCTGCCAAGTACCTGTAAAATGGGTAATAAAACAAGCTTGTTATTGATGGCACCCCGACATCGTCCAGGTTGTCAACACAGAAAAACGACTCAAGGTCATCGTCTATTTCCACCAATTTCAATATCTGTTCGGTCAACCACCCTCCTATAATCTTAACAAATTCCTGTAGCCCTGATCCAGGTGTTCCATATACACAGTAACATCCTGCATATTTTTCTAGTGCCTCAATACAACCGGAAACGACTGAAGGTGGGAACTTGCATATTGTAGCAGCGACATATATTTCATCTCCAAAGGTTGAATGATATTCGTCCCAACAAAGATCTGCCCCGTGACTGTTAACGAAAGGGAAACCATACTCCATCTGAATAGGCCTGCTAATCTCCATGGTGCCCCATGCAGTGTTTTTCTGCCCTTCAATGTTTTCAGCGTTAATTATAATGCTCACGAACTTAGGGTCAGTAGGCCTTACATCAAGGATATCGCAAGGAATGGCAAAAAAGAGTGTATCATTCCAAACATGAGTGTTGGCAGGCATATTGACCACTTCATCCAACACCGTCCGATTATCGGAAGTCTGCACTTTGATTGCGACTTTGGTGATTTGGGATATGCCAAGCGGCTGGGTCACCCGTACTTCCAGGTCAAATTCAGAACCAGGATATGTGCCATATGGAATAATGGCATGCCTTGGACGCACTTGGTACCTTATCACCGGCTTTGCACCAGAACCTACATAAACGTTTCTGCACTTTACTTCTGACATATTGCCATATTCGTCTATGACCCGAGCACAATATACGTGCGGGCCCCAGCTTGGTTGAAGCGTGACCGAGCATTCGCATGAGTTGTTTGCGCACAGTACAATGTTCTTTGGTGTAGCCAATCTGCCGGTTTCCCATAACATTACCTGGGCTGGTTCCTGCTTGAGCAGCAAATTGTCTAAAAAAATTTCGTTGATCCAAGGTGAAATCTCTATCCCAAGATCTTCCAGGTTTATAGAAGGCACGCCGTTGAAATTTATGATATTGGTAGTGCCGTTATTACTGGAATCAGCTGAGTTGGTACATTCACTTTTAGTGACGGTCAGGGTGATAGATTCGCCTGGTTGAGCGATTGATATTGAATCCCCAACTGGCCTCCAATAACCGCCTCCAGGGGTTGGGACAAATTCCCAGTCGCGCGATGTTTCTAAAAAGAAGCTTGGAGGGGTCAAATCGGCAGGGGCCTCACAGTCATCTTTGCAATTTTCGTCATAAGCGCAGATATTGTCTCCGCATTTCGTATGGAATTCTGTGGAATCTTTGGTGAGAAGTATTTCAATCTTTGGCTGAAGTGCCACATAATCTGTTCCTAGACCAAAAAATATGTGAGATCCAAATATTCCATCATCTTGTACGTCGTCAAAAAGCTCCAAGAACAAAGAACCCTTGGCAAGTCGCCTGGTCTGCCATTCTTTAACAAGTGACGTAATGTCAACCAACAAAACCTGCCTGTCATTCAAGGCTGAAGAAACAGCGACTCTGCCTGTGGCCTCAAAAACTTTGTGTGGTGAAGCCCCCACAACTTCATAAGGATTTTTGTAACAGTAATTAGATATGCACAGGCTAGAGAAAGAATTAGAATCCCATTCTCTATTGACCTCGTGCACTAAAAATGAAAGGTCTCTTTCTATAGAGACGGGATTTGCATATGTCAATCTCAGATAGGCTTTGATGACTTCCGATGACAAACCGTCCAGTTCAAAGCTCAGCAATATGCCTGAATGTGGCGGAATATCGCTTGAGTCAGTCCTTAAAGGCCATAAAAACAAATAGTTGGAATTGGGATAGCCACATTCTTCAACCCGGACATTTTTCACCACTATGGCCCTATTTACATAATTGGCAGCGTCTTTGATATTTATTATTTTGACGCTGTATTGATTGAGCAAACTTGGGATATCTGGATTCAAGCTGGGGATGAGGTCAATCCCTACGGATAGAGGAGGCACAGTGATATTGGTTGGTGGTGCACCAAACGAATCTGAAACAACCCAGCTTGATAACGTTACTATCAAAATAGCGACCCAAAGGAGTATCTTGGCCATGATGTACACCTCCACATAAATTATTTCAGCACAAACTATCCCGCAATTATAAAACTATATGATGGAGATGGTGAGATTCAATTCCCAATTATTGGGTATAATCTGGGTATTCTTAGATTTAGATAAGACCTTTGATCTTGGCCTTTTTTAAAGCTTCACGTTTGCCATGGGCATGAAGTTTTTCATAAATCCTTTTGATGTGGGTATGTACAGTATGATAGCTAATTTTTAGATTAGATGCTATTTCTTTATAAGTCGCACCTTGTTCAAGCTCCTTTAGCACTGCTTTTTCCCGATATGTCAAAGGCTCTCCCGTGTTTTTGTCTTTGCATTCTTGAAATTCTCGTACTAAAGCTCTGGCTATCTTAGGGCTCATTGGTGCACCACCCTTATACAAGGTAATTACGGCCTCAATCAATTCCCGGGGTGTACAACCCTTTAAAACGTAACCAGTCGCTCCAGCCTTCAGTGCAGACAAAACGCGTTCTTTGTCATCATAGACTGTGTAAGCCATTAGCTCTATTTGAGGATATTTGCTCTTACATATCCTAATGAACTCGCAGCCGCTCATATCGGGAAGGCCGAGATCTACAAGAATGACATCCGGCGAAAAGGACTGTATTATATTCAAAGCTTCATGTGCAGATTTTGCGCTTTTTACTACACTAAAACTCTGCTCCCCTGAAAACAAAATTTCCAGGCTGTTGCATAGAATAGGATCGTCCTCCAAGATCAGAAGGCTTATGCTTTCCACCACCCCAACACCTCTTATATTGTTTTGGCTCTAACTTGCAATGGGCACTTCCAGGCGTAGGACGTAACCTCTTTCAGTATCTATCACGAGTTCACCACCTAGCTCAGACGCTCTGGCCTTCATCCCTGAGATTCCTCTTCCAGGTTTGAATTCAACAGGACTCACTGTGCCATTGTCTGAAATTATTATTTTAAAGAATTTTTGATCTAGGTCAATTTGGATATCTATCTTGTTGCAATCTGAATGTTTCAAGGCATTTTCTAAAGCTTCAAAAAAAATCCTCGTGATATGTAGCCATTCCAATGAGGTTGGACTTCTCTCAGGGCTTGCCTGGATATCACTTGTTAAATGTAGTTCAACATCATATTTTAACAACAATCTTCTACCTTCTATTCGCAGATAGTCTATTAAAGATTGCCAAGTCGCTTTCTGTGCTTCCAAGGAGTTCATGTAATTCCTCAATTCGCGAATTGCATCATTGGAAATTTCAGAAATATCTCTTATACTTTCTGTTAACTTTGTCTGCTGATCTTTTTGATAAAGAGCCATATCTGCCAACATTTTTATATTAGTCAAATGCCTGCCAAGTCCATCATGAAGCTCCCTCAGCAATCTCAAACGCTCCTTGGTGAGTTGCACCACATCTCTATGTAAGGCAACACTGCTGTGTATTATTACGGCAAAGAGAGAACTGGTAAAAGCGAACATTCCATATGGATATAAGGCTAATGAAGAGCGTATCACGCCGAAATTACGAAGGACTTCATGGAAAGAAAGCAATATCATTGGAACAAAGCCATATAAAATAACTCGAGCATATTGAAACTTCCTGACAGAACCTATAACAAGCAATAATAATATAATGACGGAATCAACAACATAGAGCACCCTTACAATGGAAGTAACAAAATTAAAGATAGGCCAAAAATAGCTGGGGCCAAAAGGGAATAAAATTATTATTAGACCTAATAAAGAAAGTAGTATATGTATAAAAATACAGCATTGAAAAACGCTTTTTAAATCGTATGAAAACAAATTGAACATGAAATACAGCAAAGGAATTGGAATTAGCAAAAAAGATACATAATTGATACACATTGTCTGAATTGAAAAGAAAAAACCTGGACTATCTAAAGCAGAAAGGGTATACATAGATACTAATAACGAAAAGAGACCAAATGAAAAAAAATTGCTATTTCTAATACCCCATTGATAAAACAAAATAGATCCAAGACCTAAAGACATAAAAATCACGCCTAATACCAAAATAGGCAGCTCCCTACTGATCATTTTTTTACTCAAAGATTCATAGCTGCCTAGCAATGGCATATTCTCAATCCCAATCATTGAGTATCGCGAACAAACACGCAAGAAGAGCATTTTGCCAAAAGCATTTCCATTTAGAAGTATTGGTGGAACGAAAATGTCTAGATATGAATGAGCAGATGGCATGCCGGGTGATGAAAAAATGAGATTATTGTCTAGAAAGACATTTATGTCTGTAAAACAGTTCCCTAAGAAAAGATAAGGCCTTACCATTTGAATATCGGGCAGCCTTCTGCGGAACCAAACACAGTCACGCTCTGTCCGTTTAAACATCAGACTAGAAAAATGGCCATAAGGAAGCCAGTTACCCGTGGGATTTCCTTTTTTGCCACACCAGGAATATTCCCAATCTTTATCAAGGCTAACAAGCTGAAGGCCTTGGCTACCCCTTTGATGCGTGGTGGCTGCAAGCAAAAATAGAAATATTGTGACAAGCAACAAAATAATTAGTAGTCTTGGTTTCATTACCCCATTTTCATTTCTGTTTTATACAGAAAATATATTTTTCTTTAATTAGCTACTACGACAAACCCATAAGATTAGAAAACACAAATAATATGTTCAAATATTTCTATAATCTCCTTAAACGCCGAGCTAGTTTCAAAAAACTGGGTGTGGTTCTTATTATACTTTTTGTGGCCTTAGCCATAAAATTGAGCGGACTAGACCAATATTTAACACTTGAAGGCCTTAAGGCATACAGGCAAACTCTTCTGGAATTTTATCAAAACCATCGACCATTAGTTATAATTATCTACTTCTTAGGATATGTCGTTACAACTGCCCTGTCCATCCCGGGAGCAGTGGTCATGACTTTGGCAGGAGGTGCCCTTTTCGGCCTTGGTACCGGAACGCTCATTGTATCATTTGCCAGTACAATCGGCGCCACCATTGCCTTTCTTACTTCACGCTTTCTCTTGCGTGATTGGGTGCACACCAGGTTTGGAGACAAACTAGACAAAGTGAACAAGGGAATTGAAGAAACTAATGAACTTCTTGTAGCTATGGGACGCAGGCCAAATATTTATGGACTCGACCTCAAGACCATCAGCCGAAACGGTCAAGGAAGGCACAATTGTTAAGATGTTACAAAAATAAAAAGACGTAAGAAAACTGCTATTTCAATAAGTAAGTTTATGACTTAGCCGCCTGGGGACCATTTTATTTCCCCAAAATAGAAAAACATACTAAATATTCTATTGAAAAAAACCCCGAAGGCAATCATTTAAGAACCGAGAGCAACAGCTCTGCATCTGCCATTCTTTATAAAAAAGAATTCAATGTATATGAATTTCCATGGTTAAGGTTCAAAGTGCTGGTTAAAAACATATTTGAAAAGGGAGACGCTTCCAAAAAATCGGGAGATGACTATCCTCTCAGGATATACGTAATGTTCAAATATGATCCCCAAAAGGCAGGTATGTGGGAACGCATCAAATATAAAACCGCCAAGGTGCTCTACGGCACTTATCCCCCTTATGCCTCGCTAAATTACATCTGGGCAAACAAAAAACACGAAAAGGACGTTCTTGAAAACAAATACACCAATAGGGCCCAGATGATTCCAATAGGATTTGGTAGGCATGGTTTAGGGAAATGGAAAGTTGTGGAAGTAAATATGGTCCGGGATTACAAAAGGGCCTTTGGCAAAGCCCCACCAGCCATTGCGCGCATTGCCATAATGAACGATTCCGACAATACAGGAGAAAAAGCAGTGTCCCTGGTGGATTTCATAGAGGTGGCAGACAAGCCCATTAATGGAAATTGATTTGAGTCATGAAGAGGGCCATTGGGGTATTGACCCGTTATCCAGTTCCAGGAAAGTGCAAAACAAGGCTCATTCCCGTGTTAGGCGCTGACGGGGCATGCCAGCTTCACAAGCATCTTGCTGAATACACAATCTTTCGCCTTCACGATTATTCAGCAAGCAACAATTATGGCTTGTTCGTCTTCTTCACAGGCGGAGATGATGCGAGGTAAAACTGATACCTGTCTTTTTTGGGTGTTTTGAAAAGATTTTTTGCAGGGTTTTATCGTATCTTATCTTTAAAAGGCGCTTGATACGTCTTTAGACCAATTGCTTGCGCTTATTGACTTTTATGTTCTTTTTTATAAAAATGTACCTGGGACTTTGGAGGGCGAAAATGATTACGAGGAGGTACCTATGCGACGGATGATTCTTTTCCTGTTAATCGTACTTTGTTTTAGCCCAGCAACCACTGTGTGCGCCGCCTATCTTGACATCCCGGTTCAAGGAATAGGGGATGGCTACTGGCACAATGAGGTAGGTAGGCGGTATGATTTTTTTGACGCAAATAGCAACCAAGTAAGTGCAAAGTATGTATATTTCGGTTCGAGTAGCACATTGCGAAACGATACTGGGTTTACCCAATTTTCATTGGCAAACGCGCCTGACATTGATGATGTAGTTACTGTTACATTGAATATTTATATAGAAAGTGCTTGGAAAACTGGCAGCACAACTGACTCAGGAAACATCAAGCATGCACAAAATGCATCAAGTGCAAATGGGCAAGCATCTCAGAGAATAAGCGGTTCAGAGCTTGTAGCCATTATAAGTCCTACCGATAACGGCTGGCTGTCTTTTGATGTAACACAGTACGTTTTAAATGATTTAAACAATAACTACGCATGGTCGGTATTCAGTTATCACCCCAATACGTCTGGCGATTACTCAAACAGAAACGCTGGTTTTATATTTACAAGTGCTGAAGGCGGAAAACCTGCATATTTGCGTTTTGAGACCTCTCCTGTACCATTGCCATCTACTTTGTTTCTTTTAGGAAGTGGTTTAATGGCATCCCTTTGGAGAAAAAAAGGCAAGACCATCTAAGAGATACCAAATGTTTGTTTATCCTCTTTTAAGGGTGAAGGCTTTATAAAAAAGAGGCCTGCCAGAATGGCTTGGTCAAGCCAGCTGACAGGCCTCTTGTAACTCTCTTTTGATGGCCTATAACGCTAGCAGCCTCCTCCACAGCTTCCGCAGGAAGATGGGGTGCAGCCGCAGCTTGCAGCAGAAAGCGCTGCGTCCTCTTCCGGTGTCAGATCACGCACACCCTTAACTGTGACATCAAAATGGAGCCTTTGGCCGGCTAGGGGATGGTTGAAATCAGCAACAACCTTTTCGTCAGTCACTTCCTTTACCACAAAACGTACTGGACCTTGAGGGCTGTTTGCCTCAAAGGACATCCCTGGCTTGATTTCTACGCCAGATGGGAACTGGTTCCTTGGAATATCCCTTATAAGATCGGCATTCACGTTTCCATATGCCTCACCAGGTTCTACAGTGATTTTGCCGGATTCGCCCTCTTCCATTCCCTTAAGGGCATTTTCGAGGCCTGGTATGATCTGGCCTGTCCCGCATATGAACTCCAAGGGCCTGTCTGGAGTTGAGCTGTCTATAATCTCACCAGAATCAAGGCTCAATGAATACTCTAAGGTTACATGCTTTTTGTCATCAACTTTCATTCTTTTCTCCTTTACTTACCAGCAGGCAAGGTGCCTGCAATGAATCTTATCAAAACACCATAAGAAGTTGAGATGATTTGGTCAACCTAAATATGCAAAAAAGTGAATTCTCTCAAGATCATGCCCTGGGATGAAATTTTTTGTGTGCTTGTCTAATGTGGGCAAGGTCAAGATGGGTATAAATCTGGGTGGTAGCAATGCTCGAATGGCCCAAAAGCATTTGAACAGTCCGGAGGTCTGCCCCGCCTTGCAGCAAGTGTGTAGCAAAAGAGTGGCGCAATATATGAGGTGACACGCCTGATCCCAGGCCCGCCAGTGCTGCATATTGCTTCAATATTTGCCAAAATCTCTGCCGTGTAAGGCCATGCCCCTTTTTACCCACAAACAAGTAAAAACTCATTCTTTTTCCAAGAATTTTGGCCCTGGCTGAAGCAACATAATTCGAAAGCCATTCATGAGCCACCTCCCCCATGGGAACCACCCTCTGTTTCCTTCCTTTTCCAAAGACCCTTAGAAAACGGTTTTCCATGTCCAGATCCTGCACTTTCAAGGAAACTATTTCCGAAGCGCGCAGACCGCTGCCATATGCCAGCTCCAACATAGCACGGTCCCTTTTGCCCATGGGGTTGGTAGTGTCTGGAGCATTGAGAAGCCGTTCGACTTCCTCCACAGACAACACTTTAGGAAGCTGCAAGGATCTTTTGGGAGACGTAATGACCTCAAGGGGAGTACCCTTTAGCCCATATTCCTCCTGCATGAACTTATAAAAGGACTTCAAAGAAGAAAGCTTTCGAGCAACGGTACGTGGAGAAAGACCTTGGTCTTTCATGGCTTGAAGCCAAGCCAACACTCCGATTGTAGTTAAATCTTCCGGATTCTTGGCCCCCAGTTTGACGACAAAATCAGTGAGTTGAATAAGATCGCGGGTATATGCATCAAGAGTGTGTGATGAGACTTCGCGCTCCACAGACAGATGCGCAAAAAAATCGTCCAGATATGGCTCCCAGCCAGCCTTGCCCTGTTTCGGCTCCATACAGTCAGAAATTATTCAAGGCCTCTTCTGCTGCCTCTACGATTTCGTAATCTTCACAAAGAAGCTTCATGGTATTTAGTTTGCTTTTGAGACCCCTCCGCTCCACCGGCCCTTTTTCGCTAGCCATTCCTGCCAGAAGCTCTATGGCCTTGACCACTACTTCTGAATCATCGTAATCCAAAAGCAGCATCAGTGTACCCCAGTCGTCCGGCATCCCATAGATATCGATGTAACGTTTGACCGCCTTGCCAAAACCAGGCTTTCCATAGTTGTCATGTATCCTTTGGAGGTCTTTGGCATGTTCAGGCCGGCCCTTTGGCCCTTTGAAAAGTTTTTCCGCCTCTTCGAGGTACATCTTCTTCAGCCTGGAATCCTGCAAGGCCCTTTCCAGAACATCTGGTGAACTGCCGCTTCGATGGCCTGACCTGTCCCTCATCCTGTCTATTTCACGCCAGCTCTTCTTCCTTTTTTCTCCCATGGCTTATAAATCTCCTATGCAAAAACAAAGTCCACTTCTGGCAGAATAAGGGCCGTAAGCCTGCCCCCATAAACCGCACCAGTATCAATGCCTATCTTGTTTTCTTCGACCCTGGGTAATGAAAAGACTGTATGGCCAAATATTATCCGTTTTCCCCAATCATATTTGGACTCAATGAAAGGTCCGCGTATCCACAGCATATCTTCTGGAAGCTGATTTTCCAAAGGCACCCCAGGCCTAACACCTGCATGAACAAAAAAGTAATCCTC
Source organism: uncultured Desulfobacterales bacterium (assembly GCA_964459155.1). GTDB lineage: Bacteria > Desulfobacterota > Dissulfuribacteria > Dissulfuribacterales > JALVPX01 > JALVPX01. The sequence goes on from CAYWKF010000001.1 coordinate 72,113, forward strand.
CGTTTCATAAAAAAGCAACAACTGCTCCAGAAATCTCTGATGCTCCAAAGGCAAGTCAAGACGCTCATAAGATTCGGGATCAACTCCATAACTCAACAACGTGGATCTTCCGCCATTTACCAAGAAAAAGCTCATGTCATATCCCTTCAAGTAGTCCTGCAACATAGCCTCATGGTTGCCTTTCAAGAAAACAATGTTTTCCCCATAGATTTCTTTCAGGGAAATGAGCAGATCCAACACTCCTTTGCTGTCTGGGCCACGGTCTATGTAATCCCCCAGAAAGATCACGGTATCTTGTTCCCAATTTACTGGGATTCTCTGGAGCAACTCCTCCAATTTATCAAGGCAGCCATGAATGTCTCCTATGGCCACCAGGCGCCGTTCCTCAGCCACGGTCAAAACGCCACAATCCAGCATCCCTGGCTGCCTGAAGGGCCTGCTGGTACTCTTCTGACGTGATGCGCCTGTCAAGAGGCGGATATTTTAAAGCTTCGCCACAGGGCCTGTATTGATCCATGATGTTTATGTAGGTGTCTGGCGAGATCTCCTGGGCGATAAACCTGGCAACCTCCCTTGTAGAAGCGAGGTCTTCAGGAAGCACCAGGTGGCGAACCAACAACCCACGGGTGGCAATACCGTCATCGTCAATCAGCAAATCGCCAACTTGGCGGTGCATCTCCTTGAGGGCCCTTCTTGCAGCGCTGGGATAGTCTTTTACCTTGGAAAGCCTCTTGCCCACTTGGGGATCCCAATATTTGAAATCGGGCATGTATATATCAACTACTCCATCAAGCATTCTCAATGTTTCCAAGGAATCGTAACCAGAGGTGTTGTATACAATGGGAATCTTCAGTCCCTCAGGCGCAGCTAAGGCAAGAGCCTTCAGGAAAAAGGGCACCACATGAGAAGGTGTGACCAAGTTGATATTATGGCAGCCCTGTTCCTGCAATTCAAAAAAGAAGAAGGCCAGTATCTCAGGCGTTACGGGATTGCCCACACCTTCGTGACTAATATCGTAATTCTGGCAGTAAACACAGCGCATATTACACCATGAAAAGAAGATGGTGCCTGATCCATTTCTTCCCACCAAAGGCCTCTCTTCCCCAAAATGGGCACCATAACTTGCAACCACTGCCTGATTGCCTGTTTTGCAGTACCCCTTTTCACCATCCAGGCGATTCACACCACACTCATGGGGACACAAATTACAGGCTTCCAAAGCCTTGAATGCCTGCTCGGCCCTGGCAGCCAGCTCGCCTGATTCCACCAAGTTCCTGTACGAAGGATATTTTTCATTCATTGAGCTACTTAGTTATCAATGCTGAACGTCCCAGAAGATTCATCCTGTAGGTCTCCAGAATAGCCATACAAAGCGCCAACAATATGGGTCCAAGTACCAAACCGAGAAGACCGAAAACATTCAATCCACCTATTATGCTAAGCAACAAAAAGAGGCTATGCAACTGGGTCTTGCCGCTGATAAAAATTGGCCGCAGAAAATAGTCGATCTGGCTGATGACCACCACGCTGTACATCAAGAGTATGGCGCCCTTCAAGTAGTCGCCGGTGGCAAAAAGAAAAATGGTTGCAGGCAGCCACACCGTGGCGGTGCCGATCATGGGGACAAAGGTAGCCAAACCTATCAAGGTGCCCCAGAATATTGGTGCAGTAAAGTCCAGTATCCAAAGTATAAAAATTCCTGCCCCAGCCTGGATAAATGCGGTGAGAAAATTGCCATACAAAGTCGCCGAAAGCACGTCATGAGTGAGGCTCGTGAACCGTTCTATGTCAGGCCTTGGCAGGGGAAGCAGATCTTTGAAAGACTCCAGCATCTGCTTTCCATCCCTGAACAAGTAGTAGAGGGTCACAAGCATGAGGGCGGCCTTGAAAATGATATTTGCAAGGTTTTTGAATATTACCGTGGCCTTTTTAAGCACAAATTCCCCGGCCTTTTTTGAAAAATCTATTATGGACTCTTTGACCTTCTGCTCATGGGTATCCATGAGCTTCAAGGCCCGGGTGACCCCCTCGTGAAGTCGCGGAAACTTTTTCTTCTCAGGTATCACCCAGAATTCGCCTGACTGCACCTTTTCCTGCACCTGCTCGTAAACCCGCACCACCTCCCCAGTGAGGCTTCCAAGAAGGGTAAAGACCGGCACGATGATAAAGAGCATTATGAGAATGCACATTATGAGCGCTGCTAGGCCGCTTGAACCACGGCATACCTTCCTTATTCGTTTGAAGACAGGGTAGAAAAAAAGAGCCAAGATTATGGCCCAGGTTATTGGCTCAAAAAAAGGCACAAAGAGGCTCAACCCAGCAAGGAGTATGACACCGGCAATTCCGGCAGTCACCAGGGAGATCACCACCTTCTTTATATCCGCCGCCTGTTTAGGCGACAATGGCGAACCATTATCTTGATTCTTCACAGATTTCTTTTAACCCCTTGGGTAATTCACCTTCATGGAGGCCCAGTTCCTTCCAAAATTGGACCACCCGCTCAAAAGTGCAGTTGATAGAGCTGATTCTCGCTCCTGTTTTGACTTCTTCCACTTCATTATACAAAAAGGCATAGAGTGCCTTGGCTGCTTCTTTCCTCACCGATGAGACATCGAGCCCTTCTTTTTGAGCAAAGCGCTTCAGACGTTGCCAATTCACACACGATCTGGCCACTCCCCGGTATATGGACCTATCCCTGTTTCTGGGGTTGAGATCCCGTAGCAGGATCTTTTTGTAACGCTCAAGGACAGCCTCCTTGAGTGGAGTAAGATCAATCTTTTCCAGATCAAGCTGGGGACCGTCTTCGTCTTCGCTAAGGTAGAGAAGCGAGCTGTGATAGGCAATTTCAGGAATTTCTCCTGAATGAAGTATCAGTAGCCTCTCTTCAGCCAGTATCTCCTCTAAATCCAAAATATCACCTCATCACCAATTAATCGGCTCCTGCCAAGCACGCTTTAGCAAACTGATGTCTTCATATATGACCTTTTTGCCATCATGGGTGATGGTCAAGGCTTGATCCCTGGTAGTTTCACCCACCAAGGCTGCTGTGGTTCCAGCCATTGTTTCCTCAAACTCTTTCTTTTTGTTGCCCGGAACAGTTACCACAAACCTCGACTGGGATTCACTGAAAAGCAAATAATCTACTCTGCTCACTGAATCGGCAGGAACGAGGCCCAAATCAATTTCCATGCCGTAGCCGCCTGCAAACGCAGATTCAGCCAAGGCAACGGCAAGGCCTCCGTCAGAACAATCGTGGCATGATGCCACCAGGCCTCTGTTAATTGCATTGTGAAGGGCCACGTAGCGATTCCACGCCTCTGCCATCCGCACCTTTGGCACACTGTTCCCAATATACCCTTTGCTGGCAAAGTACTCGGAGCCGCCAAGCTCTTCATAAGTGGTGCCAAGCACGTAAACGAGGTGGCCTGACTCCTTCACATCCATGGTAACGGCCTTGCGCACATCATCCATGCGCCCTATCAGGGAAAACAGCAATGTGGGCGGGATCGAGATCTTCACTCCTCCAATGTTGGCATCGTTCTTCATACTGTCTTTGCCAGAAATGCACGGCACTCCGTATGTGGTGCATATCTTGTAAAGCGCCCTGTTTGCGCGAACTAGCTGTGCCAGTTTGTAATAGCCGTCAGGTGTCTTTTCAGATTGCACAGGGTCGCACCAGCAGAAGTTGTCCAAACCTGCCATACGTGTGGGATCCGCACCTACAGCAACACCATTCCTTACTGCTTCATCCACTGCACAGCAGACCATGTCATAGGTGTCTATGTCGCTATAGCGGGGACACACCCCGTGAGAGACCACCAGGCCTTCATAGGAATCAAGGTCGGGCCTTAACACCGCAGCATCACTGGGACCATCACATACCTCCCCCACCATAGGTTTTACCACGCTTCCCCCCTGCACCTCATGGTCATATTGGCGCACCACATATTCCTTGCTGCAAACATTGTATCGTGCCAGAATTGTACGCAATTCTTTACCAAGGTCCAATGGTTCTTCGAAGGAGGGCTCTTCATGTTCCGGATGTTTCCAAACGGCCTTGAGCTCAAGCCGGGGCACGCCATTATGCACAAAATCCATATCCATATAAGCCACGGTCTTTCCTTCATAAAGGCAGTGAAACTTTCCGCTGTCCGTAAAGGTGCCCAGAACAGTGGCCTCCACATCCATCTTTTGGGCAAGCTGCAGAAAAGCTTCCAACTTTTCTGGGGGTACTGCCACGGTCATTCGCTCCTGGGCCTCTGAAAGCAAAATCTCCCATGGTTGAAGGCCTGGATATTTTAACGGTGCCCTGTCCAGGTGAAGCTCAAAGCCCCCTGCCTCTTCAGCCATCTCGCCCACTGAGGAAGAAAGGCCGCCTGCCCCGTTGTCTGTAATAGAATTGTAGTAGCAGAGGTCCCGGGCCTTGAGGAGAAAGTCTGTCATCTTCTTCTGTGTTATGGGATCTCCAATCTGCACCGCAGTTGCAGGCGAGCCCTCGTGAAGCTCTTCCGAGGAAAACGTCGCACCGTGGATGCCGTCTTTGCCTATGCGTCCACCGCACATGACTATGGCATCTCCTGGCTGGGCTTTTTTTTCATAACCAGGCTGTTGGCACACCTCCATGGGCAGAACGCCACCAGTGCCGCAAAAAACCAAAGGTTTGCCAAGATAACGTTCGTCGAAAAGAATGGAGCCATTCACTGTTGGAATGCCACTTTGATTGCCGCCATGTTCGACCCCCTCCCTGACTCCTTCAAATATGCGTTTTGGATGAAGAAGTCCCTTGGGCAGTTCGCCCTTATAGTCTGGCGGGCCAAAGCAGAACACGTCTGTGTTGAAGACAAGCTTTGCCCCAAGGCCTGTTCCAAACGGATCCCTGTTTACACCCACAATGCCAGTTAAAGCGCCGCCGTATGGATCAAGGGCTGAAGGGCTGTTATGAGTCTCTACCTTGAAGGCAACCCCATATTCATCATTGAATTTGATCACGCCTGCATTATCCTTGAACACGGACAAGCACCAATCATCTTTACCAAGCCTCTCTCTTATCTCTTCGGTTCCCCGCCTGATATAGGAATCAAAAAGGCTATCTTCCACCACCACAGAACCGTCTTCATCCACATAGGTTATAAGCGCATTGAATATTTTATGTTTGCAGTGTTCAGACCATGTCTGTGCCAAGGCCTCAAGCTCAACGTCAGTGACCTTTGGCCCGAGGCCCACCTTTCTTCTTTCCTCGATAACCTCTGGCCGGGCAAAGTAATCCCTGATGGTCTTCATCTCCTTGAGATTCAGGGCCAGAACACCTTCTTTGGAAAGCAGAATGAGATCTTCATCGGACATGGCAGAAAGGTCTATCTCTTTTACTACAATCTGTCCCCCAGCCTGCACCCTGGGAATAGAATAGATCGGCCCTTTTTTATCTGCCCAATAATGTTCCATTTCCTCCTTTGAGGCTATCAAAGTGCGTTGGATTAAATCGTTGGCAAGAAGCCCTTTGGCAAGACGTTCCGCATCATCCCTGCCCATGTTTCCCTTGACCAGATATTGGCTGCTAGTATAAACCCCCTCTCGATCTGTTGCCTTGCGCCCGATGATCAGCTCCAGCGCCTCTTTTGCAATCTTACCTTCATTGTCCGTCACCCCGGGGCGGAAACCCACCTCGATCAGCCAGTTCCATTCAAAATCCATCTCCTTGAAAAGAGGGGCATCGATGGAATATATCTGGGTCACAGGATCTGAGTATGGCCCTTCTGCTGCCTGTTTCAACGTGTCTGGGCCAATTTCGTCAAAGTCGAGCAGATAGGCCTTGATGGTCCTTATTGCATCCACATCCAGATCGAGATCCTCTCTCGCCCGTTTGGCATATTTATCTCCCAAAGCATCTCTCAAACCAGCTTTAAGCGCTACTTCAATCCTGCAAACCATATCTCCTCCAATGAACATTGCGCATAAACAAACTTTTCCTTGCTCAAACCAGTTACTGTTTTTTAGCGTATTAAGTTCAAGGTGTCCATCCTTGTAACTTGCCACCTAGAATATCTAGGCTAATATTGAGGCGCCATGAAACTTACCACTGCTGTTGTTTTAAAAGAGGCTGCAGCACCCACGACAATATCTTTTTTTTCGATCTCTGTTTTGCTTCTGTTAGGCCGCATTCTTCCTCTTTTGCCGGCCTTGCTGCGCTCTGGTATTACTTTTTGGGAATTCTCATGGTTCCTTTGCCTGCTTCTGCCAGATTTTTTAATGCTGACCATCCCTCTGGCAGCCCTTTTTGGGGTGCTTCTTGCTTTTTTGAGGCTTTCCAAAGACAACGAATTACTGGGCATGTTGTCTTGCGGAATAGAACCTGCTTCCCTGATGAAGCCAGTTGCCCTGATAGGCCTTGGCGCTGCAATAGCCACGCTGCTTGTTGGTGCGTCCCTTACCCCTAAGAGCAAGACCATGTACAGATTGTTCTTGCAGGAGGTATCTGCCAGGGCCTTTACCCAGGGCATTGTGCCAGGCTCCTTCCTGCCCTTCACCAAAGGCATTACCCTTTACGTCCAGGAAGCCAGCCAAGACAAGCACAATTTCAAGGGCGTGTTCATAAAAGATGACAGGAAAACAGAGACCGCGAACCTCATTTTTGCCCAAACAGGTCAATTGTACACAGGCACAAAAGGGCACAAAATAGCTTTGAAGCTAAATGACGGGCTTCTGAACAGGGTTAATCCAGAACACACCAGGACCGATACCTTTGAATTCCAGACCTATACCGTGCAGTTGGGCATTGAAGGTAAAAAGAGCCGAAAGGGCCGGGGTGAAATGGGCCTTGCTGAACTCAAAACCAAGGGTGGCGACCCGAAAATACCACTCAAGAAAAGGCTCAGATATATGGCAGAATTTCATAAAAGGCTGGCCTTGCCCCTTGGTGCCTTGATCCTAGCCTTCATGGCCGTACCCTTGGGGACTTTTTCAGGCGCTATGGGAATGTCTGGAGGAATTGCCTCTGGCATAGCCACCTTTCTGGGCTACTATCTATTGAGCGCCTTTGCCTTCAACATGGCGGAAGCAGGCTCTGTTCCGCCATGGCTTGGAATATGGCTGCCCAATGCTCTATTTGGAATTGTTGCCGTTGTCCTTCTGCAGAAATTCATGAAGCAAGGCATAAGCCAGCATAGTTGAGGTGCTTGATGACACTGTTGACCAAATACCTGCTGCGCCATTTTCTGACCATCATCATGGTTGTGGGACTGGGCCTGTTGGGGCTCTTTCTGCTTGTTGAGATCTTTGAACGTCTGGACGATTTTGTCGAAGCACACGCCAGAACAGGCGACATTCTACTCTATTTCCTCTACAGGCTGCCAGGGCTGCTGGATGCAATATCTCCCCTCATTTTTCTGATGGCTGGCCTGGTGAGTATCTCCATGCTTGCACGCCAAAACGAGCTGCTCATCCTGAAGGCATCAGGCATATCACCCTGGCTGGTGATGAAACCTCACCTTGCAACAGTGGTCTTTCTTTCTGTCTCATTGGCTCTGCTCAGCGGATTTGTTACTCCCAAAACGGAAAGCATGGCCACTGCTTTGCGCGAAAACAAACCCCGGCAAGGAATGGTGCGTGGAGACAGACTCTTTTACCATGGCGAAAAGAACATATGGAGCGCTGTGGTGGAAAGGCCCGATGCCTCTGTGCTTAGCAGCCTCCATTGGATGCGCTATGATGACAACTATCATATTATGGATATAGTACATGCCAAACGTGCAGAATATTCTGGCAAAGGCAGGTGGACCCTGTTCGACGGCATACACCAAACCAGGGACATAACCGCCCAGCCGCTAAAGGACATACCATTCAAGAGCATGAGCCTTGAAAGCGGCCAGACCCCAAAGGATTTCATGGCTGTGGAAACACCTCCCCAGAACATGAAAATTACCACCCTTTACACGGCCATAAAACGCATGAAGCAGGCTGGGCTGTCCACCAATGCCTTGGAAAGCGTTTTTTGGTCGCGCCTTACATATCCATTTCTCGGTCTAGCAATGCTATTTGCCGGCCTACCCATAGTGTTGTCGTCTGGCAGAGGAGGCATAGCCTTTGGCATCTCCATCGGGATTGTCTTGGGCTTTGTAGTATGGATATCATGGAATTTCCTTTTTACCCTTGAGAACTCTGGCAGACTGCACCCCGGCCTTGGACCAGCCCTTGTGTCTGGAACTTTGCTGCTCTTGGGAATCATGTCCTTGAGACGCCTGAGATTTTAAGAAATATGGAACACTTACACATCGAATGAGAGGCTGAGATGACCCAAAAAGAACGTGAAAGAATAAATAAGATACTAAAAATATTAAAAGAAACCTACAAGGGCGCCCACATAGCCCTCCATTACCAAGACCCTTTCCAACTCCTCGTAGCCGTGATCCTCTCAGCTCAATGTACAGACAAGCAGGTAAACAAGATCACCCCTTTGCTCTTCGAACGCTTTCCAACTCCGGAAGCCATGGCCAAAGCTCCGTTGGAAGAGATCGAGGAACTTATACGCTCCACAGGTTTTTACAGGAACAAAGCCAAAAACATCAAGGAAGCAGCCAGATTGATAACTGAAAAATTTGGAGGCAAGGTGCCAGATAACATGGAAGATCTCCTGAGCCTGCCAGGAGTTGCAAGGAAGACGGCCAACATCGTCCTTTTTAACGCATTTGGCAAGATCGAAGGCATCGCCGTGGATACACACGTTAAACGGCTGGCCCAGCGCCTTGGACTCACAAAACAGAAGGACCCTGTTAAAATAGAAAAAGATCTTATGAAGATCATTCCCAAAGAAGATTGGGGAATAATCACCTATGTGCTAATTGAACATGGCAGAAATATCTGCAAGGCCAAAAAACCCCTGTGTGAAGAATGCCCAGTCAAAGAACTTTGCCCATCTGCAAAGGAATTCTTGAAAAAATGAAAGGAGGAAGGGCCGCGCATACTTGCGAAACAGAAGTAAATTCATAAATTACATTTGGAAAGCCTTGAATTACAAAAGCAAATTCATTATATAAGAAACCTTCCAAGCGCCCGTAGCTCAGCTGGATAGAGCGCCGGACTACGAATCCGTAGGTCGGGAGTTCGAATCTCTCCGGGCGCGCCAGAAAATTACAGGGGTTGGCCAATCCGGCTAACCCCTTTTTTCATGTTTTTGATATTGTTGCTTTAGGTTGACGAGATGATCAAATAACATACAGCAAAATGAGGAGGATACGATTTTCAAGATATGCAAGAAGCCGGCAAAGCTCTATTATCTTTCGTTACCGTGATAATGAATTCAGCCTGCTGACAGGCTGACCCTCATCAAAAAATTTTGACTACATGAAATATCCACTGAAGGATCTACCAACCGCTTATGAAACGAATCACTCTCACTTTAATAGTGGCAATTTAATGACAAAAAACATGTAGGCTATTTAAGAATTTGATTTTATCATATCCCAAGATTTAAATGATTTTTTCCTCAAAGCCTTTAGAGTTCTTTTCGTACAAATTTTGCTACCTTTCACGCTAAAGGCCTGTTCGGAAAAACTCCCCAAAACCATCCCCGCTCTGCTTTATAATTTACCCTCAAATTGCAGTTCTAGAGGGAATAAATGATTATAGCCCTTAAGACAGTTTTTTCTGAAAAAACTACGGTTGTCGGTAAAAAGATGTCCTTTAAAAGCGCCGAGTTTTTTTATTGGCAGGCAGCGGGCTTGCATTTTTTGCCCGCAGCGACTGTGAGCAATTTCTTGCAGATTCTAGGCGAAGCGTAGCGGCCGGAAGTTGTACTGTTTGAGCCTGCCAAAGGCAGGCGAGTTGTGCAACTTCCAGCGGAGCAAGCCTTAGAAGATGCAGAAATGCGAAGTGGAGCCGGAGGGCAAAAGGTGCAAGACAAGCTGCCACACCTTTTAATTAAATAGTAGTGGTGAGTTAATGACAAAAAGCATGTCGGATATTTAGTGGCCTCGATAATAACTATCTTCTAAAAAAAAGAAGGTGAAATAAATGAAGGTCTATTACGACAAAGAAGCCGATGCGCTATATCTCAAGCTCAGCGAAAAGGCTCCAGAAGGGGTTATCGAGATCAGCGAGGGTGTAAACCTCGACACCACCTCTGACAACCAGATCGTGG
>CAYWKF010000002.1:0-21764 GCA_964459155.1 uncultured Desulfobacterales bacterium
TCTTGTTTGAGAGTGGCAAGTTCTTGTTTGAGGGTGTTAAGCTCTGTTGTGGATTCATTGAAGGCCTTTTTGAGTTCGATCACATCGGCTGCATCTGTCATGAGTGCCTGGTATTCGTTTTGAATAGAATCGCGCTGTTCAATGCATGCCTTCAAAGATTTTTCACATTTGGTACGCTCTTTTTCAGACTGCTGGAGTTTTGACTGGAGTTCATCTTTTTGTTTGGTAAGAAGTTGAATTTTTTCCCTTTGAGCTGCTACCACCTTGGTGAGAGGCGGCTGTTCTGTAAGATAACGCCGCAATATCCACCCCTCTTTGCCGTTACGTAGAAGGATTTTGGCCCAGTTGCCATCTTCTTCCAACAGCTCCACTTTTGCTCCATCTTTCAAGATGGCGATTATTTTGTATTGGCTGCCTGGCGCCCTGCGGACTGGAACCTCTGACCTGGGTGCCACAAAATAGGTGGCGGCAAAACCACTTTCTATCATTACGGTGAGGAAAATCAAAAAGAAAAAAGACAGATGCTGCACTCCCTTTTTTTCCCTGTGCTGCATGAAAGTCCCTCCAATAATTTGTCCCAAGAATGTTCTAAGGCTTACCAACAATGGGGGATAAGGTCAACAATCAAGGGAATCAAGGGCCTTTTGCGCTACTTGGTCCAAGGAAACCTCTTTAAGCGCCCTTCCGTCAAAGATGTTTGTAACGGATTTGTCTTGGAGCAGATGACGTATGTGTTCGCAATACTGGTTTTGATTCAAATTGGTGAGTGCCATGACAGCATAGGCACGGGCCTCTGGGGTTTCATCCTTCAAATAGGGAAACACATATTTGGGCGCCTCTATTTTCATGAGCATGTCAGGGTATTTCTCAGAAAGACGCGCCAGTCCCCAAAGGGCTCCGGAACGCAGGGGAGGGTATTCCAGGAAGTTGCCATCTTCCCTGATATAGGAAAGGAGGATGCGGATGTATTCATCTGCCAAGGGCTTGGAATGATACATGGCCTCTGCCATGGCCTCGGGAGCGCCCCAGCCAATACCGCCAGATTCATCGTTCAAGCTCCACATGAGCCGCCTCATCATTATTCTGGCCTGCTCCTTGTCTTGAGCTGCAAGTCTGCCCATTAACATTCCAAAGGCAGAGATGGCCTTCCAACGCACCAGGGGGTCCTTGTCATAAAAGCACGCCAGAAGGCCGTTGAGGGATCTTTTCAAAGGAAGGCTGCCCAACTCCTTCAAAATTTCTTCTGTTTCCTTGCTGGCTAAAAGGGTTCTCACCTTGGCCCGAAAGGATGTGGTGTGTGGAGTTGAGGCAGCCGCTTTTTTCACCAAAGGCCTCTTTTTTAATCCAGCTTCTCCATCTCCTTGCCACAGCAAAGAGGAATGGGATCACCAGGTTTCAAGTTTATGTATTTGTTGCAAATGGCGCAGTAATAGGCGCACTCTTCGTCTGCTTTATGGTCAGAATATGTGGTCTTTCCCCCTGGGATGCCTTCAATGGTGAAGCGTGCCAGCTTGTCCTGCCCTGGAATGTATTGACCAATCGGGACTAGCTTCTTGTTTTCTCCATAACAGTCTATGATCACCTTCCAAAGGACCTCAAGGGCCGCTTCTTCTTGGGGATTTTCAGGGGTGAATTCCACCACGTTCCTGTCAACTTCGATCTTCATAAATCAACTCCTAACACTATTTGAATGAATCCTTGATGGTCTTGCCCATCAACTTTCCAAGATCTACGCATTCCTTGAGGCTGTCGTGGGTGGGTACATATTTTACCCTCAGGCCTGGATGTATGATCTCAAACTTCATCTCTTCCATGGCCTTGTTCATGAGCTTCACTGATTCGCCACTCCAGCCATAGGAGCCAAAGGCTGCACCAAACTTATTGGTGGGGCGAAGGCCGCGCATGTACATGAGGAAGCCAGCCATCCTTGGAAGCAGGCCATTGTTCAAGGTGGGGCAGCCCAGCACAACACCTTTGGCATCCAGGACGTCTGTCATGGCGTCGCTTCTGTGGCTGACTTGGAGGTCGATCAGTTTCACGCTGATTCCCTGGGACTCTATGCCGTCTGTGACAGCCTTGGCCATCATCTCAGTGGAATGCCACATGGTGTCATAGATGACCACTGCCTTTTCCGTGCCTTCATGGGCGCTCCATCTCTTGTAGGCTTCAAGTATCTGGCCTGGATTTTTCCGCCATATTATGCCGTGGTCTGGGGCTATCATGTCTATCTCAATGCCCAGTTTTGCCACCCTTTCCAAAAGTTTCTGCACTAGCGGTGAATAGAGGGTAAGGATGTTTGCATAATATTTGGCTGCTTCATGCATCAGGAAGGATTGATCCACCTCATCGTCGAAACGCTCTGAAGATCCCAAGTGCTGGCCAAAGGCATCGCTCGAGATGAGCAGCTTCTCCTCAGGGATGTATGAAAACATGGAATCTGGCCAGTGGAGCATTCTCGTTTCTATGAAAGTGATGTTCCGTTTGCCCACCGATATGGTTTCACCATCGTTCACCACATGATAGGGCCAATCTGGCTGATGGAAATGGTCCAGCAGGTTCTTGTGGCCCATCTTGGAGCAAATTATTTTTTCAGGCTTCACCAGTTCAACGATCTCTGGCAAGGCGCCACTGTGGTCCATTTCCACGTGGTTGACCACTATGTAGTCGATTTTTTCCGGATCTATAATTGTCTTGATCCTGTGGACCAGCTCGCTCTTGAGCGGCTTTTTAACAGTGTCAAAGAGCACATTCTTTTCATCAAGCATCAAAAAGGCATTGTAGGATGTGCCCTGGTAGGTTGAGTAGCCGTGGAAGTCCCTGATGGTCCAATCCACGGCACCAACCCAGTGAATGTCCTTTTTGATCTCATACGTCTGCATGTTCTTCTCCTTTTCTCCTGCAATCTGTATAAGTCCCTGCATGTCTAGTGCAGGGACTATGCGTCATAGTTAATTGTGTTGTCTAATCCTCCGTTGGCTCGAACTGATCCTTGGTTGCTCCACAGACAGGACAAACCCAGTCATCGGGCAGGTCCTCGAACGGTGTGCCTGGGGCAACTCCACTGCCTGGATCACCAGCCTCTGGTTCATAGATATATCCACAAATGGTGCAACGGTACTTCATGTCATCCTCCCTTAATTTTTATTTGGTCGCCTCGGCATGGGCTTCAGCCACTGAGCCTTCGCCTGCCAAAGGTTTGAACATCGATTTACTGGCTCCGCACACTGGACAGCGCCAGTCATCGGGCAGATCCTCAAATTTGGTGCCTTTTGGGATCTTTCCCTTTCTGTCTCCTTTGTCTGGGTTATAGATATAGCCGCAATTGACAGTTTGACATTGATACATTTCTTCTGGTCTTGCCATGGTGTTTCTCCTTGCTTTTGAAAGAGGCTGGCATGCTTCAAGCCAAGCCTGCTGTGTTAATCCTTTTGAGGAACAGGTATGGGCATCTGCCGCTGGCCCAGTTCCCTGTCTACCATGAACAGGCCGCCTGAAGAGGTGCCTGCAAGTTTTAGCTTCTGGACGACTTCGTTCGCCGACGCCTCTTCCTCAACCTGCTCTGTCACAAACCATTGCAGGAAGATCTGGGTTGCATGATCCTTTTCCTCAATGGCCAAATTCATCAGATCGTTTATAAGGCTTGTGACGTACTGTTCATGGGAATAGGCATGTTCAAACACTGCCAATGGGGATTCCCATTCCACTTGGGGAGCTTCGATTTTATCAAGTTTAACCCTGCCGCCACGTTCATTTATGAAGTCATAGATTTTCATGCCATGGACCATCTCCTCCTGGGTTTGCGCATACATCCATTTGGCGCATCCCGCCAGGTCGATGGATTCAAAATATGCAGCCATGGCCAGATAGAGATAGGCGGAGTAGAATTCCGCATTCACCTGTTTGTTGAGTGCCTCTTCCATTTTTTTGGTCAACATCTGTCTTACCCCTTCCACAGTCCATGAAGGTTGCAATATTCCCTTGCTGTTACGCTTTGGGCTTCAATGCAGAATAAGGCTTCAGGGGCCTGGCCTGGGGTCAGGAACTCCCTGTACGCCTTGCCATCTGCAATCAACTCAATCCATTCGATGTAGTGGCTCTCTTCCATTGGATGAGGAACGCTGCCTACTGTTACCTTGTAGCCTTTGTCTGTCTTTTCGATTACAGGCACATGCTTTTCCTTGGCTGCATCCATTGTATTCTCTTCCATCAGGTTCATGGGCTGGCCACAGCATACCAACTGGCCTGCTCCTTCGTGAACCATCTCCACTATGTTGCCGCAGATTTCGCACTTGTAGATTTCCAGCTTCTTGGTCATGGTGTTCTCCTATCTGGGTGTTGCTTGTGAGGGTGCCTTGATTGAGCAAGACACCCCTATTTAAATTTATTTTACCATGATGGTCATGGTAGCCTTGTTTACTAAGATTGGAGCATATTCATCCTTGGGTAGTTTGAAAAACTCGCCCACAGAGCTTGGAATCTGGCTATAGTAAAGTTTTGCCTCTATGGTTACAGGTCCTGGGGTTACATCCATGGGTACCTTCCAAGAATAGTATTCAATCTTGGTTTCCCGCGGGCCTATCCGGTAGTCTACTTTTGTGTTGTCTGCTGTATACCACTGGCAGATGGTCATACGGCCTTTGGGATCGAAAAAGGGCTTCCTGAATATGCGTGATCCCCTGGGTACATTTCCGTCCCTTTTGATTCCCTTGAAGTCGGCAATTTCCATGATCTCGCCCATGGCCTGGTATGCCAGGGTCTCAGGATTTGCAATGGTGTACTCCTCACCAGGAAAGCCTTTGGGGGTTACAGGTATGTTGAACCTGTTCCCTTCTGCATCGATGGCCGTGACTTCAAGCCAAAGCATACGTTCTTCTGCAGAACCAGATGGTATCATGTGTCCCACTTTTCCATTAAAGAGCTCAGCCCTGAATTTGAATTTTGAGCCAAGATCCACGGCCTTCTTTTTGGAATAGAGTGCAATGTCAACGGCACCAGCAAGTTTGTTCGCAAAGTGAGAACCGTGGAAGACGTGATGGGCAATGTCTTCACGCTGTTTGCCCATGGAAGCAGATTTTCCTTCTGCCCTGTACATGTGGCAATCTTGGCATCTGGTTCCCTCTTTTGCATATGGACCAGCCTTCCATTCCCTGTAAGTGGCCTTCACCCATGCACCATAAGGGCTTTGTTCGTCATGGCATGTAGCGCAAAACTGTGGGCTTCTCAAAAATTCTGAATACTTTGTGCCGTGGGCTGGCGACTTGGCATCTTTCCTGGGTCCGTTCATGGTCTTGCCCGGTTCTATGGTAAAACTGAAATTAAATGGTTCAGCCTCTGTGGTTCCGGTTATATGGTGACACACTTCACAGCTTACGCCTTCGTTGGCACGGGTGCCTGCGCTTGCCTCCTTAGGTGGAATGTCACCGGACAAAAAGGCCAAGGGACTGTGACAACCAATACAGCCAGCCTTCACGCCTGCAACCTTTTCAAGCTTTTGAGAATGGGGAAGGGCGAGTTTGAAATATTCCACCTGGTCCCATTCGTGGGTGTAGCTTTGTGACATCAAACTTTGGCTCCACTCCTGGTGGATTTCCCTGTGGCACCCCTTGCATGTGGTGGGCTTTTTAAAGTCCCCATATTTGAATTTTCCCATTTCGGCTGCATTTGCTCCTGGCAAAGTAGACCAAAACGCACCGAGCATAATGGCTAAAAAAGTAATTTTGAATCTCATATCTTGTCCTCCTCCTGTTCCTGTTTGTTTGCCGGCCAGCATGTGCGGCATCTGGCCGGCATCTGGAGAAAATTATTATTTGAAATGCTTGCTCAAATATTCCTTCACACCTTCTTCTGTAGGTTTCATGGTATCTTCGCCTGGCCTCCAATTAGCCGGACAAACCTCTCCCTGTTGTTCATGGCATTGAAGGGCATCCAGCATCCTTATGGCCTCATCAATGCTCCTTCCAAGGGGCAGGTCATTGACCAGGGAGTGGCGAATCACCCCTTCCTTGTCTATGAGGAAAAGTCCGCGCAGTGATACTCCCGCCTCTTCGAGGAGTACGCCATAATCCAGGCTTATCTTTTTGGTCAGGTCTGAAGCGAGCGGATATTGAATGTTGCCAACACCTCCCTTTTCCACCGGTGTCTCTTTCCAAGCTAGGTGTGAATAAACAGAGTCGACTGAGATGGCTATCACCTCGCAATTCCTCTTTTTGAATTCGTCTAAGGCCCTGTCCAGAGCCAGTATCTCAGAGGGTCAAACAAAGGTGAAATCCAGTGGATAGAAGAAGAGTATGACATATTTGCCCTTGTATGAGGAAAGGGTTATGTCCTGGATGGAATTGTCTGGCATTACTGCCTGGGTTGTAAAGTCTGGGGCTGGTTTCGTAACCAAGTTGCACATTTTTCTAACCTCCTTCTTTTATGTTTGATTTTTTTCTACCAGTTTTCGCAGAGAAGCTCGAAGTGTGCCTGTTTGTGTGCACAGGCTGGGCATTCTTCAGGCGCTTCTTTGCCAGTATGCAAGTATCCGCAGTTTCGGCAGCGCCATACCACTTCTTCATCCCTTTTGAATACCCGGTCGTTCTTGATATTTTCAGCCAAGGCCTTGTAGCGTTTTTCGTGCTGCTTTTCAGCAACTGCAATGGCCCTGAAGACATCGGCAATTTCCTGGAATCCCTCTTTTTCCGCTGTTTCAGCAAAGGAGGGGTACATTTCAGCATATTCATAATGTTCGCCGGCTGCTGCTTCTTGCAGATTCTCCAACGTGGTGCCAATTACACCTGCTGGATATGACGCCTGTATCTCAACACTTCCGCCTTCTAAAAATTTGAACAGGCGTTTGGCGTGTTCCTTTTCTTGATCTGCAGTTTCTTGAAAGATGTGTGAGATCTGCACGTAACCTTCCTTCTTGGCCTTGCTGGCAAAATATGTGTATCTATTTCTTGCCTGGGACTCTCCAGCAAAGGCTGTTAGCAGATTTTTCTCTGTCTGCGTTCCTTTAATGCTTTTCATTTCATACTCCTGTTTACGTGGTCCTAAGAGACCAGGGCCTGCTTGCCTTCTTCAGTAATGGTGTATTTGCAACGTTCGGGGCTTGTGACATAACCCTTATTTTTCAGTGAGCGTATTCTGCAACTGACTGCGTTGCTCTTTAATCCCACCATTTCTGCTATTTCCTTACATGCCTTGGGCTCACCTTCAGTGGCTGCAAGGGTCGTCAAAATGGCCTTTTGTTCGTCTGTAAGTCCTTTGTTAGAGCACTTTTTGCATCCCATAATTGTTCCTCCTATCTATTAAAAACTAATATCTAGTTTTGCTGGCTCAAGTCCTCTTTCTGACAAAAGGGACAGATGCCTGTAAATTCCAAATGATGATCCAATATTTTATACCCGTGCGGCCTGAGCCCTATAGAGTCCAGTGCCTTTATCCTTCCAATTGGCACATCATCGACCCTGCCGCATTTGACACATCTAATGTGATAATGGGGCATTGGATTGCCGTCAAAACGCTTCTGGCGCCCGCCAACTTCTATCTTTTGAATGGTCTCGGCCTCGGCAAGTATTTCAAGGTTCCTGTAAACGGTTGCCAAACTGATTTTGGGCAGATGTTTTCTAACCCTTTGAAAGAGTTCATCAGCAGTAGGATGGTCCTTGGCCATTCTCAACTCCTGCAAGATTATCTCTCTTTGATGGGTCATTCTCATTTAAGGTCTCCATTTAAAAATGATAATGATTATTACTTTTATTTAATTGTCTGTCAACCTTTTTTATTTATTACCGAGGCAACTAAAAAGCCCACACGCTTTTGGCCATTAACATTTAATTAAAAGGTATGGCTGTTTAGCTTGCACCTTTTGCCCTCTGGTTGCACCTGGCATTTCTGCATTTTCTAAAGCTCGCTCCGCTGGAAGTTGCACAACTCGCCTGCCTGCAGCAGGCTCAAACAGTACAACTTCCGGCCGCTACGCTTTGCCTAGAATCTGCAAGAAATTGCTCACAGTCGCTACGGGAACAAAATGCAAGCTAAGTTGCCCAACCATCTTATTTAGTGCAGGAAAAATATTTTACTGCCCACTACTCTGACTTTGCCAACAATTGACCTGTATTGGATGCAGTGTTAAAAAAAACGATTACTAATTTTCAATAGTTCTGGAGGAAAACGTTCTAAAAAATGATAATAATCTTACAACACGACATTGATCCAAACGGCCCTGAAGTGGCCCAGCTTCTTTCATATTTGAAACAGTTTCCAGATGTGAAAACCAGGTTGTCTGGCATAAGGGGTACATCGAGGGTGGTGTCTGAAATCTATTTAATAGGGCCCACACATAATATTCCACAGGATGTGATCCAAAGCATGCCAGGGGTGGAAAAGGTCATAAGGGTTTCGTCAAAGTACAGGCAAATCGGCAAACATGGAGGACAGCTAGACGAACTGGGCTTTGAATACAATGGTATTACCTTCAATCAAAATAGTTTTCACATCTTCATGGGCCCCTGCGCAGTGGACACCCCTGAAAACGTTGAAACCATGATGAAGCACATGAAGGAATACGGTATTGCCACGGCCAGGATGGGTGCCTACAAGCCCCGCACCAGCCCATACGATTTTCAAGGCCATGGCAAGAGTTGCCTTCCTTGGGTGTTTGAGCTGGCTGGCAAGTATGGAATAAAAGTGATCGCCATGGAGGTATTGAAAGAAGAGCACATAGAGGAGATACACAACGCCCTTCAAGAAGCAGGCAATCCCACAGGTGTAATGCTTCAGATAGGAACGAGAAATGCCCAGAATTTCGAGCTCTTGAAGGCTGTTGGTTCCCAAGACATTTATCCCGTGCTCTATAAGAGGGGAATGGGGTTGACCTTAGAAGAGTCCTTGAACGCCTGTGAATACATTGCCAGCGAAGGAAACCGCAACATCGTCTTTTGCCTGCGTGGAGTCAAGACCAGGCTTGGCGATCCACACCGCAACATGGTGGACTTTGCCCATGTGCCTGTGGTGAAACGCCTTACAAGGCTTCCTGTCTGTATCGATCCCACCCACTCCGTTGGTTCCAAGGACCTTGCCCCTGACGGAATCTATGAGATATTTCATGCCGCCTCACAAGGAGTGGTGGCTGGCGCTAACATGATCCTTGTGGAGTTTCATCCCCGGCCTGAGGAAGCACTGTGTGATGGTCCCCAAGCATTGACCATGCAGGACATGGAGCACTTCATCAAGGATATGGCCATTTCTAGAAAGGCGTACAAAGAACGCAAAGACCTTGCTTCGAGAATGACCTTGAAGAAAATGCACTCTTGAACAGAAGGAAACGATATGAAAATTCATTACATACAGCACGTACCCTTTGAAACTCCACAGGCCATTGAAGATTGGGCCAAAAAGAAAGGTCATGACCTTTCTGCCACTCATTTGTACAACCATGATTCCTTCCCTTCCTTCGATCAGTTCGATTGGCTCTTTGTGCTGGGCGGACCCATGGGTGTCCACGACGAGGAGGAATACCAGTGGCTGAAGCCTGAGAAAGAGTTTATCAAAGGGGCCATCCATGCCAACAAGGTGGTAATAGGAATATGTTTGGGTGCCCAACTCATAGCAGACGTGCTTGGGGCAGAGGTTCACAAACATCACATGAAGGAGATAGGCTGGTTTCCTGTTTCTTTGACGCCCTTAGGCTGGGATTCCCCGATTTTTGGAAGGCTTCCAGCCACGTTCGAGGCATTTCACTGGCATGGAGACACCTTCCGCATGCCACAAGGTGCGTTGCACATTGCATCCAGTGAATGTTGCCCAAACCAAGCCTTTATTTATGGAGACAGGGTAATAGGGCTTCAATTTCATATCGAAACAACCCCTGATGGTGTAAAGGCGCTGATGGAAAAGTGCGCTCACGAATTCAAAGAAGAGAGTGATTATATCCAGGAGCCAGACAAGGTCTTGGAGCAGATCGATAAATGTGCAAAATTGAACGAGACCCTCTTTGCGCTGCTGGACAGCGTGGAAGAAGCCACAAAATAGGGCCTTAATCTCCAGGGCTTCAGCAACTTACCCCCACTTTTCTTTTCATTTTTTATCATTAACTTAATTAAGAAAAGAGCCACTTTTTTCACTCCAGGGAAAGGGGGTACGCTATGCAGATACAGAAAAGAAGTGTTCGCAGGGACAAGCTGATAGAAGAGTACCGTCACGATACTTACAAAGAATGGGGAAAATGGCCTGAGCCAACTGTGTGCACCATCTGCGGTGCTGTGTTTGTAAACGGACGTTGGACTTGGGGCGAGGCCCCTGAAGACGCCAACAAGGTTGTGTGCCCTGCGTGCAAGCGGATAGAGGAGAAATATCATGCAGGAGAAATTGTACTTTCTGGCGAATTCTTAAAAGAGCACAAGGACGAGATCTTGAATCTTGTTAGGAACGAAGAGAAAGCAGAGAAGGCAGAGCACCCCATGGAGAGGATCATGGCAATAGAAGAGTCAGATGAAGGAGTAGTGGTGAAGACCACTGGTGTGCATCTGGCCAAGAGGATCGGCCATGCAATAGCCAAAGCCTACAAAGGCGACATGGATATTCAGTATGGTGATGGTGAAAAGACCATAAGGATTGCCTGGGCGAGATAAGATGTCTTTCACAGTAGCCACCTTTAATTGCAATTCCTTGCGCGCAAGGATGCATGTGGTGACCAGATGGCTCAAGGAACAAGAGCCAGACGTACTCTGCCTTCAAGAGACAAAAATACAAAACGACGCATTTCCTGTGGATGATTTTTCCAAAATTGGATACAGATCTGTTTTTAGCGGGCAAAAATCATACAACGGGGTGGCGGTCTTAAGCCGCCATCCCATCGGTGATCCAAAGTTTGGCTTTGATGACGGCCAGGACCAGGATGATGACATCACGAGGATCATAAGGTGTGAGATAAAAGGAATATTTGTAATCAATACCTATGTACCTCAAGGAAAGAGTGTCATACATGATGATTTCAAGAGAAAGTTGCAATGGTTCCGTAGGCTAAGATCACTGTTTGAACGCGAATATCGACCAGACCAGAAAATATTGTGGTGTGGTGATTTGAACGTTGCCCCGGAGCCCATAGATGTGCACGATCCAGATCTGTACACCAACCATGTGTGCTTTCACGAAGAGGTGAGGGCCGCCCTCAAGGACGTTATGGAATGGGGTTTCATCGATCTTTTCAGGAAATTCCACCCAGAACCAGGCCTTTACTCCTTTTTTGATTACCGCACACCCCGTGCGGTAAAAAGAAACATTGGATGGAGGCTTGACCACATCATGGTCACAAAACCGTTGGCACAGATTGCCCAAGATGCCTTTATCGATTTAGAGCCACGGCTGTGGGACAAGCCTTCAGATCACACTTTTGTGGTAGCCAAATTCGATGATGCTCAGCTTTCATAAAGCGACATGAGGCCTGCTGAGCCATCCAAGGCCTCAACTGACTTGACAATCAACTCCTCAAAGCCACTTCTGTCCAGATCGAGGGCGGGCAAAAGCCTATCAGACAATTGGTATCTGAAACCATCGGCACCTACACCCACACCGAGCTGCGTGGCAATGATGTTGCTGAGGGCAAGCATGCTGCAGAGCCTGTCTTGAACATAGATATCTGGATCATGGTGGGAACGCACCATACGGACTATTTCAGGAGGAAACTCCCAGTTTTCCAGGACCTTGGAGCCGATTACTGCATGATCCCCCCCTAGAAACTCCCATTCAAGCTCAGAAAATGGCCTCTGTTCCTGCCTGGACAGGTTTATCAATTCATCCAGCCTTGGGCCTACGAACATATTCATGACCACCTTGCCAACGTCGTGCAGAAGCGCCGCGGTGAACAAAATATCTTTTCCGTCCCCGCCGCATGCCTTTGACACCTCTTCTGCGATGATGGCAGTACCCATGGAGTGCATCCACAGTTCATTCGAATCCATGCCGTAACCTCTGATGGGCACGCTAAGATATGGAAGGCTTGCACTGGTCATCAACACCTCTCTTATCTGGTGTTGGCCCAGAAGTGAGAGTGCTGTTTCAAGGTTTGTAACCTGACGAGAAAGGCCAAAGGCAGCAGAATTTGTGACCTTCAATATGTTCGCTGTCACACCTGGGTCATATTTCAAAATTTCGGCAAGATCGGTGATGGCTGTATTTGGATCATCCAGGCGGCTCAACGCCTCCTGTACCACCTTTGGAAAAGAGGGAAGCGTTCCAAGTTTTTCAAAGACATATTCCAGCGTAAAGTCTATGGTGTTGTCCATGGTATGCGTTGCCAAACCGCTCACAGGATCGCCTCCCTTTCCTGGCCCCACAGGACCTTGATTTGACCACTTTTGTTGTCGGCAACGAGGGTGCGGTTTACGGGGCCGCCCACGTGTTCTCCTGCCAGTGGTATCTTGTTCTTGTTGAGCATTTTCCTCACACCTTTGTAGATAGATATGCCGCTTGCCAGTTCTGCCGGCTCTTCCATGAATTGAGCAGAGCCAACAAGATAGACCTCCAAGTTGGACCGTTCCCCACCCAATTCGTTCCACTTCTTGTACAACAATCCGATACCGTTGTGCGCATAAAGCATTGGGAAGCGGCTTTTTACTTCATCGTCTTTTGCAGCACCCGGAAGGATTGCGATTCCCACGGCACACACCAGATTTTTTCTGTCCCAGAAACATACGGCAAGGGAAGAACCCAAGGACGGGGCCTTGATGACTGCGTCTTTGCTGTTGGTGGCAGTTATTCTTCCTCTTTCACACGTTAAACTAGTCATTTTTACCTCGGCTATTGGAAAGATTCACTACTATTGCTTTCGGTCTTTTGAAAATTATTCTTGAGGAGATGCCTAATTGACTTCAGTTCGCCCCTTTGATACTTGCAGCTATATTCATCTGGGGTTATTGCTTGTTTGGCAACTATGTTTTCAAGAAGGAGGCTGTCTCAAATGAAGAGAAGAGATTTTGTGAAAAGTGTTGGTGCAGGCCTTTTGGCAGGCTCTGCTGCAACTGCTGCTTTGCCGGTAAACTCCTTTGGAGCTGATAAAACAAAGGTGCGCTGGCGCATGGTTACGTCATGGCCTCCTGGCTTTCCTATACTGCAGACAGGGGCTGAAGAACTGGCAAAGAGGGTGGGGGAGCTTACCCAGGGGCGTTTTACCATCCAAGTGTTTGCAGGCGGTGAGCTCGTTCCTCCTCTAGGTGTTTTTGATGCTGTTTCCCAAGGAACTGTCCAGTGCGGACATAGCGCTTCCTATTACTGGGCCGGCAAGTCGCCTGCCGTCCAATGGTTTACTGCGGTTCCCTTTGGGCTCAATGCCCAGGGCATGAATGCCTGGCTTTACCATGGCAATGGGCTCAAGTTGTGGGAGGAAGTCTATTCAAACTTTGGATTGGTCCCCAGGCCCGCTGGCAACACGGGTGTTCAAATGGGCGGCTGGTTCAACAAAGAGATCAAGACCTTGTCAGATTTCAAAGGCTTGAAAATGCGCATTCCAGGCCTTGGTGGAAAGGTTGTGAAGGAAGCTGGCGGTACCGTAGTGCTTCTGCCCGCAGGTGAGATATACACCTCCTTGGAAAGGGGTGTGATCGATGCCACAGAATGGGTTGGGCCATACCACGATCTCAGGATGGGTTTTCAACGGGTTGCCAAGTTCTATTACGGTCCTGGCTGGCATGAACCAGGCAGCGTTCTCGAATTGATGATCAACAAAAAGGCCTATGAATCCCTTCCTGCTGAATTCAAGGCGGCCTTGGACGCTGCCGCTGCTGAATCCAATGTGAAGATGTTGTCTGAGTTTGAACAGAAAAACAGCATGGCCCTTTCTTCGTTGGAAACAGATGGCAAGGTCAAACTCAAGATCTTTCCTGATCAGGTCATGAAGGAATTGCGCCAACTTGCCCTGGATGTTTTGTCAAAGGAGGCTTCCAAAGATCCCCAGGCATCAAAGGTGCATAAAAGTTTCACAGAATTTAAGGCCAAACTCAACAAGTGGTCAAACCTCTCTGAGAAGGCCTATTACACCTCTGTGGCTGGATAGGTGGTAAATCATCTTCCCATGGTAGCTGGCAGCCATGTGGCCAAGGCTGGAAAAAGTGCCACCAACGTGAGGGCCAGGAGTTGAAGAAGCACAAAGGGCGCGACTCCTTTGTAAATCTCTTCGGTCCTCACGCCTGGAGGCGACACTCCTTTTAAGTAGAAGAGTGCAAAGCCAAAGGGAGGCGTCAAAAAGGACGTTTGCAGGTTGAGCGCAAACAAGATTGCAAACCATACAGGGTCAAACCCCATGGATTTCATTATTGGCGCAAGGACAGGTATGTGAATGAAGGTTATCTCAATGAAATCCAAGAAAAAACCAAGAACGAAGATGATTGCCATCACTGTTACGAGAATTCCCCATCTGCCAAAGGGTATGTGAGCTACAAAGTCACGTACTAACATGTCGCCGCCCAAACCCCTGAAGACCAACCCAAAGGCTGTGGCACCCACAAGAATTGTGAAGACCATGCTGGTGAGGTGTGTGGTGGTGAGCATGGTTTCTTTCAATATATGGATATTGAAGCGCCCATTGGCAATGGCCAGCACCAAGGCGCCAAAGGCTCCCACGCCTGCCGCCTCTGTGGGTGAGGCAATACCTGCAAATATGGAGCCGAGCACTGCTATCATCAACAAAAGGGGCGGAAACAGGGCCTTTAAAATGTAAGTCCACTTTGAATCATTGGAGAAATCTTTTCTGATTTCTTCAAAGGGCAAGGGTGGCGCAAGGCCTGGCTTGAAAAATGAGACTGCCCAAACGTAGGCCATGTACAACGAAAGTAGCAGCAGCCCTGGAAGGAGGGCGCCTATGAAGAGGTCTCCCACAGATATGCCTATGATGTCTCCAAGCAGCACGAGCACTATGCTTGGAGGAATGATCTGGCCCAAGGTGCCTGAAGCCACTATGGTTCCAGTTGCCAACTCGTGCTGGTATCCATGCCTAATCATGGTTGGCAAGGCCAAAAGGCCCATGGTCACAACAGTGGCTCCCACTATGCCTGTTGAGGCACCTAGCAGGCCTCCCACCACTACTACAGAGATGGCAAGGCCGCCTTGGCGTTGCCCGAAAAGCAAAGACATGGCTTCCAACAGGTCCTTGGCCAGCCTGCTCCTTTCAAGCATGACGCCCATGAAGATGAAAAGGGGCACGGCCACCAATGTGAAGTTGGTCATGATGCCCCATATTCTCAAAGGCAGGAGATTGAAAAAATCCCAACCGAAACCAATGAGGCCAAAAAGGAGAGATGTGCCAAGGAGTGTGAAGGCAACTGGAAAACCCAGGAGCAGCAGTATGGTCAGGGCCAGAAACATCCAGGCTGGAAGATATTCCACTATGTGGCCTCCTCTTGGGTGTCATTTGCCGTGAGCAGAAACAAAAGCCTTTTTAGAAAGAGTGAGGCTCCTTGAATCATCAGCATGGAAAAACCAACAACTATTGTTGACTTCAATATGTACCTAGCAGGCAGGCCGCCTGGATCAGGAGAACATTCGTGCATTTGAAAGGAGTTGACCACAAAGGGTACTGATGTCTTTATTACCAGGAAACATCCTGGAAAGAGGAAAAAGATGCAGCCCAACAGATCGATCCACGCCCTGTATCTTTTGCTGAGTCTCTGATAGACGAGATCCACCCGGACATGGCCATTCTGTTTCAGTGTGTAGCCTGCACCAATCAAGAAGATGATTGAAAAAATGTGCCATTCCAGCTCCTGTACCGCAACGAAGCTGATGCTGAAGATATAGCGCATGGCAACGTCGCAAGAAACCAGGATGACCAGAAGCAGTGTAAGCCAAGAAACAGCCCTTCCGGCAATTTCATTTATGCGGTCAAAGAATCCTATGAGTCTCTTTGCAACAGTAACCATTACGCACCATCAATTACTGCCACTTTGGACTCTATGCAACCTCTGTGGGATGAATAAATGGCCCAATTGAGCATTAGCTGTTACAATGATGTCTAATATGTCAAAATGGAGCATGAAATGGCTGTAAAGATCCAAGTAATTCATTTAAACTCATGCGCGGCCACACCAAAGACCATCGACCTTATCAAAAAAGTTGCCGAAAAGCTCGGGGCAGCAATTGACCTCGAAAGTGTCGTAGTGGAGAGTGAGGAAGAGGCAAGGAAATTCAGGCATATTGGGAGCCCCACCGTCCTTGTGAATGGTTTGGACATAGAGCCAGAGGCCAGAGAGACAGGTCAGTTTGGCCTGTCGTGAAGGCGTTATATGGGATCGGCGGTCCCTCCTGAAAAGCTTATTCACAATGCAATAAAGGAAGCCCTTATTACTCAGGCATTAAAACGCCCGAATTCATAAATTAATTAGAGTTCTTTTCGTACAACTTTTTGCGGGAATCTCGGTGCTTGCAACGCTAAGGGCCTCATTTATTTTTTTTTAGCTGACATACCTTTTAATTAAATAGTGGCAACTCAATGACAAAAAAAGTGTCGGCAATTTAGTTGCCCCTGTAATAATGGAGTCTTACATGAGAAAGGAACTAATGAAAAAGGTCACAACTTTGTGAATTAATTTAGCCTTTGCTTTTTTTGAAAATATGCCATATATAACTACTACAATACAAAACCGGAAAGGAGGAAGATTTTCATGCGTCTTATTCTTTTGGGAGGACCTGGTGCTGGCAAGGGTACTCAGGCTGCCTTCATAACTCAAAAATTTGGTATTCCCCAGATATCCACAGGAGACATGCTAAGGGCCGCAGTCAAGGAGGGCACACCGTTGGGCTTGGAAGCCAAAAAATATATGGATGCTGGCCAGCTGGTTCCAGATGACGTCATCATTGGCCTAGTCAAGGAGAGGATCAAGGAGCCCGACTGTGAAAAGGGCTTCCTGTTCGACGGATTCCCCCGCACCATTCCTCAGGCCGAAGCTATGAAAGAGGCTGGGGTAAAAATTGACTACGTAGTAGAAATTGCTGTACCAGATGAAGAAATCATAAAGAGGATGAGCGGCCGCAGGGTGCACTTGCCATCAGGCAGAACCTACCATGTCATCTTCAATCCCCCGAAGGTCGAGGGCAAAGATGACGTGACAGGTGAGCCCCTCATCCAGCGCGAAGACGACAAAGAAGAGACGGTCCGCAAGCGCTTGGAAGTTTATCACGCCCAGACCGAGCCACTGGTTGAATTCTACAAAAAGTGGGAGGCATCAGGTGATCCCAATGCCCCAAAATATATCCGAATCGACGGTGTGGGTACAGTGGATGAGATCAAGCAGCGCATAATGGATGCCTTGGGCGACTGCTAATTTATTTTTAAAATAACGAGAATGTTGAGGGCCTGTACATTCACAGGCCCTTTTTAATTGGATTCCCACCAGGTAAGCAGACCAAGCTCAAACTTGTGGCTTAATTCTTTTCGGTATGGATAACATCTTATAGTAAAGCCGATCCGGCCACTGGAGAGGCAGAGTATATTTCCTGCATATTCGCACAAGCCGTTTTTGAATTTTCCCGTAGGAAGAAGGGGCAGGGGATGGCCTTCAGGAATCTGCCCTGCGTCGTCCAGATGGCCAATATAGGCCTCAACTCTAACTTCGTCTGGAGAAAGTTCTGCAAGATCCAGCCATGCCCTCACTGGCAGCCTGTCTCCCACCTTTGGCGAACCCTCAAAGGGAACCTGTACATCTACGATCTTGACTTTGGGCCATACGGAATAAATGCGCCGCTTCCATTCCGTGATCTCTTTTGCCTCCAGCCACTTGTTTTGTGCTAGCATCTCCCAACGGCGCATATTGGGCAGATAGAAGGTTGAGGAATACTCTTCCACCATCCTGTTGGTATTGAAATATGGGCAGATGGATTGTATCGAGTTCTTCATCATCTGTACCCATCCTTTTGGTATGTTGCGGGATGACCGTTCATAGAACAGGGGCACAACGGTATTTTCCAGGAGTTCATACAGCAGGCGGCTTTCCACTTCATCCTGCACTTCTGGGTCCGAATATTCTTCACCAGCCCCGATTGCCCAGCCGTTGGAGCCATTGAAACCCTCTGCCCACCAGCCGTCCAAAACCGAAAGGTTTATGCCGCCATTTGCAGTTACCTTCATGCCGCTTGTTCCGCTGGCCTCCATGGGCCTTCTTGGTGTGTTCAGCCATACATCAACACCCTGCACTAGGTTTCTGGCCACCTCGATGTCGTAGTTCTCGATGAAGACGATGTGTTTCCTCAAGTCGGGCCTGTTGGCCATTTCCACGACCTTGTGGATCAATTCTTTTCCCTGCTTGTCCTTGGGGTGCGCCTTGCCGCTGAAGATTATCTGTACAGGCCTGTCTTCCCGTGTAAGTATGGATTTTAACCTTTCCACATCCCTGAAGATCAACGTAGCCCTCTTATATGTGGCAAAACGCCTTGCAAAACCGATGGTCAAGGCCTCTGGATCCAGTACTTCCTCTGCCTGTTCAATCTGATATCTTGGGGCCCCCTTTGCCTTGAGTTGCTTTACAAGCCTCTGCCTTGCAAAGGTGATCAAATTGTCCCGGAGCCTTTCCCTGCTTCTCCACAACTCAAAGGACGGTATCTGTTCCACCCGCTTCCAGATCTTGTGATTGGCAGGTTCGTCAATCCATCTTGAGCCGAGATGCCTTTCGTAGAGCCTTGCCATTTCCATGGAAAGCCAGCCAAGGGTGTGCACTCCATTGGTTATGTGGGTGATTGGCACTTCGTGCCTGGGCAGCTTGGGCCAGATATTTGCCCACATGCGCCTTGAGACCTCACCGTGCAGTTTGCTGACGCCATTTGTTTGTGATGCCATTTTGATGGCTAGCACTGCCATACAGAAGAGTTCCTGTTGATCCGCAGGGTTGATTCTGCCCAGCCCCAGAAAGGTGTTCATGTCTACACCCAGTTCCTGCACAATGCTTTCAAAGTATCTCGCTATCATGTCTGGCGGAAAACGGTCTATTCCTGCAGGTACTGGTGTATGGGTGGTGAAAACGCTTGTGTTCCTAACAACCTCCATGGCTTCGTCAAAGCTGAGACCTTCATCTTTAACCAATTGCCTCAGCCGTTCAATGGCCATGAAGGCGGAGTGGCCTTCGTTCATGTGGCAAACTGACGGCTCTTCGCCAAGGGCCTTCAAAGCCCTTATGCCTCCTATGCCCAAGACTATTTCCTGTTGAAGCCTGGTTTCATTGGAGCCCCCATACAGGTATGAGGTTATCTGACGGTCTGCACTGTTGTTTAGGGGAACATCTGTGTCCAGCATGTATATTTTCACCCTGCCCACAGTGAGCTGCCATATCCGGATCCACACTTTGCGGCCAGGCAGATCCACGCTCACAGTCACAGGTTCCCCATCCTCGTTTCTCACCATGGTGATAGGCATGTTGTAAAAGTCGTTGGATGGGTAGGTTTCCATCTGCCAGCCGTCTGGATTCAGATATTGCTGAAAATATCCGTGCTTGTACAAAAGGCCTACGCCTATCATAGGCAGGCCTAGGTCGCTGGCCGATTTCATATGGTCGCCGGCTAGGATGCCAAGGCCGCCTGAATAGAGGGGAAGGCTTTCGTGAAGCCCGAACTCTGCTGAAAAATAGGCTACTCTGCCTTTTTCTGGGCCTTTAGCTGTGGTTGAATACCATGTTTGGGCCTTGAGATACCTGTGGAGCTCTGCCAGCACATCTTCCATTCTGGCAATGAAAACTTCATCCCGTTCAAGTTCTTCCAGCCGCAATTGCTCAATGGTGCCCAGCATCAATACAGGATTGTGGCCGCACCGTTCCCACACCTCTCTGTCAACGTCCTGGAAGAGGTATATGGCCTCAGGTGTCCACGTCCACCAAAGATTGTTGGCTATTTCCATTAGGGGTTTAAGCCTTTCAGGAAGGTTGGGCAGAATGGTTATGGATTGGATTATAGGCATTTTTTCAAGTTTTCTCCTATACTATGTGGCCATTAAAGGTTCCCTGTTGTTGTTTGCAGCTTTAACATGCTGGTTTTAAGGCTATATCCCGGTTCCAAGTAATAGATTAAGGCCATTTTTACAACCTTTTGTGTCATTATTAGCAATTCTAGTGCCTTAATGTGTCACATACCAAAAAGAACTCTACCCGTGCGCAACCACATTTTATAGAAGAAAGTATCATCGGCTCAGCAGCCTGGAAATTTAATAACTTCCTTTGTTGGAGTCCAACGCATCGAGCGGGCTTTTTACACCAAGAAGATTCCTTTTGGCCACATGGGTGTATATCATGGTCGTTTTGACATCGTTGTGACCCAAAAGCTGCTGAACCGTTCTGATGTCGTAGCCGTCTTCCAGTAGGTGGGTAGCAAAACTGTGCCTCAACACGTGGGGCGTAACCCGTTTTGAAATCCCAGCCTCAAGGGCTGCTTTTTTTAATTGCCTTTGCAAACTTGACATATGAATGTGGTGCCTTCTCACCTTGTGAGTCCTTGGGTCAACCGATAGCCTTTCTGAAGGGAAAACCCAAAACCATTCCCAGCTCTTGGATGCAGAGGGGATCTTCTTGTTCAGTGCATTTGGCATCCACACTCCTCCCAGCCCCGCCTTAGTATCTGCTTCATACAGTTTTCGAGCCCAGGAAAGTTGGTTGCGCAGGTCTTGCTCAAGCTCCTTGGGCAGCATTGTCAACCGGTCTTTATCCCCCTTGCCTGAGCGTACAATTAAGCATCCCCTTGAAAAATCAACATCTTTTACCCTGAGCCTTGAGCACTCCATGGCACGTATTCCTGTACCATACATGAGCCTTGCCAGCAGAAGATGGATACCTCTTAGCCTTGCAAACAGGTCTGCCAATTCCTTTCGGCTCAACACCACAGGCATGCGACGCCTGGCAGGCGCGCGGACAGAGGAGGAGATATCTCCAGGATCGATTTCCAACACATGGCGGAAAAGAAACAAAATGGCACTCAACGCCTGATTCTGAGTGGCTTTAGAAACCCTTTTTTCTACAGCGATGTGGCTCAAAAAATTGATCAGATCTTCATTTTTGATAGTAGCGGGCCTACGGTAGCCCACAAAACTTGCGAATTTCTTAATCCACGGCAAATAGGTTTTCTCAGTTTTATAAGACAGATGCCTTAAGCGCATTCTCTCCCTAGTAACCTCAAGAATACCCTCCCATTTTTCAGGTTCTGCTCCTTTTGAATCCTGTGTGCCCTCATGTTGTGCTAGGAAATGGCGGTAGAGTTTGAGGGCATGTTCTGCCTGCTTCACCTGCCATTCTTCGTATCTCCGTCCAAGGCTTTGCAGGTAGCGAATTATCTTTTCACCCTTCAGATCCCTGATGGTGACGTCTTCACCAAGGTAGGCGCCATATTTTCTGATCCACAAAAGGTAAAAAGTCAGATATTTTTCTGATATCCCTTGTTGTTTCAAAAAATGTTCAAAAGTTTTGGAAGCCATATTTCGAAGTAGTTAAGCTGTAAAATTATTATAATTCTGCGCAACTAACATTCTAATTCAGGTGCCTTTTTGAAAGTATCGATTTATCGTTACCATCTTATATTGGATTTAGCTAGAGAAAATATATTTTCAATGAAAATTTCTTGATCTCGCAAAATCTAAATGATCTTAAATATGATTAAGGTATTAGGGATGGAAGGAATTTCAGAAAATTTTGTGCAACAGGATAATATATAGTTGTGTGTAAATAAAAGGGAAAATAAAAATGACATCTGAACTGCATTTTTTAAATGTTAAACAAGGAGACTGTACTTGGATCAAACATGCAGATGGCAAAAATACAGTTATC
>CAYWKF010000003.1:0-75585 GCA_964459155.1 uncultured Desulfobacterales bacterium
GCCCTGTTCTTATTTTAAGTCATGACATTTTTAATGAAAGATCTGGTACTGTTATAGCAATGGCAATTACAAGCCAACCTCACCGGGCGGGATTTCCTTTAACTTTTGAACTTTCAAAGACAAAACTACCTAAAAAGTCCTGGGTTAAAATAAGCCAGATTCGAACGTTATCGATAAAAAGAATTAGGGGAAAGATTGGAAGCGTTTCTCCTGAAGAACTTGACATGATTATTGATGGATTGAATGAAATAATTGGTGGCTAACAATCGGGTACCTTTAGACGAAGAAAGTCAAGCTTTTCCTGACAATTAAAATAGCTCTACATAAGTTTCTCTCTTTCAAGTCCAATGGTAAGTTAGCTGGTGGCTGGCTATGCTACCATGCTTCTGTCATGATCTTTGAGGATCAGTACTGCCATATTTTATCGGCCATGTCGGATTCTTCAGGCCTCAATAACGCTGATAATTCCATTTACAGCTACGGCCTCGAATTTTTTTAAAAAAAGCTTGAAAAAGGTGCATAAAATAAGATAAAAAAAGAAGTATAAGTAAAATATCATATTTATCCCATATACAAGGGATATTTCAAAAGGTGTTGATTTTTCCAAGGGTTTTTTGACTCGTTCAATATGTAGTTGTGGTCGTCTTTGAAAACAAGGCTTCCCAAAATGATCCACTAATATATCTACAAAAAAAAATCAAAAAGAGGAGGAGTCATGAAAAGCAAAATCTTGTGTCAAAGTATCGTGGTTCTGGTGGTCACCTTATGGGCTTCGGTGGCGATGTCATTTTGTCCAGCGCCTGAACCAGTGGTCTTGGTTCATGATGTGGTGGCGTCTTATAATGAAAACGCTGAATTACCTGTCCATATATCGGCTAAAATCACCAATATATCTAACAAAGTTAGGGATATTCAATTCGCCGTCTTCATACATGGTTATACCATCACCAATTCGCAAACAGGGAAATTGGCACCAGGGGCTACATTCAACTATGTCTATGACGGTCCAAGGGAAGACTTCATGATTGATGGATTCAAGCATCGTGTCGTTGTTAGGGCACTTCAGAATGACGCATTTCATAGGCGGAATCCAGCTAGAATGGATCAGATTCTTGAAATCCCTAGGCATGGCACGGCCGATGTCGAAACAAAGGTCGTCAAACTAAAATATTGGGGGAATTATCAGGTTGAGATTGAAAGCACAATAACAAACAATACTGATAGAGTTATGAATCCTGGATGGTCCATTTCCATAATGGGAAGCATTAACGTTCACGAAGTAGACCATGAGCTGCTGCAACCAGGTGAGACTCACGTTTTCCATGAGATAATCGACATACGTGACTATCCTCAAGGTGGCTTTGACATAGATGAATTTGGGCCTTTTCCCCTTCGTGTCATGTCTTGTGCCATGGGCTACTGTGATGCCGGTTTTTTTATTGCTGATGATCTTTGTTCATGCGTGAGGGAAATTTGCGATAATGGGCTAGATGACGACTGCAATGGACTAATCGATGAAAATTGTGCCCCTGTTGATTCAATCTCCAGGGAATACTGTCATGAACTAGAGTGGCAGCGCCAAGGTCACCCTGGTCAATTTACACAGGCAGATGCTGCAGATTATTGTTTGTCTTTGGATGGGTCACACGCAGGCTGGAGGCTACCTACTAAGAATGAACTGAAAAGTCTAGTGTATTGCAGTGAAGGACCTACGGCTCCGCTGGAAGATGGGGCAAGTTGCAATCAGGGATCGAGGTTTCCGACCATTGTTCCAGGTTTCAGCAGCTTTATGAGCAGGTATTGGACCTCTACTTCGGAAGGAGAGGACTTTTGGACGGTTAATTTTTATACAGGAGCATCTGAACTCGTAGATCCTGAGACCACAGCAAATGTAAGATGCGTTCGTTCGATAGAATATTGAAGATGATTTTATCTCATAGTTGATATTTATTCTTAAAGAAAAAACTCAGCACAAAGGCGTGCTGAGTTTTTTTCTTTATCAAGTGCTTGCTGGGTTGAAAAGCTGTACAGGAAAGCTGAAATTTTCAATTTTATCAATTACATCCACATTTGCTGAAGTCTGAAGCAAATGAGCTGACGTCATCCGCATCAACAATATTATCTCCATTCAGGTCAGAGCTGTTTGAGGATGCCTGATATGCTGCCGTGAACGC
Organism: uncultured Desulfobacterales bacterium; assembly: GCA_964459155.1. Classification (GTDB taxonomy): domain Bacteria; phylum Desulfobacterota; class Dissulfuribacteria; order Dissulfuribacterales; family JALVPX01; genus JALVPX01. The sequence continues at coordinate 2,175 of CAYWKF010000003.1, forward strand.
CGCAAGATCGGAGCCGTCAACATCTCCATCGTTGTCCATATCTGCTGCAGACTGCAAATAGGCAGGAAGTAAAGGATGACATGGGCCTATAATATAGGCCGCCGCTTCCATAGGCTCCATTTCGACTTGCTTCGTGAACTGGATTTCAACGGGTTCAAGCTCGCTGTCATTTTCCGCCCTCACTTCTCTCAGGGTGAGATTGTCTGAGCAGTTGTAACGCTTCCCATCAAACTCAAAGGAAAAACTAATGGTGTCTTCCATTGAAGCGTTGGCCACTATGACCGCTATCTCACTGTTGGTCTTGTTTACATAACATGACGCCTGTATAGCAGAAATGGTCACATCCACAGGTGTTCCATAATCTGTCCAGCTGGAGGTGATCAGAGGAATGGCCCCGTTTAGGGCAAGAGGCCTGAGCATGGTGCCAAAGGAGAGAAAATCTTGCAGTTTATGGCGCAAAAGAGCCAGTTTTCTTACGAAAGGCCTGGCAAGTTCGGCGTGTCCATCAGGCCTATTATCATTTACTAGCCACAGGCTAACCCTGCCAGGCTGCACGCCATGAACAAAGGCCTGTGAAAGCTTGCTATAAAAGGATGGATTTCCATAACTAGATGTACCAGTCCTCTTGCCAAAAAGCTGAACCCGGCCGCTGTAAATTGCCTGAAACGCTGGAACCAGATTATTTGTCAACCAGCCATCTACCATAAAGCCGTCCACCTGGTCAGTTAAATAATCAGCTCCTCCTTCCACTGTAATAAAGGCCGCCTGTGGCATTATCCTATGCATACGTTCAAACATCTGCTTATAGCCTTCACGCCACCAATACCCGCCTCCAATGGGATGGTGATGGTCTCGATCCATACATTCGGTGGGGCCTGCCGCAGCAACCTGGTCAACATAGAGGCCCTTGGTACCGATCCTGCCTGTCAGCTGGCCTGCGGCATCCACCAAAATGTCCTGCCATGGGGTCTGGGTAGGGCACATTACTGCAAATAGATTGCTGTTAAAGCTCTGGGTATATTCGTTTCCCTCCATATCTTTGGTGGCATATGGGAATCCCCTGGTAGAGTAGTCCCATTCTCCTGTAAGATCGGTATCATACATTCTGCCGTTTATATAAGGCATTATGGTTGCGTTGTTAGAGGCTTGAATGTGAGAGACAAGGTCAGCCATTCCCGCCCTTTCTGGAAAGTAGTTAGGATAATCGTCATCAAAATCCTTGTAGTTCCAGCGGTACCAGTGGATACCCACAGGAGCTGGCGCAAAGAAACTTTTGAAATCATCCATTTCAGATTCCATCTGCCCCATGGAATAGCCAATGTCTTCTGAATAGTATCCCCATACCCCGATATTACCCAGCGCTTGCTGTCTTGCCTCTCGTTCTGGGGTAATGTCTGGCCAAAATTCCGCGTGATCCATGGCCCATGTCTTATAGATCAAGGCAGCGTCATACCAGTCCCCTTTAAACAATGCCAGTTCAAACACGCCTTCCAACTCCCAATCATTACCGGCCACGGTCTTGTCTGGAATTATAGTCTCGCCTTCAAAATTAAGAGCGCCATTTTCTGCCCTTATGGAAAAGCGTTTTGTGGAGGCCTTCGGGTCGTGAAAACCAAGATATATACCATAGTCGTTATTGTAATAGGCTGAAAACTGCATGGTTGCGCTCCATCCCCTGGGATAATAGAGATCCCAAATTGCAGCGTTATCTGCTGGATCTGGGATAAGCGTGCCTGAATACTTTGGTATCAGCAAAAAGTCATTTCCAACCGCCTTGATGCTGAAATTTGGGAACAAGGCATCTATTAAACTGTGATTGTCACCCACACCTGTAACCGATAGGTCCCACAGAGATGCCTTGCCATTTACCTGAATATTCACCGTAACAGCCAAGGTATCGGGCAAATTGGAATCTTTTGGATCTGAAAAGACTATGATGCATTCTTCTCCATTCTTTTGCACATTCAGATTGTTCCAGCCACTTGTAGATGTTAAAGTCGTATCAAGATTGTCAGACAGCCTGCGCACAGAAAGGATAAAGAGCGGGGTTGGCGCTGCCAGAAGTTCTCCGGCATCAGCATGAATTCCCGCCAGTTCCATCCCATTTTCTCCAACCTGCATGAGATTTACTGTCAGCCTTCCATTGCCAACTACCTCTGCAGAGACGGAAACCGACCAAAGTGCGCCACAAAATAAAAGAGCGAAAAGGAATTGTGTTTTTCCCATGCCTTTGCAATATTCTCTTAAATTTTTTGCGAGTGACTTTGCCATTACTGTAACCTCCATCCTGTAATTCCTGGAAAAGTATGCCTTACGTTTGTTTCATCAAATGGGAACTCCCAGGAAATGCTCTATAAAAAATGTTCACGCACGTTTGGAATACACATATTCTACCGTTTTTGCATTCAATAATATTTGTTTGAATAATCAAAGACAGGTTTTTTTGTAACAAAGAGAATGAAAATAACAACTAATTTTTAAATATGGTTCAATAAACAACCTAAGATATAAATCCACAAGTATTCTTTGAAAAAAGAATTATCTCTTAACTGGTATAAAACAAGAGATGGTCTCTGTATGTTCCAAACCTAGGTGTTATTCCGATGGATTCCATCTTTTTAAGATTTTCTTTAAAAAGCTTCTTGGTCTGTCTCATGCTGAGGCCCTTTTCTGTTTCGTAGAGTAGGCTTTTACTAATAAAAGGCGGTACATCACACTCCTTAACCTCTGTTATTCCAAACAAGCCCGGATTTTGTGCCATGAAAGAGCCTTCTGCATAAACAAAAGTTCCTTTTGAAAGCGCATGGATGTGACTATTATTTTTTTCAAGGAATGAGACGGTCTCCAAAAATTCTTCTTTTGTCTCACCTGGAAAACCAAACATTACAAAAACCAGATTTCTTATGCCAACCTGTGAAGCCACTCTTATAACCCGTTCAACGTCATCGATCCTGGTTCCCTTTTTCATGATATCAAGAATCCTTTGGCTTGCTGATTCAAGCCCCCATAGGATTACCCTGCAACCAGAATCATAGATGATTTTTAAGGTTTCCATGTCAAAATTCTTTATGGGTTTTCCATATACCGAATAGCGTATATTGAGATGTTGACTGATGATCTCCTTTGCCATCTTTCTGAGGCGTGCTGGCGGTATCATCTCGTCGAAAAAATTGATAAACCGGATGCCATGGATTTCCTGCAGATATTTGATATCCTTAATCACTTTGTTGATGGACCTCTGTCTGTAATTTTTATATGAATGATGATGGGTGCAGAACACACATTTGCCCCAAGGGCAGCCTCTTGCCGTAAGTAGCGGCAGGACAGGTTCGTAACATAGGTACCTATCTAAAGCGAAGTCTGAAAAATCAGGGCAGGGCAGAAGATCCATATCTTTGACAACTGCTGGCTTGTTGCCCACCACCTTTCCCTTTTGCCAAAAAAAGAGGTTTGGGCTACTGTGAAGCTCCTGCCAACTCCTCATCTTTACAATGTGTGAAATGCACAGCTCACCTTCCCCTGAGACTATTCCGTCTATGAAATCCCGTGCCAAAACCCTATATTCCTTGCCATCAACCTTCTTTACAAAGGGATTACGAAGAAGACGGCCTGGATCGGGTTCTACCCCAAACTTTGCTCCTCCAAGAAGGACTCTGGCCTCTGTCGTTTCTTTCACCTTTTTTGCAAGCAAAAGGGCAAAAGGCATCTGCACGTCAAACAGGACTGATATACATACAAGATCAACCCGTTCTGCCAGAAAATCCCTGGTGAGGGCCTCAAAAAATGCCTCCACGCCGGAAGGAATCGGAGCGCCGGCATAGGCTCTAAGGGCCATTTCGGACATGAAGCCGTTCAATATGTTTTCAAAGCTCAAAAATATAGTGGATTGCCTGTGGTACTCTTTAATATTTTTGCTAGATGGCCGGTTGTTTTTTAAGAAATAACTAGCCTGTCTCACCTTTTTGGCGGTTTCTACATGATCCCACTCATATAGGGTCAACTTGAAGGTGCCATTCTCCATATAATCCATGGCAAGGTAAATATAGTCCAGATTCAGATCGAAACAGCGTACTGTTGTATGGGGAGTGTCTTGTTTCAGATAGGCCTTCAGCGAAGCTGGTCCGAGAGGGGGAGAAGTGGGCCTGATGAATGGCGGTACCACCAAAGACAGGCTTGAAACAGCCTGTACAGGATCGTGCGTGTTTCGATTTTGAGGTCTGCTATTTGTAATGGTATCAAAATTCAAATCTGGCACCCAATCCGCCGTAAACAAACCTGTCTAAGCCAGTATCAAACAAGACCTTTTCCTTGCCTGTATCAACCACTGCACTCATTCCCCAGGCAGGTAGAAGATGGTCCAACATGCAAAAATTGTTGAAGACGACCACTAGTTCCATTTTTTCTCTTCCTGGCCTATTTTTTTGAGAAGCCTGGTGAAGGCCTTAAAGGGCATTCAATAATAATATAACACTGATTCTCCCTTAAAAAAGTGAGCTTTTGCTAAGTCGTTTTCAAAATGAGGGATTCTTTAATGAGTTACGTGGAGTAGAAGGCAGGGATATACCCTATTCAAGCCAATGATATCTCACTGATTCAGGATTGCCTAAGTGGCGACAGTTGTCAAAAAAAATATTGATCCAGCGTCAAAAACTGCACATTCATGTGGCTGGATTGAAAAACTTAGGCCTGATGTGTGTTTATTGCCCAAGCAATGCCTTGCTGGTAATGGCCACGAGTTGCGCTGGATAGCATCCAAGCCATATCACGCCTGCCAGGGCCATGGCCAAAACAGCTGTCAGGCCTCCAGAGGTTGCTAGAGCGATCTCTTTTTCAGGCTCGTACATGTACATGAGCATTATGACTCTTAGGTAGAAGTAGGCAGATATGGCGCTAAATATCACAGCACTTATGACTATGCCTGTATAGCCTGCATGAAGAGCGGACATGAATAGGCTAAACTTTCCAATAAAACCTGCCGTTGGAGGTATGCCTGTTAACGAGAACATGAATATGAGCATTAGGCCAGCGGCCACTGGGTGATTTTTTGCTAGCCCCTTGTAGTCTTCCAATGCCTCGCCAATCACTCCTTTGTGTTGCAAGAGTATTACTACTGCAAAGGCTCCCATATTCATGAAGAGATAAATAAAGAGGTAATTCATTGTGGCAGACATTCCCTCTGAGGTTCCAGGCAGCAAACCCAGCAATGCATAGCCTGCATGGGCAATGGATGAGTAGGCAAGCATTCTCTTGATAGAGGTTTGGCAAAGAGCTGTTATGTTGCCAATACCCATAGTAAGAAAGGCCATAATGGTCAACGCAGCCGACCAATTTGCTTGTGCGGCTGGGAAAGCCTCAATCAGCACCCTACCCAGGGCTGCAAATCCAGCAGCCTTTGGCCCTACAGACATAAAGGCGGTAACTGGAGTTGCTGCGCCCTCGTAGGCATCTGGCGTCCACATGTGAAATGGCGCTGCCGCCACCTTGAAGGCAAAGGCGATTACAACAAGACCAAGGCCCATGAGAAAGGCTGGATTGGAGCTCAGGCCACTGTTTGCTGCTGCTTTGGCAATCGCACTCATATTTGTTGTGCCTGTGGTTCCGTATACATATGAAAGGCCGAATAAAAGCAAGCAGGATGCAAAGGCTCCCAAGAGGAAATATTTTATGGCAGCTTCACTGGAACGGGGATCAGTTTTGAGCAGCCCAACCAGGCAGTAGACAGACAGGGCCATCAACTCCAAACCGAGATAGAGGACCATGAGGTCAGCAGCAGAAGACATGACCATCATGCCCACACAAGCAAAGGTCATTAAGCCATAATATTCGCCTTCCCTGGTTAGTCCGGTTATGGCCAGATTTTTTATGGAGATTAGGACACCCATGATGAAACCGAGTAGGCAAAGCACTTTGAAAAAGGCACCAAAAAGGTCAGCATTGTACATGCCACCAAATGCCTCCCCATGTGTCTGGGTTACCATGAGGATTGTGGCTATTGCGCCGGTCACAGCGATTACGGGAACTACATAGCGCTGTTCTTTCCATATCAGATCGGCAATAATTACTGCACAGCCAATGGCTGCCAGAAATATTTCAGGCCCAAGAGGTGCTATGTTTGGCATGGGAAATGTTGTTGTAATCATATCTATCTACCTAGCCTCCTATGATCCGGAGTGCGGTTTCCAAAACCATTCCAGGGTTTATCTGCGCACAGCCTGCCGAGCCGTTGACTTGATGTAGCAGGTGATTCACAGATGTGTGCATATAGCTCAAAAAAACGTTGGGATAGATCCCAATCCAAAAGATAAGAAGCAGCATGGGGAGCAAGGTTACTACTTCGCGGCAGTTTAGGTCCCTCACACTGCTGACTTTTGGATTGACTTCCATGAAGAAAACACGTTGATAGAGCCACAACATGTAGCCCGCGCCAACAATTATGCCTGTTGCTGCCAGAAACCCGGCCCAGGTCTTGGCTGTGAATCCGCCAAGTATTATGAGAAACTCACCAATGAATCCATTAAGGCCTGGCAGACCCACTGCGGCCATTGTGAAGACGAGAAAAAAGGCTGCAAACACAGGAGTAACTGTGGCCAAACCCCCATAATCTGCTATTTCCCGGGTATGCGTTTGCTCGTAGATGATGCCCACGGAAAGGAATAGGGCACCTGTTACAACACCATGGTTTACCATTTGAAGAATCGCTCCCTCAACTCCCTGATAATTGAGTGCAAACATGCCCAGGGTTACAAAACCCATATGGCTAACCGAGCTGTAGGCTATGAGCCTTTTCATGTCATCCTGCCCAAGGCAAATAACAGCCCCATAAATGATGGCTATCACAGACAGAACAAGCATAGGGACCATCATGGCCTGGGTCGCCTGGGGCAGCATTGGCATGGAGAACCTCAAAAAGCCGTAAGCACCCATTTTGATCAGGATGCCTGCTAGAATCACCGAGCCTGCTGCAGGCGCTTCTGTGTGGGCATCGGGAAGCCATGTATGGACAGGCCACATGGGCACTTTCACAGCAAATGCTGCAAAGAAGGCCCAGAATAGTATCATTTGTAGTTTTAGCGGATAGCTTTGCGCAGAGAGTTTCAAGATATCGAAGGTATGGCCTCCATAGAAATAGAGGGTAATAATGCCGACTAGCATCAATACGCTGCCTATCAATGTGTAAAGGAAGAATTTAACTGCCGCATAAAGCCTCCCAGGACCTCCCCATACTCCTATTATCAGATACATGGGAATAAGCATGGCTTCCCAGAAGATGTAAAACAGGAAGAAATCCAGGGAGCAGAAGACCCCAATCATGGCACCTTCAAGAAATAGCAAAGCAGCATAGAATTCTTTTACTTTTTCCTGAATGGCCGTCCATGATACCAGGACGCACAAAACAGTGATTAGGGTGGACAGCAGCACGAAGAGAATGCTTATTCCGTCGATCCCAAGGTAATAGTAGACATTCCATGATGGTATCCAGGCCTTTCTCTCGACAAACTGCATTAGATGAGTCGTCTTGTCGAACTGGAACCATAGAGGCAGCGAGGCGAGAAATTCAACAATGGTAACCAATAGGGCCAAACGAGGCACATCGCTCTGTTTTGAGCGTGGTATGAGCAAAAGGGCCGCGGCTCCAATTATTGGCAAGAATATAAGGGTACTTAAAATCGGAAATCCAAGATCCATGGTGTTTAATTCCTCCCCTCAGGTTACATAAATATCCACAGCAATATAAAGGCGCCAACTGCCATGACTGCTGCATAGTGTTGAATCCTTCCATTCTGGAGTTTTGCCAGAATGGCGCTGAAGTTTCCGATCAGCCTGGGGATGCCATTTACTACCCCCTCGATGATCTTGCCGTCTGTAATTGCAGTGAGGACGTTACGGGCACACCTAATTGTGGGCTGTACAATGGCCGCACTGTAAAATTCATCCACGTAATATTTGTTGAACAGGGTCTGGTATAGGGCCGGAAAGGCTTGCCCCAGACGCACAGGTATCTCGGGCTTTTTTAGGTAGAAGATGTATGCCAGTATTATTCCCAAAAGTCCTACTCCTACAGAAGTGAACATAAGCGCCCATTCTGTGGCATGGTCCAGATGGAAATGTGGATGGCCGACCACGTCTTCGAGGAAATGGGCCCAGTGGTTGGAACCGCCCAAAACCTGCGGAATACCTACCCAACCAGAAGCCACGGCGCCAACAGCCAAAAGGATGAGCGGTATGGTCATGGTTGGCGGTGATTCGTGCAAGTGTTTTTTCTGGTCTTCGGTTCCCCTGAATTCTCCGTGAAAGGTCAAGAAAAAGAGCCTGAAGGAATAAAAGGCAGTCATTCCTGCGACTATGGTTCCAATGAACCAGGCAAATTTTCCAGCACCAATGGGCGAAGAAAAGGCCATGGCCAAGATTTCATCCTTGCTGAAAAATCCGGCAAAGCCTGGTATCCCAGATATGGAGAGGGATGCCAGCAGAAAAGTGACATAAGTGATTGGCAAATATTTTTTTAACCCTCCCATCTTTCTTATATCTTGTTCATCGCTCATGGCATGAATTACGCTGCCTGCTCCCAGAAAGAGAAGGGCTTTGAAATAGGCGTGGGTATATAGATGAAATATACCAGCGCCGTAAGCCCCTACACCGCAGGCAATGAACATGTAAGCAAGCTGACTGACTGTGGAGTAGGCAATGACACGTTTTATATCCACTTGAACCAGGGCGATGGTAGCTGAGAAAAAGCAGGTGAGGGCGCCCACTACAGTCACCAGGTTCAAAGCAGTCTCGGAAAGTCCAAAGATAGGGTTACATCTTGCCACCAAGAAAACACCAGCTGTTACCATGGTGGCAGCGTGGATCAAGGCACTCACAGGGGTAGGGCCCTCCATGGCATCTGGAAGCCACACATGAAGTGGTATTTGTGCCGATTTCCCAACAGCGCCGCAGAATAGTAAAATAGCGATCAAAGTTATAAGATCGAATTCACAGCCCAGAAAGTTAAAGGTTTGGCCCACCACGTCCCCTGCTTGAGCAAAGACTGTTTCATAGTGGACGGAACCAAAAACGAGATAGATGACTATTATCCCAAGGCCAAAGCCAAAATCTCCGAATCGGTTTACTATAAAGGCCTTCTTACCAGCATCAGACGCAGATTTTTTCTGGTACCAAAAGCCAATCAAGAGATATGAGGAAAGCCCCACTGCTTCCCAGCCAAAATAGAGCTGCAAAAAGTTGTTTCCAAGGACCAGCATGAGCATGGAAAAGGTAAAAAGACTGAGATAGGAGAAAAAGCGGTAATAGCCCGGATCGTCGTGCATGTATCCGACAGAATAGATGTGAACCAGGCTGCTAACAGAGGTGACTACTATCAGCATCACAGCCGTTAGTTCATCAAGCAGAAATCCTACAGAGGCCCTGAAATTCTCAGACTCAAACCATGTATAAAGGTCTGAGTTGATGTGAGTACCGTGCAGGACATCGTTGAGAGCTATGACAGCACAAACAAAGGAGGTGAGCACTGCAACTATAGGTGGCCAGTGAGCTTTTTGCCCAAGGTTTTTCCCTAAAAGCAAGGTGAACACAAACGAAGCCAGGGGCAAAAATGGAATCAATATGAGATACAGTGGCATGTTCATCTTCTACCTCATCCTTTCAAGGAAACTATCTTGTCAGTGTGTATCGAGTTGCGGTGACGGAACAGTGTGACAACTATGCCAAGGCCTATGGCAGCCTCTGCAGCAGCCACAGCAATTATGAAAAAGACCAGCACCTGTCCCCTGAGATCTTCCATGTAGTGGCTGATAGCCGCTAGGTTCAGGTTTACTGAATTGAGCATAAGCTCAATTGATAAAAGCATCATTATGATGTTTCGCCTAGTTAGAAAACCAAACACCCCGATGCAGAACAGGATTGCTGATACTGTTAGATACCAGCTTAAATGGACCATTTTATGCCCCCTTCCTTTCCCGTTTGGCCAAGGCAATGCCTCCAATCACCGCTACCAGCAGTATCAAACCTGCCACTTCAAAGGGCAGGATATAGGTAGTATAAATTGCCTTGCCCATGGCTTTCGTATGGGTTAGTTGTTGAATGGTCTCAATGGTGTAAATGCCGTGGGTCCCCAAAGTGAAGTTTTGGATGCCTTTGATAAAGGTCACAAACATGGCTATGGCTATCACAAAGCCCAGCCAGTAGCCTTTCTCTATGAAAGGGCTGATGCGTACTTCCTCTCTGAGCGTCACCAGGAAGAGCACGAATAGATACAATACGAGTATGGCGCCTGCATACACTATTACTTGAACAGCAGCCAGGAATTCTGCATTAAGCAGCAGGTATAATCCTGCCATGTGAAAGAAAAGGACCAGCATCAATAGAACACCATGCACAGGGTTCCTCGAGTTCACGATGGTGAGCCCCAGGCCTATCACTGCGATAGCAAAATAGAAGAATAGAAATTGAACCATTTATCCCTCCCTATGGTTGAAGGCTTCTTTGGCTGGGATGGCCTTGCCGTCTTTCCAGACCACTTGCCCTTCCAGCGTCCAATCAGGAGGCACGGCCATGCGTTTACCCGCAGGCAATTCTCCTTCTGTGGCGCCCCTCGGACGGAGGAACGGATTTATGTAAGCCTTTGGATCAATGTTGTTCTTGGCCAAGAATTGATCCCAGTTTTGGAGTAGTGCATTCATGTCGAACTGGAACGGCTGCCTCAAATAGTCTGAGTATTCATATTCCTCAGTCAGCACGATGGCATTTACCGGACAAACTTCTTCGCAGTAACCGCAATAGATGCACCTTAAGGCTTCGATCTCATAGGAGGTAACTTTCCTGGCGCCAGAGACTTCATCTTTGGAATATCTTATTGATATGCACTTGGAAGGACACACTGTGGCGCACCTCATGCAGGCCACGCATCTAGCACCCCCTGTTTGTGGATCCCTGATCAAGGCATGCCTGCCCCTGAATCCAGGAAAAAGCCTCTTCTTTTCCTTAGGATACTGGACAGTCACCGATTTGGAGAACATCTTCCTTAGAGTCAGGGCCAAGCCCTTCAAGATCTCCAGGAGGAGAATGCGCTCAACTAGTCCTTTTTTGGTCTTATACTTAATTTTCATAGCAACCTGCCTGAATCAGCCAAAAATTGATTTGATCGTTCCGGTAAGTACAATATTGAACAGCGCCAAGGGAATGAGCACCTTCCAACCCAGGGCCATGAGTTGGTCATACCGGTATCTGGGCAGCGTTGCCCTGACCCAGTAGTAGAAGAAAATGAAGAGGTAGACCTTGATCACAAACCAAAAGAAAGGAAGCCCCGGCACGTGAAAAGGGCCACTCCAGCCGCCCAGAAAACAGATAACCCCAATACAGGACATGATGATCATGCCTATGTATTCCGCCAGGAAGAACAGGGCAAAGCGCATGCCGCTGTACTCTGTGAAATAACCAGCCACCAGCTCTGTTTCTGCCTCTGGCAGGTCAAAGGGTGTACGGTTAGTCTCGGCCAGCATGGCTATCACGAATACAAAGAATCCCAGGAATTGCGGTATCATGTAGACTTTGAAGCTACTGTTCATCTGAGCATGAACTATTTCCGTGAGGTTCAAGGAACCAGCCATCATCATTACGCCCACCAGGCTCAAACCCATGGCGATTTCATAGCTGATGACTTGTGCAGAAGATCTCAGTCCGCCAAGGAAGGAATATTTTGAATTGGATGACCAGCCAGAAAGCACCACACCATATGATGCAAGAGAACTAAGTGCGAAGATGTAGAGCAGGCCAATGTTAATATTTGCTATGGCAAAGCCCTCAAAAAATGGTATTACAGCCAGCGAGCTAACCGCCGAGATCAGGCATATCAGTGGTGCTGCGTAAAAGACCTTCTTGTCCGCAGGCGTTGGAATCACATCTTCCTTGAAAAAGAGTTTTATTCCGTCTGCTATGGGCTGGAGCAGGCCGTGGGGTCCTACCCTCATGGGGCCCATACGGACCTGCATATGACCAATGACCTTACGCTCGAAGTAGGTGGCATAGGCCACATGCAACATTACCACCCCGAAGACTATCAATATCTTGATGAGGATCCACAAAATTTCCATTTATCCCCCCATAACCATCATCTGTCACATTCACCCAACACCACATCCAAACTGCCGATATTGGCAATCACGTCTGCCACCATGTAACCTTCGCAAAGGTAGGGCAGGGCGCCAATATGGATGTATGATGGTGACCTGATATGCATTCGGTATGGACGCCCATGACCATCGCTGACAAAGTAGAAGCCGAGTTCTCCCTTGGGTACCTCTGCTGCTACATAGACGTCTCCCTCCATGTAGCGGTCCTTGTCTTCCATAAGCTTTATGACTGTTGAATTAAAGGTGGCATCCGCTACCACCTTCTTGGATGGGTTGTATTCCATCACTAGATCTGGGGCATCCTCAGCTCGAATGGGTCCAGGAGGCATTTGCTCTATGCATTGCCTAATTATGGAATTGGACTGTAAAAACTCCTCCATCCTGCAACGGTATCTGTCATATACATCGCCTTTGCTTCCTATAGGAATTTCAAACTCCACATAGGGGTAAGCATCATATGGCATATGTTTCCTGACATCGTATTCAACTCCGGAACCTCGAAGTGATGGGCCAGTAAGGCCGAGGCTTACAGCCTGTTCAGCAGTTATGACACCAATGCCTTTAGTACGCTTAAGCCAGATTCTGTTCTGGTCAATCAACGTTTCGTACTCTTTCACCCGGGATGGAAACTCTTCTGTAAAGGCGTACAATGTTTCGAGGAAATGGCTGGTTACGTCCTGCCTCACCCCTCCTATGCAAGTATATGTGGTTGTGAGCCGTGCACCGCACAGCTCTTCAAACATGTCAAGAAGGTTTTCCCTTTCCCTGAAGCAATACAAGAAAACGGTCATGGCTCCTATGTCCAGGGCGTGGGTGGCGAGCCACAGAAGGTGACCTGTTAGACGAGCCATTTCCATGACTATGGTCCTGATATATTTTGCCCGCAAGGGAGGCTCAATGCCCAACAATGTTTCAACTGCTACACTATAAGCAACATTGTTGGCCATGGATGCAATGTAGTCCAGCCGGTCTGTAAGTGGCAGAACCTGGGCATAGCTCATGTTTTCGGCGAGCTTTTCGACACCTCTATGAAGGAATCCTACCGTAGGCTTGCACCTTATGACTGTTTCGCCATCCAGCTCGAGGTCCAGTTTCAACACGCCATGAGTGGCTGGGTGCTGAGGCCCCATGGCAATTGTGTAGAGTTCCTGCTCCTCTTTCCCATTACTATTTTTAATCAATTTGAGATCGGGTTTATTAGCTGACATCTTTTAGCCCCGTCTTCTTTGTAGGATCTTCATAAACGCCATAAAAGTCGTATTCACTGAGCCTTTTTGCCTTTTCAACTACTTCATCGTATCCGCGCCAATTTTTCCCGCCGCCGTCCAATGGATAATCCTTGCGTAGTGGATGACCTTCCCAATCCTCGGGAAGTAGTATTCTGCGCATATCAGGATGACCTTTGAACCTGATGCCGAGCAGGTCGAAACATTCCCGTTCGTGCCAATTGGCCCCGATCCAAATAGGTGTTACGGAATCGATTTGACAATCGTCTTCTGGAACCTCGGCCCTCAACCTGATTCGTTTTTTGTTGGGTATTGAATAGAGGTTGTATACCACTTCAAAACGAACATCCTTTTTTCCCAAGTAGTCCACACCACAGAGATCTGCCAAGTGGTTGAATTGAAGAGCAGGGTCGTCGTGGAGCCAGCGGCAAATCTCAAGAATTTTGTCTTTCTGAAGAATCACTGCCGCTTGACCACGGCAGGTCACTATTTCCACTATTTGATCTGGGTATCTCTCTTTAATCAGGTCAGCTATCTCCAGCAGCCCCACCGCATTTCCTCCTTCATCATCTTTTCCTGGAGGCGAATCAATCCTTCCAGGAGAGCTTCAGGCCTGGGCGGGCACCCTGGCACATAAACGTCTACAGGCAGGAATTCATCACATCCTTGAACTGTGTGATAGGTCCGGAAGACTCCACCGCTACAGGCACAGCTTCCCATGGCAATCACATATCTGGGTTCAGGCATTTGGTCGTATACTCTGCGTACAACCGGTGCCATCTTCTGAGTGACAGTACCTGCCACTATCATGGCGTCTGCCTGCCTGGGGCTTGCCCGGAATATGATTCCGAAGCGGTCAAGGTCGTGGTGGCTGCTGCCAGCAGCCATCATTTCAATGGCGCATCACGCTAAGCCGAAGGTCACAGGCCATATGGACCCGGCCCTGCACCAATTTATGACCTTGTCCAGTTTCATTATCAGTGTGTTTGCGCCAGGTATTACCTTGATGCCCTCTGCAATGGGCACAAGGTCTGGGGAAGTTATTTTTCCCACTCCAAGGCCTCCTTTCGCCAAGCATATGCATATCCCACCAAAAGCAGGAATATGAATAGAAACATCTCAACAACTGCAAAGATGCCTATTTTGTCGTAAACCAGGGCCCAGGGGTACAAGAATATCGCCTCCACATCGAAAACCACGAAAAGAATAGCAATGAGATAAAATTTGATGGGAAAACGGAACCTGGGCGGGGCAGAAGGCGGATTGCCTGATTCATATGCCTCCAGCTTTTCAGGATATGGCCTGCGCAGCCTAAAGTAACGGCCCACCCATAAGGTGACCACACCAAAGCCCGTAGCGAATAGAAGCATGATCATCACGGGCAAGTAATCGCTGGGTAAGTAGGTTCCTGGTGTCATCTTGCTCTCTTAGCCCCTTTTGAGCATCTCTTCTGCGAAGTCGCGGCGCCTTTTTTCTGAAGCAGCCTGGGGAGTCATGAACTTTATAGAACCTGTGGTACACTTCGTAACACATGCTGGTTGCAATCCTTGATCTATACGGTCCATGCATAGATCGCACTTGCCAACTTTTCCTGTTGCAGAATTCCACTGGGGCACTCCCCATGGACATGCCTTCATGCAAGCCTTGCAGCCTACGCAAAGGTCGTCATCCACAAAGACGATTCCGTCTTTACTGCGCTTTTGCATGGCTCCAGTAGGACAGGCGTCGACGCACCACGGCTTTTCACAATGGAAACATGCCATATAGACGTGATCTATTACTGGGATGTTTCTCACCATTCTTGGTCCAACCTGAATCATCTTGCAGTAGAAGGCACCTTCAGGAACGCAATTTTTGTCTTTGCAGGCGGCCTCACAGGCCAAGCAGCCAATGCAAAGTGATATATCTTGTTCAACATGATATTTGCTCATTTCTAACCCTCCTTATGCAGGTGTGACCTTAATGAAAGATTCACAAAGGGAGATGCTCCCGCCAGCCTTGTCCCATACCTTCAGCAGCCCTTTCATGAAAGCTTGGTCCGCTAAGCCTTTTTTGTAGGCCCTTGTCTGAAATGGTATTGACCTACCATAGCCGTGCAGCATGAAGGCGGCTTCAGGATGAATGAAATCTGTAAGCTTGGCTTTTATCTTGCCAGTGGTGCCGTTGCTGCTGATTTCCACCATTTGGCCATCTTTTATTCCCAATTCTTCAGCGGCCTTGGTATTGATCCACAAGCAGTTAGTACCCATGAGTTCAGAAATAATTGGATTGTTTGTGGTCTGGCCGTGGGTTTGATAGCCTTTTCTGCCAAACAGAAGCCGGAATTCGCCTTTCTCTGGTTTTTTAGGGCTCGTATAAGGCATAAAGGAGGGGATATCTTCTTCTTCAAGCTTTTTGGAAACGAATTCGATTTTGCCTGAAGGTGTGGGAAACTCAAGTTTGTCCCTATCTTTCCATATTGGTTTCGTGGTCAGCTGAACAAAACCTTTTTCGTCAAAATCCTCGATTTTGATTCCACTATCTTGCAGTTGATAGTTCCAAATGTCTTCAATTGATTTGTATGGAAAATATTCACCTTTACCCAGCCTGTTGGCCAAGTCCGTCCAGATTTCCCAGCCTGCCTTTGTATCGTAGATTGGCTCTATTGCCTTTCTCCGTACCGAAAAGCCGGGTTTTAGGCCCTTGTCCGTTCTGATCATGGTGTCCCGTTCAAGATAGGTACTCTCAGGAAGGACTACATCAGCAAAACCAAACGTCTCACTGTAATTCACATCAACAACCACAATAAGATCGAGCTTGTTGAGAATCCTTTTCTGCTCTTCAGGGTCGGGCATGGCCAACAACGGATCGTGCCGAACCACGAAATAGGCCTTGATGGGATATGGTTCTCCTGTGTCTATTGCCTGGTATTGCAGTTGTAGAAGGCCAGGACCACCGTCAAAACGTTTGTATTTCCAGCCGCAACCGTCAGCTCGTTTGTCTTCTACTTTGGGAATCTCTGCCCCCAGGCTCTTAAGCCCCTTTTTGCCTGCGTCTTTGGGGGTCTTTGGTAAGAACTGCCCTCCAGGCACCTCGATATTCCCCATGAGCACATTCATTATATGGATCATTCGGCTTGCATAGAAAGAATCGTTGTAGCGGGATAGGTGCCAGCCCGGATGGAAAATAACACTTGGTTTGTCTGATGAGACTTCGCGGCAAAAGGCGACGATCTCTTCTGCTGGTATTCCAGTTTCTTTTTCAGCCCATTCTGGTGTGTACTCTTTTACAAAACTGCTCAGCTCGGAAAGGCCACTGACATATTTGTTGACAAAATCTTTGTCGTAGAGCCCCTCTTTAAGAGTGACATTTACAATGGCCAAGAGCAGGGCATAGTCTGTGCCTGGTCTGATCTGCCAATACCTTGTGGCCTTAGACGCAGTGAGTGCAGCTCGAGGATCGATATAAGTAACCTTGGCCCCGTTTTTTACACCCTGCATGAAGGCCTTGACTTCTTTCACCTTGAAGGATTCAACCATATTCCTTCCAAAGAGGACTATATGCTTCGCATTCTTAAAGTCGTAAGCAAGGCCAGTTCTGCCTAGGCCGTAAATGGATTTGGAGGCGTGATGGGTGTTTCTGCCACAGGTGCAGTCATGGTTTGTATAGTTAGGGGAGCCGAGAGCCTTCATAAATGCCTTTCTAATGTCGGCAAAAGGCCCGCCTCTGTCGCTGAGCATTATGGCCTTTCCTCCATGCTCCTTCATAATTTCCTGAAGCTTTGAGGTGATGTAATCATAGGCTTCATCCCATGAAACCTTTCTCCATTTTCCGGAGCCCCGCTCACCATCGCGAATCATAGGATGTTGGAGCCTTTCATTGTCATAAAGCAAGGCACGTCCAGCTATGCCTTTTGCACAAAGGCTCGTTCCCATGCCTGGATCATTTGGATTTCCTTCAATCCAAACGACCTTGCCGTCCTCTACTTCCACACGTATTGGACAGCGGACCGCACACATTCCACAGATGCTGTAGACAGAATTTGCCATACTACAGTCTCCTTTTTGGTTATTTAAACCATCATAAAGATCTTGAATCCTTATGATTGGCTCCAGCTTTAAGGTAAAAATATGTTTAACTATTTATGGTCGATTGTCAATAAAAAATAGAGAAAACAGCTAGAAAATAAAGATTTCACAAATTAATTTGTGATTATTCTTACAATTGGCCAATAATGAATAAAATGTGAATTTTTTAATTAATGCTAATATAGCAAATTTTTGGGATTCTAAGGGATTGAAGAAGATAAGATTAGGAAAATTGTAATATTTGCACTCTAGCGGCTTTTTGTGTCAAAAAAACAAGGTATTGCAATCCTACAAAATTATGTTAAAATATTTTTATGGAATCTTTGAAATGTCAAAAAAATGACAAACAAAAACCATCATTCTTTTTTATTTGTTGTTTGGTAATACTATTCATTTTTTTCATGCAACCGATTGATGGGCATGTACAGACCGAGAAACCAGAGCTTTACAGTTTGGCCCAGATAAAAAAAATGATGCGTTATCATGGGGCGTTAGTAGCCAAATATGATGGTACACACTGGAGGTTTTTGTCTGGCAATTATTGGTTGAAGCTAGATAATGCAAAGGCCATTGAGTATGCTAAGGCAGGGTCTCTGAAAGACGCCCAAAGCTGATCTGTTGCTCCCTCTTTTCCCATTTCTCATTAAAAAATTTTAATACTTTTCCAGGGGTAGCTAATGTAATAGGCTGGACATTAAGGCTGCTACTAAATGTACACCTGGTGCTGAGTGGCAGCTTGAAACAATTTTCAAACCCTTGAACCTTCGGAAGATGAGAGATTACAAGATATTGGCTCCACTGGTTAATTCAAGACGCATTGAGCGTTTTAGCTCTATACTGCAAAAAAGGACTAAATGGATCACCGTGGTCCTGGACGACTTTTATCACCGGCACAACATGAGTGCGGTCATAAGATCTGCTGAAGCCTTTGGTATCCAGGATGTCCATGTGGCTGAGATATCAAATCCATTCAAACCTTCCAAGGGTGTAGCCCTTGGCACCGAACAATGGATCACGCTTTTCAAATATCCATCTGTTGAAGATTGCATAAAATCTCTTAGACAGAGAGGCTACAAATTGTTTTGCGCGAATCCACCGCCTTTAAGAAATGATTCTACCTCGCGTTCTTGTTATTCCGTCGACTCCCTACCTATAGAAACAAAGGTCGCCGTAATCTTTGGGCGTGAACTAGACGGACTACACAAAGAGTTCCTAGAGCAGAGTGACGGCACTTTCTTTATACCTATGAAAGGCCTTGCTGAAAGTTTGAATGTTTCTGTATGCGCTGGAATTACCTTGTATGAATTGCGCAAGCGCATGGAAATCGAGATAGATGAAAGGCAGTGGAGATTATCTTATAAAGAAAAAGAAGAACTGTTGGGCAGGTGGATATTGAATTCTGTAAGACACGGTCCAGCTGTATTCGAAGAAATCGAAAAGAGGATGAAGACAAACAAAAAAGAGTGAACCGTTTTTAAACCGGTTCACTCTTTTTATCTTTTTGGCAAATCGCCTCTATACTTCTTGCAAGGCCACAAACTTGAGTGCGTGTGTTGTGCACTTTGATACGCAGGCTGGTTTAAGCCCCTTGTCTATCCTGTCCATGCAGTAGTCGCATTTTACCGCTTTTCCCGTTGCAGGATTGAATTGGGGGATATGCCAAGGGCATGCACCAGCACAGGCCATGCAACCAATACAGGCATCTTTGTCTATATAAACGATTCCATCCTCCCGTTTAATCATTGCACCAGTGGGACAGATTGGCACGCAATATGGATCTTCACAGTGATAACAGGAACGGAAATGAAACTCTGTTTTTGGCACCCCCTTGACTGCGGTCAATGGATCATGGCTGATCTCGCACAATAATGGGCCAACAGGTAGTTCTTTATTCGTTTTGCAGTGTACTTCACATCCATGGCAGCCGATACACCTTTTTGAATTGAGATAGAGCATATATTTGTTCACAGTTCCACCCTCCTTTTTGGATTCCTTGAGCTGCGGCGCACTATTACAAATTTTTCACATAGGCATAGGCCGCCTCCTGCTGGATCCATGTCTTGCAAGAGGCCTTCTTGCAGCTTCTGGTCACTCATACCTGCGTGATAGGCCCTGCTTTGCAAGGGAACCTGCCTGCCGAAACCATGGACGGTATAGACAGCTTCAGGATGAATAAAGTCTGTAACATGGGCCTTTATTGTTCCTTTCTGTGTCTCTGCGATCACATCTACCAGGTCGCCTTCCTTGATACCCAGTTTGGCAGCTGATCTGGTATTGATCCACAAAGAGTTTTCTGGAAACAGCTCATGCAGCAACGGATTGTTGATGGTGTGGCCATGGGCATGCACAGGTGATCTTCCAAACACAAGCCTGAATTTGCCCTTGGGGGGCTTCTGGGGGCTCTCATATGGTTTTAAGGAAGGAAGTCCGGCCTCATCCAGGACCTTACTGACAAACTCGATCTTACCAGAAGGCGTCTTGAACTTACCATCCAAGTTGTCGCGATCATACATGATAGGTTTGTCTGACAAGGATACGAAGCCCTTTTCATTAAAGTCATCGATGGAATAGCCCGTAGGTTCAAGCTGCCAGTTCCAATATTCCTCTATTGTATTGTAAGGGAAGTATTCACCAACTCCGAGCTTGTCAGCAAGTCTTTTGAATATCTCCCATGATGGCTTCGTGTCGTAACGAGGTTCAACTGCCCTTTGACGCATTATGAATCTTGGCTTAGGGCCTTTCTGGGTTGCTATGGGCGTTTCCCGTTCCAGGAACATGGATTCAGGCAAGATTACATCACTGTACCATCCAAATTCACTGTAATGGGTATCTATGGAGACTATAAGTTCACAATTGTCCAGCGCCTCTTTTTGAGCAGCTACGTCAGGGAAACAGTTAAATGGATCATGTCTATAGCATATGATTCCTTTAATAGGATAGGGCTCTCCTGTCATCATTGCTTCGTAAAAGAGGTGAAATAGGCCAGGCCCTTTATCGAAATGTTTGTATTTCCATCCCACTCCGTCTGCTCTCTTTTCTTCAGGTTTGGGTATTTGAGAATCAAGGGTTCGTAGCCCCTTTATTCCGCAGTCGCCAGGAGTTTTAGGAAATTGTTGCCCACCTTCAATCTCTATATTGCCCATCAATACGTTAAGTATGGACAAGGCCCTGCTGGCATAGAAAGAGTCACGGTATCTCGAAAGCATCCAGCCGGGATGGAATATTACCTTAGGTCTATCTTCAGTGACTTCTTTTATAAACCTTTTTAACCTGCCAATCTTGATTCCGCATTCCTTGGCCGCCCAATCAAGATCGTAGGGTTCGATGAAGGAAACCAGTTCATCAAAACCTGTGGTATATTTTTCAATGAATTCTTTATCATAGGCTTCAGCCTTAATGATCCCGTGGATCATGCCCAATGCCAGAGCGTAGTCTGTTCCAGGCCTGACCTGCATGAAGTTTGTGGCCTTGATCCCTGTGAGCGACTGCCTCACGTCGATGTAAGTGAGCCGGCCACCTTTGTCCAACATATCCATGACCTGTTGGACCTCAGCGACCCTCAGGGATGCCAGGATGTTTCTGCCAAACAGCACTAAGTGATTGGCATTCTTGATATCATATATAAATCCTTTGCGGCCCAGGCCATACAAGGTCTTGCATGCATGATGCACATTCCTTCCACATGCACTGTCATGGTTTGTAAAGTTTGGTGAGCCAATTGCATGTATAAATGCTTTAAACAGATCCGCCCATGGGCCTCCCCGGCAACTCAACATCAAGCTGCGGGCACCATATTTTTCCTTTATGGAGTTGATTTTTTCTGCCACGTAGTCCAAGGCTGTTTCCCAACTTACAGGATCCCATTTTCCTGCTCCTCTGCCGCCACGCCTGATCAAAGGCTGTTGAGGACGTTCGCTGTCTTTATGCAGCGCTATAGCAGCAGAGCCTTTGGCACACAAGGCACCTCCCAAAAGATGTGGATTACCCTCGATCCATTTGATCTTGCCGTCCTCGACTTCAACTCTGATAGGACATCGGACCGAACACATGCCGCACATGCTCCAGACTGTCTTAGCCATTAAAAGGTCCTCCTCTATTTTTTTTAGGGAAAACTCTATTCCCCTTGATTGACAAACTCCTATCCTTTTAGAAAACGGTAATATTTCATATCAGCAAAAAAACTATAACCGTCTAACTAGAAGAAACAAAAACTAATTGTGAATTAGTTCACAATAATAATTTCTCTAAAATTATGTTCGATAAAACTAACTGAGTCAAGAAAAAATTCACAAATGGTTGATTAAAAGACTGTGTTTAAGACAGAGGAAAGGACTAAAAGCTTCTTATTCTTCCGCAATCAGGACATATCCAGATCACTCCGTTACTCATTCCCCAGAAATTTTCCTTCAAGCACCGATCGCATATTTGAAACCCACAAGGACAGCTCCAACAAAAAGGCAGTTCTTCTCTGCAGCAGTGACATTTGTAACTGTTCCCCAATTTCTTCCTATACTTCTTGTATTTGTACATTGAGCACTAAATGACCTTTTGGAAGCAAGGCGCTTATTTTGATGGAAGTGCAGGAAGGAATATATGAAAGGCTGTTTCCATGCCTGCCTTCAACAACTCTGGATCATCAGGGGGGGAGTGGACCTCCATCTTGCCTCCATGATCTGAAATTATGGCATAAGAAAGGGTTAGGCCAAGGCCTGTGCCTTTACCAACTTCTTTTGTGGTGAAAAATGGGTCGAATATCTTGCCTTGCAACTCTTTCGGTATGCCAGGCCCAGTATCACCCACTATCAATTCTACTTCTTGAGTGTCTGGATGGTACCGTGTCCAAATGCCAATAATTCCTTCCTTACCAAGGGCGTGATGGGCATTGTTTATCAAATTCATAATGACCTGGCAGATCTTATCATGTACACCTGATATTCTAGGCAAATTTTTATCTAGGTTTTTCATAACATAAATCACGTCCATGTTGAGGCTGTGCTCTATAACAGATAATACTTCTTCTACACACTTGTTGATGTCGACATAGGAACGCTCGCCTTCTAGGGTGGTTCTCGAAAACTTTAAGAGGTCGGCAACTATTTTTTTGCATATTTTGGTCTGTTTTTCTATTATTTTCAGCGTTTCATATACATCCTTTTGACCACGTAAATCTTCCTCCAATAGCTGAGTATAACCAAGGATGATCCCCAATGGAGTATTTATTTCATGCGCCACACCAGCTGCGAGATGGCCCACGGTTACCATCTTTTCAGATTGAATGAGCTGGTTCATAACTCTTTTATACTGAGTCAAGTCCTTGGCTATTGCTTCACTTCCTTGGCAATTTCCTTCAATGTCACTGAGGCCATTGGCCGTAATCATGAGGTACAGTGTGGAGCCGTCAGTTTTTTTGAAATTCACTTCAAAATCCTTGATATGACCCCGTACCCCGCAAACAGCTCTGTAATAGGCCTCCCAGTCCTCGGTTCTGGCAAAAAAATCCCTTAATTGCCTGCCTATGACTTCTGTTTTGTCCTTGAAACCAAGCAGTTCAGCACCGCTCTGATTTATATCGGTAATGAAACCATCTGGGTCGCAGAAAAAAATGAGGTCTTTGGAACCCTCGAATAGTCCACGGAATTTGCTTTCGGAAAGCTGCAGCTCCTTGGTCCTTTCTTCCACCTTCTGCTCCAGAGTTTGATTGAGGATACGAAGCTCATTGTGCGCTTCTTTGAGGCGCCTGTTAGCCTCTGCCAGCCGTTGTGCTTCTTGCTGCACCAATTCCAAGACATCACGCACATTTGGATAATAAAAGGTGAGAACGGCAACTGACACGAATGCGACAGTGTTTAATCCTCCACTGAATGGAGCAAGAAAGGGCCATATTTCAGGTATGCCCGCCAGAACAAAGACGTACTTAAGTACATGCCCGATTCCCCTAGATACAGACAATGCGACCATGGCCATACAAAGCCAAAAAAGATATGTCCACAAAACATTCTTGGGCTCAAGGTTCTTGAGGCTGTAAGCATAATAAAAAGCCACCAGAGATAAGATGATCATGGCCGTAGCGCCAAAGAAGTCGACCAGATACACAGGGAGCATTGGAAGACCGTGCATTATGCTTCTCTCCCTGCTTTTGCAGCCAGAAGGCGCTTTTTGGCTTCGTCTCTGAAACTTTTAAGGCTCAAGGCCAAAAACCATATGGCAGGAACACAAAGAACGTGGTCAAATTTACCTATATAATAGATGATCCTTTTTGCATCTAATGGATGGGCCAGAACTGTATGCATAAACCCATTGGAAGTCACAAAGGCTTCATAAGGTAAACCACCAGTGATATAGTGCACAATAAATGTATCAACATTCCACAAAAGCCATAAAATAAGTGACACTTTCATATGTTTCCAAGCAGGCCCCGTGCCTAACGGTCTTTTATGTAGCAAGTAGAGCAAGAAAATAATCGCGCTGGAAAAAAATATGTGGGCCATCATGTGGACATACAATCCCTCTGGGGGCCCATGGGTTTGGACTGCAAAAACCTCGGAAGGATTCAACAGAAAAGCAAGAGTTATTATTAAAAATAGAAAATTTGTCATGGAAAGGCACCTGATGCCAGTAGATTTTTTATCCTTTTGAGGTAGATTGATATATAAGTTGCATTGACATTGATTATGCTCTTTCATAGCCTCAAATGTCAAGGTGAAATAGAGTGGAACTGGAGTGGGAGCTATGGACAATCCTGTATTGGAAGCCATTTTCAACAGAAGGTCTGTGAGGGAATATGAAGACAGACCGGTTGAACAGGAACTCATTGAAAAGATATTGGAAGCTGGTTCGTGGGCACCTTCAGGCCTTAACAATCAGCCGTGGCGTTTCGCAGTGGTGACTGACCCTGTACTTAAGGCAGCCTTCGAACCACTAACCAAGTATGCAAGAATCATAAAAAGCGCAAAGGTACTGTTGCCTGTTTTTATAGACAAAAATGTGATGTATAACGAGGTGAAAGATCACCAAGCCATTGGTGCCTGCCTACAAAATATGCTGCTTGCTGCACATTCGTTGGGGTTAGGTGCTGTATGGCTTGGAGAGATATTGAAGAGTGCCGAAAAGGTAAGGACGATCATGGGGCTGCCGGAGCACCTGGAGCTTATGGCTGTAATAGCGCTAGGTCACCCGGCCAGGAAAGATCAAAAATCGCGGCGAAAGCCACTTACAGAGCTAATTGTTTTTAAAAATTAGATTAAACAAGGAGGAGTCATGAAAGAGATGGTAAGGGTTTTTATAGGCCTAGGCATGTTTGCGGCAATCTTGTTTTTTCTTGGGTGTGCTCAGATGGGAAGCTCTTCTGCATCTTCAGATTCAATGGAATCAACAACTATCAGTGCATCAACCACGGTCCAGGGCAGTTCCACTGTTCTAATATTGCCTGATGTTCCAGTTCCAGTGGAGCTTAAAAGAGATGACAAAAACACCATGCTCATATCCACACCTACTTATAAAGGTGGAGTGTTCGTCTTCAAGGGTAACGTTACCTCTCAATCTGTAGCAGACTTTTTCAGTATCGAGATGCCCAAGTATGGATGGGAGCCCACAGGAAGCATATCAGCCAACAAGAAATTTTTGGGTTTTGCCAAAGCCCCCAAATCAAGCGCTCTGATACAGATTGAAGACAAACTCTTTTATACGCTTGTACAGATCTGGGTCAGCGAGCCGACCACCGTTAATACAGTCATACAGGAAATGCCGCCGAAATAGAAAGTTGTTAAATGGAAAACGAACAATTCACAGCTGCATACAGGCCGTTGGCCGACAAGGAGATATTGTTAGGGATTAGCGGCGGTATAGCCGCCTATAAGGCAGCTGATTATTTACGTAAAATGAAGGCTCTAGGGGCTAAAGTTCAGGTCGTGATGACCGAGAGTGCTACCCGGTTTGTTTCACCGTTGACCTTTGAAGCCTTGAGCGGTCGGCCTGTTTACCATCACATGTTCCCGTCTGGTGACACCAATTCAATGCTTCACATTGATCTTGCAAGGAAGGCGGATCTTTTTGCAGTACTTCCAGCAACTGCAAATGTTTTGGCGAAAGCTTCAAATGGGGTAGCCGACAACTTGCTGCTTGCAACCATACTTTGTCATTCACGGCCTGTGTTGTTTTTCCCTTCCATGAATCCTGCGATGTACGCCAATCCAGCAACAGTGGACAATATCAAGAGCTTGCGAGAATATGGCCACAAAGTGATTGAGCCAGAAACTGGCAAAACGGCATGCGGCGAATGCGGCAAGGGCCGGTTGCCAGACTGGCCTTTGGTAAAGGAAGCGATTTTAGGCCATCTGAGCCCCAAGGATTTGAAGGGCTTGAAGGTGCTGGTAGCCTCTGGACCTACCAGGGAACCCATAGATCCAGTGCGTTTCGTATCCAACAGATCGTCAGGTAAAATGGGTGCCGCCATGGCCCTCGTTGCCAGCAGGAGGGGAGGGGACGTGACCTTGGTGACAGGGCCTGTTTCACTGAATATTCCGCCTGTGGTGGAAATTGTGAATGTGGAGACAGCAAGGCAGATGGCGGATGTTGTTAAGAAAAGGGCTGAAGCAGCAGATATCATAATCATGGCAGCAGCCGTTAGCGACTATGCTCCCAACCAAACTGCCACTCGTAAGCTCAAGAAAAGCCGGGACAAAATCGAATTGAAGTTGGTGCCAACAGAAGACATCCTGTCATCTTTGTTGCTGATGCGCCGACCTGGCCAGATTATTGTTGGTTTTTGTGCGGAAACGGGTAATCTCCTTGAAAACAGTTTGGAGAAAATAAGGCGAAAACCTGTGGATATCCTGGTTGCCAACGATGTTTCCTTGCCAGGGGTTGGTTTCGATGTTGAAACTAACAAGGTAATGATTATCAATAAAGACGAAGAGCGGGTTGAGCTACCTTTGTTGCACAAAGAAGAGGTGGCTGAGAGAATTTGGGACTATATAACAGCCCACTTTATTGACACATAGGCATTGGTTTGTTATCAAAGAAAACTCTCAAGCCGGAGTGGTGGAACTGGTAGACGCGCTGGACTCAAAATCCAGTGGGCTTTGGCCCGTGCGAGTTCGACTCTCGCCTCCGGCACCAATTGACAATAAAAAGGCCATCTTCAGGATAAGGTGGCCTTTTTGTTTTAAAAAAGAAAGGCGGCCATGGTGGGCCGCCTTTTTACTTTTATTTAAAGACAGGGCCTAGGGTATAGTAAAGGTGGATATCCATAAGTAGTAATTGCCAAAACTTCCTGCAGGCGTGACCAGCGTGTAGAGAGTGTACGGTCCTGCCGGAAGTCCTTGAATTGGTATTTCACCAAAAAATGCTTGAGATATGGCATCGGTCAAGGATTGCTTCCAAGGTATCAACCCGGCAGTAGAATAGGGAACTATGTTGTAACCAAAGGGTTGTGCGGGCACCAACAAAAAGATCTCAAACGGACTGATCGGCGTGGCCTGAATACCTAGGTAGACATCCACCGGCCCAGCAAAGGGCGGCAGGGCCACTTTGAGATCTATTTTACCTGAGCTGAGATTACCTGCTGCAAATGGTTTGCACTCAGCGGGAATAGATGCGAATTGTGGTTCTGCAACTGGTTCGTATGTGAACACATTTGCAGAAGCAGGTACGGGCAGCACCAGTTGGACTGGACGGCCAACAGCAGCAAATTTTGCCGTAACCACACTTTCTCCAGCTATTGCTGAAATCGTGCAATTTCCTGAACCACTGCAGGCTCCGCCCCACCCAACAAAAGAGCTTGTATATTCATCGCCACTTATAGGTATGGCCTTTAAAGTGACTGTTTGGCCGACTTCCACGTTGAAGGTGCACGTTTTAAAAGACGCCAATTCATTATTTGTACAGGAAATCCCAGTATCAGAAATGACCCTACCAGAACCTTCGACGGTCACTTTGAGAGATGCCAATTGGTCGGCAGGAAGTCTAATCAGAGGGGATTCCACGCTTTTGTCACACAATCTATCAGTTATAACTATCTTCACCCTTTCAGGCACCTTGCCCCCACTAATTCCAAACCAAAGTTTTGTGAGATCCTCAGGCTCACTCAGGGCGCAGAATCCATAAATTCGGTTGCCTTCTCCATCATAGATGTCTACCCAACTCCTTGAAGCCTCGTTGTTCAACCCGCATGGAGGTAGGTTTGGCGAGGGTATAAAGAGATCAGGCCAAAAGTCGTTCCAATTGCTCACACTCAATTTATATCTGGTGAAGTTGCCAGATGCAGTGGAATAGGCTTCGGCTCCGATGAACTGGAGTTGAGGAACCGGCAGATCGCGGCATACTGCGTTTGGGTCAATGGTCGCAAGATTGGATACGTATTCCCTATTACACAATCTGTCTCTCATTATTATTCGAACAGAAGAAGGCGGAGCCTCGTTTACCCTTTTCCCGAACCAGAGTCTGGTAAGATGTTCTGGTTTGCTGAAGGCGCAGAAGCCATATAGCCGGCGTCCATTTTGATCCTCTATGTCCACCCATGTTCGAGACGAACTGGTGTTCAAACCGCATGGAGGTAAATTGGGTGAGGGGGTGAAAAGCTCAATAGGATATTGAGTCCAGTTCGTTACCATTAACCTGTATCTGATGTACTGGTTGCCATCGCTGCCGGTATATGTCTCAGTCCCAATAAATTCAAGCCGCGGATCAGGCAATTTCAATGAGCAGTCTTCAGCCTTATTAGGCCAATCACATGGCTCCAAAGGCGCCATATTGATGTTATCCACCTCCATGGCACCGTTTAGATCTCGGTCATTCAGATAGCCTGGAATGAATAGTCCAAATGGATCATCGATGATCTCAGCATCATCAAACAAGACCTCGTTGTTCATCACTACGGCCCATTTGTCGTTTGCCAGATCAAGGTACACGTCAAAATGGATGGGCGTCCTTGTCTGATAGGTAGTCCTGTAGACTATGCCATTTTTGGACTGAAAATAGAGATTGCTGCCGGCTGTATATATGTTCGCAATAATACTCTTTGCAGGATGTTGCGGATCATCGAACCTACCATTTCTGAAATAGAAGAAATAGTTGTCGCTGTCTTCAAAAAGTACGTCCCACGAGACTTTTACACAAATATCGTCGTAATTTCTGTCATAGAAATCAAAATAGGCCCCATATGCCGAATAGTCATGGCTGTCCACTACTCTCAAAAAATTTCCTGAGCCAAGCGTGACACCTGGAACAGTGGAACTGTTTTCTATCTTGAAGGCATCCTCAGGGCCGTGGATCATCCAAGGACGATCCGGCATATTATCACCAGTAGGTACAACATGGCCAGGCATGAAAAGAGGGGCCGTAGTGACGGTTTGGAGACCGTCAAATGTTGCCATGATGGTTTCAACTGAATAGGCCTTTGTCGCAAGGCTCACGACTGCTAGTAAGGTCAAGGCCAGAAAGGTGAAAACGCCATTTTTCATGATTGATACCTCCTGATGATATCTTTTGGGAATTTTCAATCTTGCCAATGTTCCATGGTTTTAACCAGGTATATTTGAGTCCAATACCAATCTTATTTTTTCCAGAAAATCTATGGTATTAAATGGCTTGGATATAAAAGGTATTTTCTGTGCCTTTATTTTTTCAATGGTTGATTGGCCGGAATCGTGTCCGCTGCAAAATACTATCTTCGCTTCTGCATCCATGGCCATGATATTTTCGTAAGCTTCCATGCCTCCCATTTGCGGCATCACTATATCCAAAATCACTAGATCGATATTTTTCCCAAGGGCATTGTATATGTGTAAGGCTTCTTGGCCATTTTTGGCAGTAAGCACTTTGTATCCATGACTTTCTAGTAGCTCCTTAGAAAGATCACGAACGATTTCCTCATCGTCGACTATCAAAATGGTTTCATTACCAGTCCTTCCTGAAACGATGCTACGCTTTGAATCTTCTTCCAATTCTCTATAGGCCCTGGGAAAATAAAGGGTAAAAGTGGTGCCATGACCAATCTCGCTTTCAACCATTATTGTGCCTGCCAAATTCTTCATAATGCCGTAAACCATGGCTAGGCCCAGCCCCGAACCTTTGCCTATTTCCTTGGTGGTGAAAAATGGATCAAAAATTCTGTTCAAGGTCTCCTTGTCTATGCCTGTTCCAGTGTCGCTAACAGACAGTGCCACATATTCGCCTGGAAATAGATCTGTGCCTGGTTGCTTTTCAACGATTTCATTATATGAAGTCAACCATGTAGTAATTGACAAAGTGCCACCAGCTTCTTCCATGGCATCCCTGGCATTGAGACACAAGTTGAGAATTACTTGTTGAATCTGAGTTTCATCGCATTTGATTTCAGCTGCTTCCTCAGCAAGGTTCAAATCCACGACTATATTTTTGGGAAGGGTTCTGTTCAGAAGTTCGATTGTATCCTGGATAATGTCATTGAGATTTGAAATACCCAGTGTGTCTGGTTGGCTCTGGCGGCTGAAGGCCAGCAGTTTTTTAACCAGATCAGCCGCCCTGGTTCCTGATTTTTCGATTACAGTCACGTAGTTGTAAAGGTCGGGCATATCCTTGGTTTTCTGTTTCAAAAGTGAAGTATAGCCAAGTATGCCTGTCAGAAGGTTATTGAAGTCGTGGGCAACTCCTCCAGCCATGGTGCCAATGGATTCGAGTTTTTGCGCCTGAAGCAGTTGGACTTCCATCTGCTTTTTCTCAGTTAGGTCGGTTATCATTGTGAGGCAGCCTTCAAATATTCCATTATTTTTTATGGGCACGCTGCTCAAAAGCACAGTCACATTTCGCCCATTTTTGCCATGGAGAACCACCTCTTCCTTTCCGACCCTTCCTTCCATGTTGGATAAGAACAGGTCCAACAATTTCTTCTTGTCATCTTTTGAAATCAAGTCATAAACACTGATCCCTTGTAAGTTTTCTAGTCCAAGCATGGAGCATAGACGCTTGTTTGCAAATTCTATTATACCACTGCTATTCAATATCCATATGCCTTCGTTGGCATTTTCCACTATCTCCCTGTATTTCCTTTCAGATTCCTGAAGCTCCCTGTAAAGGCGTGCATTTTCAAGGGCCATGGCTATATGGTTCGCAAAACTGGTCAAGAATTCCGAATCGATATTCTCCACAAAGGTGTTGTCTGTATGGTTGTCTCCCACCAATATGCCTATTACTTTGTCACGAACGCTCAGAGGCACCAATATGAAGGCCTTGGGCCTCAGCTTTTTGAGCAGTACATTGTTTGGATTGAGATCCATCTCTTTTACGTCTTTTACAATAATGGGTTTGCCCGCCCTGGCCGTACGCGCAATGATGTTGTTCTCTTTCTCAATCGGTACCTGGTAGCCCTTCATTTCTTCAAGGACCTCTTTGTTGATACCCACCGCATGGATTAACACGAGTTTTGTATAGCTGGAATCGGCCATGAAGATCCCTGCCCGGTCCAGGTTGGCTACAAGTAGCAGTTTGTGCAAAATCCTGTCGAGAAGCTCCTGCAATTCCAAGGTGGACAAAATGGCAACACTGGAGTCCTTAAGTGTGAGTATCTGTTGTATCTTTTTTTCAAGTTTCTGGTTCAATACGTAGACTTCGTGATATTTCTTTTGGAGGAGCTGCTTGTCTTTTTCCAGCTCTTTGATGCTTTCGTTTATAACCTGCCAAGGCCTGAAAATCCTTTTGAAGATTTCAGCCAAAACCCTCTTCTTTTCCCAACGTATATGATATTCACAGTATTCATCACCCTTAAAATAACATTTGGGTTCCCTGAGGCGAGCTGGCGGCAGGCCCCAGATGACAGGGATGGCTTGATAGACTCCGCGGTTCATTAAGCAAAAATCTTTGGATAGAGGAATGCCTTCTGTCCAATAGAGTTTCAAGGTGGCCCCAGTTTTGGTAGATTCTGCAATTTCTACTTTCTTGGTCTTGTTGAGCCGGTCATTGACTTTGTGAAGCACCTTGATGGCCTTGTGAGGCGAACTGAAGGCGAACAGTATCACGCTTTGAAGGTAGCCAAGCCTCTTTTTTAATACCGAGTTGAAGCCGATATGCATTGGAGCCTGCTCGTCGTCCAAGATAACTTTAGCCCTTCTGAAGAGCTCTATCATCAAAGAAGAAGATATCCAGTTGTTGGGATCAGATAAAAAGACTTTTGGATCCGGAATACCTTCCATTTCAGGTCCAAGGTCTGATAACAGGTAATCCAGTTTGTCAGGCGCCTTTTCCTCGATATATTGGATGATGGCAAGTGAATTTATGCAGCTGTTGTGTTTTTCCATAAAATTAAGAAATAATGTTAGTTAAATAAGCATTACCCCTATCAATCATTGTATGCTATTAGTTTTTCCCGTTATCTACCATTTTTTTTTAACCACTAATAGCGTATTATATCTTCTATTTAAAGGGGAGAGGAAACATTAATCCACACCCTCCCGTGTCAGGAGGAATTTTTTTTGCATAACCTTTTTGTAGGTCGCAAAATCAATACCTCTGTATCCAAATCTCACGAAAGGAGTAGCACCATGATGATCAGGCAACTCCAACTCAAGGGGATGGGAATTAGTCAATTTTTTCAACTTTCCTTTAACGTGGCATTGGCCAAAGTTATGCCATGGTATTTTCTGCGTATTTATATGTACCTTATTGGATTCCTCTACCTCCTTTTTAATAAAGGCGACCGCAAAAAGATTTCTCTTTGCGTAAATTATGTTGTGTTCAATTTTTTGGTCCAAAGCTATATCCAATCTTTTTACTATGTCTTGAAGGCATATCTGGGCATATTTGATCACTATTATGAAAAACTCATCCTGGCCCATCGTTCTTTAAGCGAAACCTCAAATTTTTTGAATAGCAGCCTCCATATCGTTAATCGGCATATTTTAGATGAACTTCAAAAAAAGGGCAAAGGTGCATTGCTTGTCACTGGTCACTATGGTTCGGTCGAATTTCTGCCCTTGGCTCTTCTTTTACAAGGTTACAGGGTTTCAATGATATGCAAATTTAAGACCCCAGAACTGAAAAAAGCTATTTTGGAAAAGGCAAAAAATTTTGATGTGGAGGTAATAGACGCTTCTGAAGGAAATGTGGCATTCAAGGCAGTAAATGCCATAAAAAATGGCAGAATATTGGTCACAGAGTGTGACGAGTTCAAACAGTGGCGGAGAGACAAAAAAGGCAAGGTTCAAGTTTTTGGCAGCGCTGTAAGCCGTGATAAAACCTTGGATTTTTTTTACCGACGCACCAAGGCGCCTGTGATTCTTGTTTTGATGAGACGTGACTCTTATTCAAGGATAACTATGCTGCTGGAACAGGTAGCTGACGGAAAAGAAAAGGTTGCAGTTGGAGCCAAGGCATGGAAAATGTTAGAAAGGCATATATTGGCTTTTCCCTATCAATGGTACCAGTGGAAAGAAGCAGCAGTAGAGTTATCGAAATATATTAATCTGGAAAATTGGCGTGAAAATAAAACAGTACAAGGTATACCAGCTCAGCCTTCCGTTCTCACTTCAGATTTCACATAGTCTGGCAGACAGAGTTGAGACCGAGGCTATAATAGTAGAAATAACCGATGAAAATGGACTTAAAGGTTACGGCGAAGGAACCCCAAGACATTACGTAACTGGTGAAACTATAGAAGGAGCCAGCATGGCTGCGGTGGATTTCCTGGGCCGATTGGCAGAGGTTGATCTGATTGACCAAACCACTCTGTTTCTCTTCCTGGAAGAACTAGGAAACAGCAGCTTGGCAGCCAAGCGTCCTGCTGCCTGGTGCGCTGTTGAGTTGGCCTTCCTGGACCTTTTTGCAAAGAATAGGGAAAGGCCTTTGTGGCAACTTTTTACCAGTAGGCCGAAAACAGACACCTTCACATATTCGGCAGTTCTACCATTGGTCACTAGAAAGACCTTTGAGGCCATGATGCCGATGATTCGCTCTTATGGCATGAAATTCATAAAGACCAAGGTGGAGAATCTAGAAGATGGTGTTACCATGTTGGAAGCACTCCGCACTGCCCTTGGAAGTGGAATTGATGTGAGAGTGGATGCCAATTGTGCCTTCAGTGGCCAAGAGGCAGTAAATTTTCTAGAAAAGGCTTCCCACTTGAAAATCAGTGCCTTTGAGCAACCAGTTCCAAAAGACGACCTCGACGGCATGGCCTTTGTAGTCTCCAGTGCTGATGTGCCAGTTATAGCCGATGAGTCATTTTGTTCTTTTGATGATGCCATGCAATTGAAGGAAAGACAGGCTGCATCCGGACTTAATATCCGCTTGTCCAAATGCGGGGGCTTCCTAAAGAGCCATTCCATCATGAACAATCTCAAAGAAAGTGATTTCTTCTTCCAAATTGGCTGCCACGTAGGTGAAACTGCCATACTTTCCGCAGCTGGCAGGCATCTGGCTGCCCTGCATCCAGAAATACGCTTTTTAGAAGGTTCTTTTTCTACTTTCTTGCTAAAGGAGGATGTGACAGAAGACAAAATCATCTTCGGACCAGGCGGAGAAGCTCCTTTACTTGAAAAG
Organism: uncultured Desulfobacterales bacterium; assembly: GCA_964459155.1. GTDB lineage: Bacteria > Desulfobacterota > Dissulfuribacteria > Dissulfuribacterales > JALVPX01 > JALVPX01. The sequence goes on from CAYWKF010000003.1 coordinate 36,108, forward strand.
CCTGGCCTTGGCATCGATGTTCAAATGGATAGAGTTAAGCCCTGGTCCTTGCTACTGGCAGCCGATCAAGTGTAACCCTTGGTGGTCCAGATCGGCTTGAAAGGTTTTGACCAGTCACCCCCCAAGTCATTCAAGCGTACATGACACTGAATTAAAACTGGTAATTGATGCTTAGCCCAAGGGAATGGACACTCTGTTCATATTTGCCATTGGCCCTCAAATGTTCTGGCAGAAATGGCAGAACATCATTGTCTTTCGTGCGGCCGCGGCCATTTATATAATTGTAGGCTATCCCGGTTATGAGACGATTTGACCATTTGTATTCAATACCTGCCGTATATATCATCTTGTCTGCATCAGGCAATTGTGGATCAAGGGTCTCATCTGGCACAGGCGAATTGTCATAAATGAAACCTAGCCTGAGCGTGGCAACCGGACTGAAACCGTACCTCAATCCGATTCGGTAGGCAAAGACGTCTTCCCATTTTTTAGGCTGAATGAACCTGTCTGATGCTTTACCTGGCGGGCCAATCGGAGAATCAAATTTTAATTCCATTTCGTCATATGTGGACCATCCGGTCCATGTAACATCGAATTCAAGAGCTAGGCTTTTTGTGGGAGCATAGGAAAGCCCTGCGTTCAAGGATGGAGGTAGTTCCAGGGAGCCTGAGCCAGATGTTGTCTTGAAAAAGGATCTCATCAATTCTGGCACGTCGAATCTCGCCTTGGAATCATCGAAATCGAGCCAGATCGGGCTTCTGTAAGACAAGCCAGCCTGAATCCTATCATCAAACTTGTAAAGCAAGCCGAAATTATAGCCAACGCCCCAAGCATCACCTGTTAATGTTTGTTTTCCATCGGAAAAGGCACCAAGAAAAATTTTCTTTTTGAGCTCCAAATCGGCATTCAAAAAATTGACACCTGCACTGAGGGAAATATTGTTCCATTTATAACAGAGGTTGGGATTGATATTATATGTTTCCAAATTGGAGTAGGTGCTAAGGTAACGGCCTGCCCACTCTTCATCCCATGGTGTTGACAGGCCGAAAGGACTGAATATTCCTAGGCCAAGGTAGATATCGTTTGTTAATTGATGTGTGATATAAATTTGCGGCACTATATGCACTTTTTTGACCGTTTTTTCGCTGTATGAATCAGACTCATATTCTACTTTTGGGAAAATTGTTGTCTGTCCTAGATAGGCGCTCGTACCCGACAGTTGGGAGATCCCGGCTGGATTGAAGAATATAGCGGTTGGGTCGTCTGCTTGTGCTGTAAAGGCATTTCCTTGGGCCATGGGAGCGGTGCCCTGCTGCAAAATGGCAAACCCGGCCCCATAAGAGAGCGAATAGGGTAGAAAGAACAGACAGAAAAGTGTGATAAAAAACAGCGAGTTATAAAATTTCATAACAGCCTCCCAGTTGCACAAATAAAAAAAGAACTTATGCTGTAACTCTAGCATCTTATAATTTGGCATCGAATAACTGAGAAAAATTCATGAATACACAAGTATTTCAGCAAACAGAATACGTCTTGACATCTGAACCATTCTATGTGGCCCAGGCTAATGAAATTGAACTGGCAAAAAATGCTTATGCAAATAATCTGCCTCTTTTATTGAAAGGTCCCACAGGATGCGGGAAAACTCGCTTTATGGAGTATATGGCATGGCTCCTAAATCGCCCGTTAATCACGGTTTCCTGCCATGATGACCTTTCCACCAGTGATCTGGTGGGAAGATATCTGATAAGGGCAGGGGAGACAGTCTGGATGGACGGCCCTTTGACCGCTGCCGTAAGGGCTGGTGCAATATGTTACCTCGATGAAATAGTTGAAGCCAGGAAAGATACCACAGTGGTCATTCACCCTCTGGCTGATGATAGAAGGGTACTGCCTGTGGAGAAGAGAGGAGAAATAATCAAGGCTCCATCTGCATTCATGCTAGTAATCTCTTACAATCCAGGCTATCAGTCTGTATTGAAAGAGCTCAAACCGAGTACCCGTCAAAGGTTTGTAGCCATAAACTTCACTTATCCCCCTGAGGAATTGGAGACGAAGATAGTGTCTCACGAGACAGGCCTAGACAAATCTGTGTCAGCTAGCCTGGTCAGATTGGGAAACATGACCCGAAAACTGAAAGACCAGGGTTTACCCGAAGGGGCCAGCACGAGGCTGCTCATACACGCTGGCAAACTGATAAGATCTGGTTTGGCACCAAGGGAAGCCGTGGAAGCAGCAGTTTGCCAACCACTTACCGATGATACCGAGCTGCTGGAAGGACTTTATGCCATTGTAGATGCAGTTTTTTAGTTGAACCGTAATTTGTCAGCCACAAATATGGAAAGGTACAACAAAAGAGTATTTAACGCACTTCGTTCCGCGCTTCTGGACATTTTCTTTACCGAAAACATAGCATCTTATCATGTTGACAGTGCTGCAGAGACCCTTGCAAGACTCGAAAAGAAACACATAAAAACTGTCTTGGATTTGACCAGATTGATAGCCTTTTCAGTGTCAGAAATCTTGGCATTTTCCTTCATTGAAAATGTAGGCAATGCCATACAAAATCTCGATTATAAGGGTTTGGAAGATTGGGTAAAGGCTGCCATACAGATTTATGAATCAGAAGGTTTGCAGCCAGCTAAAGAATTTTTTGAAAAGACCCATGAAACAAGCCTTTCTTTTGGGCTTACCAGCGAAGCTGCGTCCTTTGAACAAGTTGTGCCTAGTCTCCTACTTCTTGCCGTTAGCCTGACAGGAAGGGAAGTGAGATTCAAAACCGGTTCAATTCCCTGGACGGACACAAACACAATTTTTGCACCCAGGACTTGGAATGAGTTTCCTCAAAAAGGCCTGAATGAACTCTTTTTTAGGGTCGCAATAACCCACAAATGTTTTCAAATTGCGAACCATTCCCTTTTGCTTCCAAAGAAAAAACTAATGCAACTGTTGGATGCCCTCAATCTAGATGATCATGATGAAGGCATGAAGGCAGCCACAGGTCTTGAGGCCCTTTTCATTTCATTGAGAGCCGTTTCAGATCAAGAAGACATAGCTGCCCTATATTCCTTGGTCGAGACGATACGAAATGAGAATATCATAAACAAGGAATATCCTGGCCTATCGCGTGATCTCAAACTCTTCAAAGAGGCATTGAGGGAGTTTGGCTCTTCAAAGGTACAGGAATTGGAGAGTGAGCCAGGGCTTATTGTCAAGTGGGTAGCCAGCCACTATTCCTCTTCTCTGGCTGAGATGGATATCGACTTGCAGAACGAGCTGGCAGACCTAACCCAACCCAAAGCTACTTCCCTTGATTCTGCCTTGTGCACTTCAAAGTTATTGAAAGAATATAGAGATTTTCCATGGGCAAAGGCAATAAGAACAGCATTGCCTTACGTTGGTACCATTTTCCCAAAGAAGAGTGCGGCAGTCTTGTTAAAACGTAGACAGGAATGCAAAGACCGCTTTGTGGAGATAATGGCCACTTTGGTGATAGACAATAAATTTGATTCCTTGCTCGCAGAAGAAAAGCAACCCTTAGAAGAATCAAGCTGCCCTGTCTGCTCTGCTTCAGATGTAGAAGAAGCCATAGCCATGGTGATTGTCCCTGGAGGGAAAAAAGAGGAGCAAAAGAAATTCGCTGCTGAACCTGTGGAATCAATGAAATTGAAAGGCCAGGGAATGGAACTTCTGGAGGAATTGAAGACCCTTTTAAAAGAAATTGAAGCTGATATGGGAGAAGTGCCGACGTCCTATGTCTCTGGGGCTGCTGATCTTGCTTCTGGAAGTTATTCTCCTGTGGAGACTAGGCCAGATGATCCTGGCGCAACAGTCAAAGGTAATTTTGTATACGACGAATGGGACTTTAGGCGCCAGGCTTACAGGAAAAATTGGTGTTCGTTAAAGGAAAAGCTTTCTACTCCAGCTGCCGGTGACTTCATAGAGACTACCTTGGCACGATACAGGGGCCAGATTTTGATGTTAAGACGTCAATTCGAGGCCTTAAGGCAAGACAACAAAATATTAAGGAGGCAGAAGGAGGGAGATGACATTGATATTGAAGCCGCTGTAGAGGCTTACACAGACTTTTTGGCAGGGGCAACACCAAAGGAGAATCTTTTTGTGCGCCATTATAAGGCTGACAGAAACATTGCAGTTGCCTTTTTGGTGGACATGTCTGCCAGTACGGAAGGTTGGACAAACAGGGCCATAAAGGAGTCTCTTGTGCTTTTGTGCGAGTCCCTTGAGGTGTTGGGCGACAGATACGCGATATTCGGTTTTTCAGGCATGAGGAGGACTAGCTGCCAATTCTATATGATAAAAGATTTTCGAGAGGGCTATACAAAAGACGTCCAAGAACGCATCACAGGAATTTCACCAAAAGACTATACCAGAATGGGACCAGCCATAAGACATACAATATACAAGTTCAGCGATATCGAGGCGAAGTTGAAGTTGTTGATCACCCTTACAGATGGCAAGCCGGAAGATTATGACGAGTACAAGGGGCCTTATGCCATAGAAGATACCAGAGCAGCATTGATCGAGGCAAAAAATTGCGGGATCAGGCCATTTTGCATCACGATTGACAAGGAAGCACGAGATTACCTGCCAAGGATGTATGGAGAGGTCAATTACACCCTGGTAAAGGATGTGGATTTCCTGCACAAAAGGCTGCCTGAGATGTACAGGCTGCTCACCACTTGATCCATTCCAAGGCTCGAAAATATATGGCATGCTGGGTTTTGCCAGTTGATATGATCAACCAAGTCTATTAAAAAAGAGCACCGTTACTAAAAAAATGCAAAATCAGAGATAAAACGCCCAGTCAAACCAATTTTGAATTGATTTTTGGGCGGAGGAGGACTTTTGGCTATAAAGGCCTTGAGAGGCTTTAAGGATATATTGCCAGGTGAATCTGAAAAATACAGATTTATGGAAGATCAGGCACGAAGGGTCTTCAGGAATTTCGGTTTTCAAGAAATACGCACACCCATTTTGGAAAAGACTGAACTTTTCGCGCGTGGCATTGGTGACCATACAGATATAGTGGAAAAGGAGATGTACACATTCAAAGACCGCCGGGGTGAATCAGTCACTCTGCGGCCAGAGGCCACAGCAGGCGTCATGCGGGCCATCTTAGAGCACAAACTATATTCGCAGGGCCGGGATCTCAAGCTTTTCACCATTGGGCCAATGTTCCGGTATGAGAGGCCGCAAAAAGGACGCCTCAGGCAGTTCAACCAAATCAATAGTGAACTAATAGGTTCTCAATCACCCCTAGCTGACGCTGAAATAATATGGATGGCGTGGGACATTCTCACTCGCTGTACCAGCGCGGAACTGCGCGTTGAGATAAATTCCCTTGGTTGCCCAGATTGCAGGCCGTTGCATAGGGAGGCTCTGGACCTTTTTCTTGAAAATCAGGCCAAAGAACTGTGCGAGGACTGCATGCGCAGGAGCAAGACCAATCCATTGAGAATATTCGACTGCAAGCAGGAAAAATGCAGATCAATATTGAAATTTGCCCCTGTTATTAAGCACTACTGGTGCCCTGAGTGCTCAAAGCACTTGGGAGAGGTGTTAGATCTTCTTGAAATCCTGGAAATTCCCTTTGTGATCAACTCCTTTTTAGTCAGAGGGCTAGACTATTATGTGAGAACCACTTTTGAAATCATTGCCAAAGGACTCGGTGCCCAGAATACCGTGGCAGCCGGGGGCAGATACGATGGCTTGTCTAAGGTACTGGGAGGCCCGGATCTTCCAGGAGTAGGCATGGCAGTGGGAATGGAACGCCTGCTGCTTTTACTTGACGAAAGGGACTATGGTGACAGGTTGCAACTCTTTATTGCTGCCTTGGGACGGGAAGCGAGAGAGGAGGCAGTTGAATGGCTCAAGGGCTTCAGAGACAACAACATCAGCGTGCAAATGTCATATGAAGACAAGAGTTTGAAGGCCCAGTTGAAACAGGCAGACAGGCTAAAGTCCCGTTACGTCCTAATCATTGGGGAAAAAGAGCTTGAAGAGGAAGTGGCCATTTTGAAAAACATGGAAACGAGCCAGCAGCAGTCAATACCCCTGGAGGAAGTTACAACATCGGTAACAAAAGTGCTTTGCAGTGCAAACGAAGAGACTCAGGAATAATGGGTTTGGAAAGAGAGGTAAAGACATGGATACGATAAGGGGCCTGAAGCGCACCCATGATTGCAACAGCCTGACAGAAACAGCGCTGGATCAGGAAGTAGTTTTGATGGGCTGGGTTCTTCGCAGGCGTGATCATGGCGGTGTGATATTTGTCGATCTAAGAGACAGGACAGGAATAACACAGGTGGTCTTCGATCCCTCCATCGAACCCCAGGCCCACGAAAAGGCCCACAGGCTTAGAAGCGAATATTGCATAGCCATCCGAGGTAAGGTGCGGAGGCGGCCGGAAGGTATGGAAAACCCAAAATTGAAAACTGGTATGATAGAGGTTGCTGTAAATGAACTGAGGATTTTGAACAGGTCCCATACCCCTCCTTTTCCCCTCGATGAAGAAAAAGAGGTGGATGAATCTCTGCGCCTAAAATACCGCTACATGGATCTCCGGCGTCCATGGATGACCGAAGCATTGATGCTGCGTCACAATGTTTGTCAGGAGATCAGGAGTTACTTGAACAGCCATGACTTTCTCGAGATCGAAACCCCCATGTTAACTCGCAGTACCCCAGAGGGTGCCCGGGATTATCTGGTGCCAAGCAGGGTAAACCCAGGCAGATTCTACGCACTGCCTCAATCTCCACAGCTCTACAAACAGGTTTTGATGATTTCCGGGCTTGAACGCTATTACCAGATCGTGCGTTGTTTCAGGGATGAAGATTTGCGTGCGGACAGGCAGCCAGAGTTTACACAACTTGATATGGAGCTATCCTTTGTAGAAGAGGATGACATCATCGAGATTGTGGAAGGCCTCATAAAATGGATATTTAAGAAAACCTTGGATAAGGAGCTGGAAATCCCCTTTAAGCGCCTCGGCTATCATGAAGCCATGGAAAGGTTTGGCACAGACAGGCCTGACCTTCGCTTTGGGCTGGAGCTGAAAGACATTACCGATATAGCAGCAGGCTGCTCACTGAAGGTCTTTCAAAACGTAGCCAAGTCTGGGGGAGTTGTCAAAGCGATTTGCGGTCAAGAAATGGCTACCCTTTCCAGAAAAGATCTAGATGACTTGACCAATTTTGCCATAGGACTTGGGGCAAAAGGCCTTGCATGGGTGAAGATAAAAGAAGATGGGGAGTGGCAATCGCCCATCGCCAAGTTCTTTTCAGAAGGCGAAAAAAAAGAGATTCAGGAACGCCTTGAAGCAGGTCCTGGCGACATACTTTTCTTCGGAGCCGATCAACCTAAAGTCGTTTACAAGGTGTTAGGTGAGCTTCGCGTTCATCTCGCCAAGCAGTTCAACCTGATCGACGAATCAATTTTTGACTTTGCCTGGGTTACAGATTTTCCTTTGATGGAGTATGATGAAGAAGAAGGAAGATATGTAGCTCTTCATCATCCATTTACTGCACCAAAAGAATCTGACACGGATCTTTTAGAAACGGCCCCAGAAAAAGTTAGATCTAGAGCCTACGATATTGTGCTGAATGGGGTTGAAATCGGAGGCGGAAGCATCCGTATTCATCAGCCAGAGGTGCAGAAGAGGGTCTTCAAGGCCCTTTCGATCCCTGATGAAGAGGCAGTTGAAAAATTTGGTTTCTTGCTGGATGCTCTTTCCTTTGGAGCACCACCGCATGGCGGAATAGCCTTTGGGCTAGACAGGCTGGTGATGTTGATGGCGGGCAGGGAAAGCATCAGAGATGTGATTGCCTTTCCTAAGACCCAGAAGGCCCAGTGCCTTCTTACCAGGGCTCCAGCCAAAGTGGATATGACTCAATTGGCAGAATTGTATCTGAAACCCAACTGGAAGAGCAAAGATTAAGGAGAAGTTATGGCCAAATGGAATCCCAATAAAGGTTTGCTGGATCACACCCATTCAGATCATTGGAAATATGAGCTTAAGGATCCCAAAGAACCCAATTTGATGAGAAATATCTATCCTTACACCGAGGTGCCCAAGATCGACTTTGATTACAAATATGTGGCACCATCGCCTTGTAAGGACATGCTGGTCACAGACACCACCTTTAGGGACGGTCAGCAGGCGCGGCCTCCATATAGCGTGGAGCAGATAAGCAAAATTTTTGACTTCCTGCACGAGCTTTCGGGCCCAAAAGGCGTAATCCGTCAATCCGAGTTCTTTCTCTACACGGACAAGGACAAAAAGGCCTTAGATGAGTGCAGGTCCAAAGGTTACACATATCCGGAAATCACCGGCTGGATCAGGGCCAAGGCTGAAGATCTCAAACTGGTCAAAGAGGCTGGTTTGCCAGAAACAGGCATCCTGACTTCTGCCTCAGATTATCACATATACTTGAAGCTGAAAAAAACCAGGTCCCAGGCACTGGAATCATATCTCGCCATAGTCAAAGAGGCTCTTTCCCTTGGTATAAGGCCAAGGTGCCACTTTGAAGATGTGACCAGGGCGGATATCTTCGGTTTCTGCATACCCTTTGCCATTGAACTCATGAAGCTGAGGGAAGAAAGTGGCATAGACATAAAGATCAGACTCTGCGACACCATGGGTTTTGGGGTCACTTATCCAGGTGCAGCCCTCCCAAGAGCAGTTGATAAACTCGTACGCGCCTTTATTGAAGAGGCAGGAGTGCCAGGAGAACTACTCGAATGGCACGGTCACAACGATTTCCACAAGGTGGTGATAAACGCCACCACTGCATGGCTGTATGGCTGCAATGCCATAAATGCGACCCTCTTAGGGTTTGGTGAAAGGACCGGCAACACTCCTATTGAGGCGCTATTGATAGAAAGGGCGGCATTGCGTGGCACTACAGATGGAGTGAACACCAGGGCCATTACTGAAATGGCCAGATACTTCGAAAAGGAGCTTGGTGTCCACATACCCAACAATTATCCCCTCGTTGGAGCGGACTTCAATTCGACCAGTGCTGGGGTACATGTGGACGGTCTGCTAAAAAATGAGGAAATTTACAACATATTCGATACCAATAAGATACTAGGAAGGCCTGTATCAGTCATCATATCCAGCACGTCTGGAACAGCTGGTATTGCCCACTGGGTCAACACCCATCTCAAGCTTACCGGAGAAAACAAAATCAGCAAACGTCATCCTGGCATAGTCAAGATCTATAAAAAGGTGATGGAAATGTATGAGCAGGGCAGGGTGACCTCTATTTCTCATGAGGAAATGGAACACCTCACAAGGCTATACCTGCCTGAATTATTCACTTCTGGATTTGAGAAGCTCAAGCAGAAGGCTTATGACTTGGCATACCACCTCGTTGAAGACCTTGTGGAAACCGAAGAGATCAAATCCATGGATCCAGCGCGCATAGAGCCTGTGTTAAAAAGGGTGCAGGAAGACAATCCGTTTATACAATTCCTCTATGTGGTAAATGCCAACGGGGAAAAGATTACCAAAAACGTCACTAGGCTTGAGGATAGGCCCAAATATTCTCATTATAAACTCAATGACGATTTTTCAGAACGTCCATGGTTCATCGCTCCTATGAAAGACGGAAAGATCCATGTTTCAGACTTCTATACATCGCGCATAACTAACGCCTTATGCATCACTGTTTCAGGCCCTATCTTTAATGATAAGGATGAGATTGTTGGTGTGCTTGGAATAGATATACGGTTTGAAGACCTTGCCAAAATGGAACAAGACTCGGACGACTGAGAAAGGAGCAGTCAAAAAGAGGTGGTCTGGAAGGTTCAGGATCGCCTTGGTCTTTCCCAACACCTATGAGGTGGGCATGTCCAACTTGGGCATGCACACCTTGTATTCACTGTTGAATTCCAAAGAGGAGATAGTTGCCGAAAGGTTCTTCGTTTCCAAAGGGCTAGTTTCACCATCAAAGTTGAGATCGCTTGAAAGCAACCGCCCTGCATCAGATTTTGATATAATTCTCTTCACGATAAGTTTCGAGACCGACTATGTAAACTGCGTAAAATTCCTACATACAGCAAATATCCCCATTCGTTCGCACGAGCGCCCGGACGAAACCCCTTTGATATTGGCAGGTGGTGTAGCAACATTTATCAACCCAGAGCCCCTGGCCCCTTTTGTGGATGCCTTCTTAATAGGAGAGTTTGAGGCAATAGTCCAACCCTTTGTTGAGCAGCTTCCCTTTCTAGCCGATCAGTCTGCTTGCAGAGGTGACAAATTAAGATGTCTTGCCTCAAAAGTGCCAGGAACCTATGTGCCAGCAGGCTATAAAGTACATTACAGCGAGGATCAATCCTATGAGAGTCATGAGCCCATTGAATCCATATTCCCCGCAAAAATAAAGCCTGCGAAATTAACTATACCTCCTGACACAGCTCCCCATACCACCATACTTACCAAAGATGCTGTGTTCCCCAACACCTTTCTGATCGAACTTACCAGAGGCTGCGGAATGGGATGTCGTTTTTGTGCTGCTGGTTTTGTCTACCGTCCTCCACGCGTTTGGCCTTTTGAAGCAGTGGACAAGGCGGTATCAAAATCAGCTAAGGCTTCTAAGATAGGTTTAATAGGCCTTGAATATGGCAGCAGGCCTGACATTGAAAGGCTGGCAGAACTTTTGTTGAAAAAGGGTAAAAAATTGGGTTTTTCGTCTCTACGGGCGGACTTCGTGAGTCCCTCTTTTGCAGAGCTGATGGCAAAATCTGGTGCCAAGGTGGCAACCATAGCCCCAGAAGCTGGTTCACAAAGAATGAGAAATATAATCAACAAGAACTTGAATGAAGAAGAAATTCTTGAAGGGGTGGAAAAGATTGCAACTGCTGGGATACCCAATTTCAAACTCTATTTCATGATCGGACTTCCCTTTGAGACAGAAGATGATGTGTCACAAATAGCCTATTTGGTCAGAAAGATTCATTCCGTGGTGCTGGAACATGCCAAGGGCAAGGGTTCTATGGGAACAATCTCAGTATCGGTCAATCAATTTATCCCAAAACCTTGGACCCCGTTTCAATGGAGTGATTTCACCAACAGAAAAGATATCAAAAATAGAACCCACCTTCTAAAAGGTCTGCTTTCATCAATCCCCAATTTAAAATTTTCTTTACCCAGCTATCGAGAAGCAATGCTTCAGGCATTACTGAGCAGGGGAGACCGGCTTATGTCAAAAATTGTAGAATCCATGGGCCTGTACGGTTTCTCACTAAATAGAGCGCTGAAGGAAAGCAGTCTAAGTGCCGAAAAATATTTAAAAGGCAGGCAGTTAGAAGCCCAGTCGCCATGGGAAATCATAGCCCATCCTGTAAAGAAGGAGTTTCTGATGCATGAGTGGCGCAAGGCTTCCAGGCAGAAATGCACACCTCCTTGCAACATAGGCAGGTGCCGGCGGTGTGATGCCTGTTCGCTATTTATGAACAGCTAGCTACTTGAAGGGGATAACGAACTTGAACCAGGCCTTGGACATAGATTCAGATTTGGGCAGCGGCATGTCCATTCAAGAAATTGCCGATGACATCCTTGGTTCCATTGAAGAATCAAGGTTCAACAAGGATGTGATACTAGTAATTGCTGACCTTCCACCTATAAGAGTGGTGCCACCAGAAGACCTTGCACAGGCCCTGGCCTTGGTATTGGGCAGATACTACATCAAGATTCCTACAGATATTTTTACACAAATTGAAAAAGGTGACTTTGCCGAACTCACGTTCTTGGCTCCAGCCAGGGAGGAAAAACTCAGACCCAGGACTGTTGTCATCAACACTTCCCCACAAGTCAGAACCATGATGATTCAAGGCGAAGCTCCTGAAGATGGGGTAGCTGGCGATCTGGATCTTTTTTTTGATTATTCGCCCAAGCCGGGCAAGATTTTTCCAGACGGAACCATTGATTTTAGATGCATAAACAAATTTCCCCAGGCCAAAAAAGGAGAGCACCTCGCCAGGTTGTATGAACCAACCCCTGGCGTACCTGGTACCGACGTGAATGGCCTGCCAATCAAACCTGAGCCTGGCCCTCCCTTTCCAATAGAACTTGGGGATGGACTGGTCTTGAAGCAATCCTTTGACAAGGAAAGGAACCGGCATTGCCAAGACATTTTTGCCAAGGAAAACGGTATCATAATCACCAGGTTTGCAGAGGCCTTGCGAGAGCCTGCCAACCTTAGAACACTTTCAGTGCAGAACAAGCTTGTCGTTGGCGATGTGGATTTCAGCACAGGAAATATAGGGGATGACAATAACGAGTTGCGCTGTTCTGCCGATGTGGTCGTAAATGGAGACATACGTGGTAATTTTTCCGCAATCATAGATGGCAATCTCGAAGTTAAAGGCGCAATTGAAGGTGAACATATTGACGTTACGAAATCTGTCAATGCCTCATTCATAAGGACCTCTGTCAGAGCTGGCAAGAGTATAGAGGTTGGATCTGCACGCGGGGCCAAACTGGAATCTACGGATGAAATAGTGGTCTTGAGAGAGGTGCAGCAATGCCGTATCAAAGCCGATACAGTGATCTTGGAGCCTTCAGGGGCATCTCAAATTTTCGTAGGACATGTTCATATAGACGCAAACAAGGTGCACATGACCAGCGTAGATCTGAGGAACCAAGTCGAAATAGTGCTTGGCAGAGACCTGTTTGACAAGAAATACCGTTTGGACAAACGGAAGAAGGAACTGGAAACACTGCTGCATACCAGCACGAACACGATCAGGGACCAAGTGGCATCGCTTGGAGAGAGGCTCAAAGATATCCAGAATGCCGCAGACATGGAAGGGATGCAGGCCATAGTAGGCCTACGTCACTTTTTGGCAGCAATTTTAAAAGGCACGTTGAAGGCAGAGAAGGCGCATCAATCTTTGGCTGATTGGATGCGGGAGGTGCCAGATTATCTTCACGCAGTAGGCCGCAGGGCGTCCAGAATCGTTATGCTCAAAGAGGAACAAGAAGAAATGGCCAGGGAACTCCAAGAAGTAAACGAAGAATATCAACACTTGCAGGAAAGGTTGAACCAAGTAAGGTTTAAGGTCGCTGGCTCCCTTGCACCTTCTGCAGTGCTCTATCTCAAGTGCGGGGATCTGGAGCGTAAATGGAACAATGGAACCTCAGACGGCAGTGTTACGATAAATATCGAACTAGTTTATGATCCGGGAAGGCACTCATTTTTGGAAGTGCTCTAAGCCAACCTTCTGCTTGACCCAGGCCTTCGTGTCAACAAGGTTTCATAGGGCAAGGTCCCTGCCTTGGTACGGTAAGCCTAGTAGGAAAAGCAACTGATCAGCAATTCTGATTACGCCTCATTCTGAGCTGCAGCACCTGTTTCTTGAAAATATTTTCCGTAAGCCTGTCTTGATCGTCTGGTGTTATCCAAATGAATTTTACAGCGGTCTTGTTGCCGCATCCATCGTTGGACGGTTCAGATCTGACAACTTCGCCATAGCAACGAAAGAATATGTGCTGTGGCAAAAGGCCCATGTCCAACTCTAGTAGCTGGCCCACATCGAAATTTTCGTTGGTCTGGAAGGCCAAACCAGCGGCGCTGATATCAACATTGGTAATGTGGGACGTATCCAAGTAGCCTTCGCTTCCTTCCTTCAAGAGATTGAAAATCAAATTGAGTTTTTGATCAAGTATTTCAAGTACCCCTGCAAGATTAGGATCTTTTTCTTTGACCTTTTTGAGTTTACCATAGATTTGGTGAAAGAGTTCCGGATGGCAACTGGTGGGCCACGGTGACAAAGAGCCTTCTTCATACTGCTCTTTTAAATTCTCAAACTCCTCCTTTGACAGGGGCCTGTATTTCAAAAGGACTTGATCTTGTATGCGCACATGGGAACGTTTTTCTTCAGGTTCATGATTCATAATGGTTCTCCTGACTCAATTTGTTGATAATGGCGGAGGCATCAATTCCTGATCTTTCAGTCCTCTTTCAGTTATCGGCATTACACTCACGTCATCAGGATGAGAAGGCTGCAAAAATACCAGTTCCACCCGCCTATTCTTCTTCCTATTTTCCGGCGAATCGTTTGGGACTCTAGGCCTGCTGTCACCATAACCCACGGCAGCCATTCGGGCAGGAGCAATGGTGCCTGGTTTCAGCATATACTCCACCACCCGTGCCGCCCTAGCAGCTGACAAACTCCAATTGGACGGAAAAAGCGGGCTTACAATGGGAATGTTGTCAGTATGTCCTCCCACCATTATGTCTCCAGGTATCTCCTTTACTACATTGATTAGCTTGTCCAGCACGGGTTTGGCAGAGTCTTTTAGATCAGCACTTCCTGGAGCGAAGGTGATTTCATCCTTCAATCTCAAAACCACACGGTCGTCCAGGGCCTCGATCTCTATTTCCCCTTTAATTAATTCAAGTTTTATAGCTGATTTTATTTTTTCAAGGATTACGTCTACATTAAAAACCGGGTTGAAATCCCTTGAGATGATGTCAACGCCCATTGGGATGTCATAAGTGACTTCCTCCCTCTGTACGCCAAAGGCGTTTCTCAAAGAGCCTGAGACCTCTTTGAACATGGCGGGATCCATGGTGGAAAAGGAAAGCAAAAGCACAAAAAAGCAGAGCAGCAGCGACATGAGGTCACCAAAGGTGACCATCCACATGGGCGCGCCCTTAGGACAGTCGCACTTTTTACCCATCTGCCTTTACTCCTCGGATGTACCGCGTTTTTTAGGCGGCAAGAATGTTTTCAGCAATTCCTCAAGGACCCTAGGATTTAGGCCCTTTTGAAGGCCGAGCACACCTTCTACGACCAGTTTCATGTTTAACTCTTCATCCATGCTCCGCCTTTTGAGTTTGTCTGAAATGGGAAGTGCAACCAAGTTGGCCATGATGGCACCGTAAAGGGTGGTCAAAAGTGCAACCGCCATGGCCGGACCAATACTGGCTGGATCGGACATATTGCCCAGCATGTTCACCAGTCCAACCAGGGTCCCGATCATACCAAAGGCTGGGGCGGCATCACCAATGGCGGCAAAGATGCCCTGGCCCAACCCGTGGCGCTGGAGCGTCAAGTCGATTTCTTTTTCCAAAACTTCTTGGATGAAATCTGCCTCATGACCATCAACGCAGTACATTATGGCTTTTTTTAGAAAGGGATCGTTGACAGGTTGCTTTTCTAGTTTCAGCAGACCTTCCTTTCTCGCCACGTTAGACAGGGTGACCAATTCCTGAATGATCTCTTCTGGTGGCTGGGTTTTTGCGAAAAAGGCCTTCATGGCTACGCTGATACTGTTCAACACATCTGGTAGAGTGAAGCGGATAAAGGTTGCTGCCAAGGCGCCGCCAATGACAATGAGCACAGAGGGAACGTCCACAAACGAACCAAGGCTGCCTCCCAAAAGGATGGCGACCAAGATCAAGACGATGCCTAAAACCAGCCCAGCTACAGTACCTATATCCATGGCGTCCCGATACAGTCCTTTTCGTGTTTTTTATTGCTGAGGAGAAAAACTTTCCTCTCAAAGGATATATCGGACTAGATCTCGGTTTTGTGAAGCGTTTCAAGTATCCTTTTTTCCGAAACTGGGAAAAGAGTGCCGATTTCAGGCGCAAAGACTGCTATACGGTACTCTTCAAGGGCAAGGGCAACCTGAGGCGGAAGCCGTTTTGTATCGAAGCCAGTTGATTCGAGTTCGTTCATGAGCTTTGAGATAAAAGCTTCCAGTTGAGCCTGTTTTTTTGCATCTTTTGAAGGGTCTGCATAAGCCCTCTGAACCCTAATCTCAAGGGCCTTCAAGTACCTACTCAAATTTCTTATGTGATCGTGCCCTAAATGTAGGGGAAAATCCGCTGGCAGCAGCCTTGTAAGTTCCGCATTCATGATCTCGGTCCTGCTATGTGCCTTATCAGGTCTTTTTCCATAAAGCTTCTGAATCAGGGCCTTTACTCTGAGGCCAGCAGACAAAGCCTTGCTTATGCTTTTTGCTGTGTCCAGTGAATCCTTGAAGAGTGTGGCCTTCAGGCGTTTCATTTCCTTCAGAAACTCTTCTTTATCAGGAACTTCATCCCAGGATTTCAAAAAGTTCCCTAATATGTAGGCGGTAACATTTTTCATAAGAGCTTTTTGATCAGGAAAGATGGCCAGGAGTTCAAGGCGTTTGTCCTTTGGCACACTGATTTCCAAAATATCCCTCAATTCCTTGGACAGGTATTTGGCTGTCATTGCAGTCAGGGCCTCTTTGGTTGCTTTAAGCGCCTGTTCCTTGTTTAAAAAAAGCCTTGAAGCCACACGGGTTCCAGAGTCTTCTGAAACCATACCTACCCATGCGCGTATAGTCCTTCCCGTTTCGCCTATTTTCACCTGAATATTGCTGGGGATTTCATCAAGGAATTCAGTGTTGACCTTTTTTCGTTCCCATTTTTTTTGTAATGAAAGCCATCTTTCATCCTTTCGAAGAGTGTCATCACTGCCAGCCTTGGAAAGCCGCCTCTTGAGCTCCGACAAATCCCTACCATAGGCAATAATCCGTTTGTTTTTGTCGACTATTTCAAAACGCATGGACAAATGCCACGGCATTTGGTGTGGCTTGGGCCACATGTCCTGTGAAACCGATATGCCAAACTCCCTTCTCAAAAAGGCCTGGAGCTGTCTGTATAAGCTCCCTTGGGCATTATTTAAGGCATGCATGGCTTTTGAGGCAGTATCCCCAATGGGTACTATTTCTTTCCTTATCCTCCCTGGGAGCCCCTTCAAAAGATACAATATCTTTTCTTCCAGAAGGCCTGGCACCAGCCAATCAAAGATTTGGGAATCAATTTCATTAATTAGTTCTACAGGAATTTGTACACTGACCCCATCACGCTCATTTCCTGTTTCGAACCTGTATTTCAAGGGCAGTTCGTGGCCATTAGCGCAGAGATGGCCAGGGAACATTGCCATTTCTTTTGAGGTCAAAACGCGGTTTGAAATAAGATCTTTGCTCAGATGGAGGGGAGTGTCTGTTCCTGCTAGCTTGATCAGGTGTGAAAGATCTCTTTCCCTGCTCAAGTAAGACAACTTGGCAATCTTTTTTTTCGAAAGAAGTGGATTTCCCTTTTTGTCCCTCTTTTTTAAAACCTTTTTTAAAAGTTTCCGCAATCCTTGCCTGTAAAAAGAAGCCAAGGCTTCTTCATCCACCATGAGATCATTTTGTCGGAGCCTGTTCCTAGCATCCTCAAGCTCTCTAAGTAGAAAGATATTTCGTTTCACAAAATCAAAGGGCTTGTTCAGTTCACATGGAACTAGTGCCTGCCTTACAAATACATCATGTGCATCTTCAGGCTCAATGTGCGAATAGCTTACCTTACGCCGTTCCACCAATGTGAGTCCAAACAAGGTGGCCTTTTCAAAGGCTATTACCTCACCTCGCCTTTTTTCCCAATGTGGATTGGAATAGCTTTTTTTAATAAACCGCCTTCCGGCTTCTTCCAGCCACTTAGGTTCTATCATTGCAGCTGTCCTTGCAAATAGTTTCGACGTTCTGGTTATGTCAGCCGTTACAATCCAGTCAGGCCGCGTCTTGTAAAGTGATGAACCAGGAAACAGGTATATTTCCCTTCCCCTTGCCCCCAGGTACAGTGCGCCTTTTTTCTTACAGGCTATCTGGTCCAGCAAGCCTGGAAGAATAGCCCTGTGAATCTCTTCATATCCAGCTGCTTGCCTGTTCATTGGAAATGATCCATTTTCTTCCAAAATGTTTTTTATCTGGTTGCGCGCGTCTATCCATTCTTCCATTCGCCTGAATGAAAGAAAGTGTTCTTTGCAGAAGGCAATACGTTCTTTACGGGAGGACTTTTGTTTGAAAAGTTCCTGATAACTTCCCCAAATTTTCAAATAAGTTATGAAATCAGAGTGTTTGTCCAAAAAACACTGGTGGGCCTGGTCTGCCTGATTGTGTTTGTCCGAAGGACGCTCACGCGGATCTTGAATGGACAAGGCAGCAGCAATTGTCAAAATTTCATTTACACAGTTCCATCGCCTGGCCTCAAGAATCATTTTCGAAATCCTTGGATCCAAGGGAAGGCGGGCCATCAGCTTGCCTATTTTAGTAAGTTCACCTTTTTCGTTCAGGGCACCTAACAGCTTCAACGTAGTTTCTGCTTCTTTAATAGCCTTGGGCGATGGCTGGTCGATGAATGGGAAGTCCTCTGGATTGCCAAGCCGCAGATATTTGAGCCTCAACACAACTTCTGCCAGATTTGATCGAAGTATCTCAGGCAACGTATGTTTTGGCCTTGCCAGGTAATCCTCTTCGCTATAGAGTCTTATACAGATTCCAGGGCCAGTTCGCCCTGCACGTCCTGCCCTCTGGTCTGCGCTTGACTGGGAAATCTTTGATACTGGCAATGCCTTGGTCCTGGTACCAGGGTTATACTGGGAAATCCTGGCAAGGCCTGTATCCACAACATATCTGATGCCTGGAACAGTTATGGAAGTTTCTGCAACGTTGGTGGACAAAACTATCTTCTGTTTCGAAGAAGGCTCAAATATCCTGGCCTGTTCCCGGGCTGAAAGGCGTCCAAACATTGGAAGAACCATGGCCTCCTTACCTATTTCTCCTTGAAGCACTTTGACGCCTTCCAATATGGATTGTTCCGTTGGTAGAAAAACAAGTATGTGGCCCTGTACGTCCTTCTGTCTGATCATCCTGACTGCTTCAATAGCCAAATCAGCAGGACCGCCTTCATCAATCCCTAACTGTCTGGGATCAAGATGAACTATATCAACAGGAAATCCCCTACCTTCTACCTTTATTACAGGCGGGTCATTGAAAGCCTTGGCGAATTTTGAGGCATCCAAGGTGGCTGAGGTGACAACAACCCTCATCTCTGGTCGTTCAGGCAAAAGCCCTCTGAGAACGCCTAAAAGAAAATCTATATTCAGGCTGCGTTCATGGGCTTCATCAACGATCACAGTGTCATAAGCCACAAGTTTCGGATCATTAGGGAGTTGAGCCAGAAGAAGGCCATCTGTGACGAACCAGATTCTCGAATGGGGAGGGCACCGGTCTTTGAATCTGATCTTATATCCCACAAGGCCAGAACCTATTGGCCCCAGCTCGGTGGCAAGGCGTCTTGCCATTGTGATGGCAGCTACCCTGCGTGGCTGAGTAACTGCTATTCGACCTTCGATGCCAAGGCCTGCTGCAAGACAAATTTTAGGGATCTGGGTGGTTTTGCCAGAACCTGTCTCCCCAACGACTATTATGACCTGGTGTCTAGTTATGGCCTCTGCAATTTCATTCCATGATTTTGAAATCGGCAGGGCTGCTGGAGGAGAAAGATTGCATTTTTTGATCAACTGCTCTGTCTGCCCTATGGGAAGGCGGTTTTTTTGCCGGATTTTGCTTTCTATCCTTTGTGCCCCGTATGCTATCTTTTTAGAGGCAATATTCATATATGTAGGGATTCGTTGCCTTTTCCTTTCCTATGGTGGAAGTTGGGGTAGCACCATAGTCATGACCTGGCAGGACTATGGTTTCGTCTGGCAGTGGAACGATCTTTTCTTTTAGGGACCGGATCAAGGTCTCCATGGAGCCACCCGGCAGGTCCGTCCTGCCAACTGCTCCCACGAACAGCGTGTCCCCTGTGATCACATGACCATGGCCATAAAGGCAGACAGAGCCTGGTGAATGACCAGGTGTGTGAAGCACCTTGAAACGCAATGTGCCAACTTCTATGATATCCCCTTCAGCAATATATTGGTCTGCTGGAGGCGCTGGTTCAAACCCCCATGCCTTGAACATGGCCACTATTTCAGGCTGCCTGTGCA
This sequence comes from uncultured Desulfobacterales bacterium, assembly GCA_964459155.1. Classification (GTDB taxonomy): domain Bacteria; phylum Desulfobacterota; class Dissulfuribacteria; order Dissulfuribacterales; family JALVPX01; genus JALVPX01. Next base: position 55,935 of record CAYWKF010000003.1, read on the forward strand.
ATATGTCGTCGTCCCTGTGCATAAGAACCGGGGCTCCTGTTAGCTCCTTCATCTTGCTGTTTCCGCATGTATGGTCTGGGTGACCATGGGTGTTGACAATATACTTGAGACGCAGCCCCTCTTTTTTGATTTGGTCTGCCAACATCTCTTCACTGCCAGCAGGATCTATTATCATGGCTTCCCCTGTTTCAGGGCAACCAATAGTGTATGCCCGGACTGAAAGAGGGCCAACAGTGTTATCTTTTAGAATCATCGCCTTTATTCTCCTCACGCCTCTTCTTGAGGGCATACCTGCCTGCATAGTAACCTGCTACACAGCCTTCTCCGACCGCCTTTGCCATTTGAAGAGGAGGTCCGCAGATATCCCCGGCGGCAAAGATGCCTGTGATATTTGTTTCTTGCCTTTTATTGGTGACTATATAAGTGAATTTTTCAGGGTCCAGGTTCACACCAAGGAAAGCTGCAAGCTGCATGGCACCTTTGGCGCCCCTTTCAATAAAAAGTCCATCAAGCTCTATCTTCGAGGAATCGTCAAGAATTACCGCCTGCAGTTGATCCTCACCCTTCAACTCCTTTACCTTCCTGCCTTGAAGTATGGTGATGTTTGATTGTTCCAACTCTTTCAGGAGCGCGTCACTTACCTCCAATTTGTTGGTTATAAGGTACACTTCTGACGCTATTTTAGACAGAGTTACTGCACCATGCGCAGCCGCACTGCCATCACCCACCACAGCCACCTTGGCGCCTTTGTAAAAATTGGCATCACAATCCACGCAGTAGCTCACGCCTTTTCCTACCAACTCCTTTTCTCGCGGTATGCCTAGCCCCTTTCTGGATACCCCTGTGCATACTATGAGGGTATAGGTGCTCACCTTGTTGCCTCCCTCTGTTTCCACATGGAAAGTATCGCCTTCATGGGACGTGGCCACTGCGTCTTCACGCCATATTTCGGCCCCAAATGCTTCTGCTTGCTCCATGCCTGTTTTCAACAACTCTTCACCTAGAGCAACGCCTGGGACGCAGAGATAATTTTCAATATGAGCCTTGTACAGACTGCTTGCCTCTGGCCTTCCCAAAACAAGCACTTTTGCTTTTTGCCTTGCTGCATGAATTGCGGCTTGAAGGCCAGCAGGGCCGCATCCCAAAATTAGTACATCATAATCTGCCATACGGTCTCCTCGATGTTAATGGCTTATTGTCTCAGGTTCGTCATCTTCCTTGACCGGTATCCGGTATTCTTCCTTCAACCATGAGCCAAGGTCAACCATTTTGCACCTTTCGCTGCAGAATGGCCTGTAAGGGTTGCCTTCATATATTGTTTTCTTCCTGCAATTTGGGCAACTGATATATTTTTTTTCTTCCTTCATGAGCTATCTAATCTTTGCATCTGCTGTATGATTTTCTGTATCTAGTTCCAGTAGGGGTGTCCAGTACTTCAATGCCCTTTTTCTGGAGGACATCCCTGAGCGTGTCTGCTCTATTCCAATTCTTTTCCATTCTTGCACTTTCCCTCTGTTCAATGAGAGATATGATTTCATCTGAAAAGATGTTTTTCACGCCTTCAATATCAAGAATTGATATCATCTTGTCCAAGTCTTCCAATACCCGCAGAATCTCTGAAGCCCTGGAACCGTCAATTGATCTTGAATTGAGGCTTGGATTCATCCTCTTTATAAAATGGAAAAGGGAACCCATGGCCAAAGAAACATTAAGATCGTCGTTGAGTGCATGCAAGAACTCTTTTCGAAGTTTTTCAAGTTCCTTTTGAAAAGGTTCGTCATCTATGCCGTTATTCCCTACGGTATGTGTGCTCATTGAAAGAAAGACAAGCTCGGACACAAATTGATCGAGCCTTCGCAACGCCTTGGTGGATTCCTTGAGAAAGGCAGGTGAATATTGAATGGGCTTCCGGTAATGGCTCCGAAGCAGATAAAATCTGATTTCCCTTCCACTATAGCCTTGTTTGAGCAAGTCGCGCACTGTTACCACATTTCCCGACGACCGCGACATCTTTTTACCCTCTACCAATATCATGGCGCTGTGAAGCCACATGTTGGCCAAAGGCTTGCCAGTCAACGCAACAGCCATGGCTATTTCATTTTCATGGTGAGGAAAAACCAAGTCTGTGCCGCTGGTGTGAATATCGAAAAATTCTCCCAAATATTCCTGTGACATTGCTACACACTCTATATGCCATCCAGGCCTTGCCTTGCCCCATGGTGTTTCATAGCCAATGCCCTGTTTCAATTCCTGCAGAGTCACTCTTTTGAAGAGTGTGAAGTCTGCGGGACTGTCTTTTTCATAGTCATCAAGGTCAACAGTTCTGCCAAGGTCTATACCATTCATGTCTATTCTGGAAAGTTGACCGTAGGAATCGAGTTTCGATACGTCAAAATAGACTGAGCCATGCCTGACATATGCGTAATTGGCATCAATCAGCTTTTGTGCCAGGGCAATCATCTGATCAATATGTTCGCTTGCCCTGGGGTAAGCATAGGCTGGCTTCACTCCCAGGCATGAAATGTCTTCCAGAAAGGCATTGGCATATTGATCCGTCAATTCTTTCAGGCTCACCCCCTTCTCTAAGGCAGCAGCAATGGTCTTGTCGTCTATGTCGGTTATGTTCATGACATGCTTTGTGTCATAACCGTGAAACTCAAGTACACGCCTCAAAAGGTCAGCTACAACCACTCGCCTGGCAAGGCCAAGATGCGTAAATTCGTAGGCAGTTGGGCCACATGAATATATTCCAACTTCCCTGTTTCCCTTAACAGGGCTAAATATTTCCCTCTTTCTCGTGAGAGTGTTGGTAAGCCTCAAAAGATATTCTTTGTCTGAAGTCTCCTTTTCAGGAGTTGCAAAGAGGCCTGTGCTCAAATAGCGTTCACCGCCGTCCGCAAAAATGGTCACAACCACGCCACTTTCCATTTTTGAGGCAATCTCCAGCGCACCTGCCAAGGCAGCTCCTGAGCTCATGCCCACAAAAAGCCCCTCTTCTCGTGCAAGTTTCTTAGTGAGTTCAAAGGCCTCCTCATCATGCACATTTATGATTTGATCAGGCAGGCTTTTGTCAAAAATGCCTGGTTTATAGGATTCTTTCATATTTTTAAGCCCTTGGATCTTGTGCCCAAGATAAGGTTCAATTCCTATGATCTTTACATTGGGACTGAGTTCCCGCATGCGGCGGGTGATACCCATCAACGTCCCGGTGGTGCCCATGGTTGCTACAACGGCATCCACATTGCCTTTTGTCTGTTTCCATATTTCCAGGGCAGTGCCGTTGTAATGAGCCTTCCAATTATCTGGATTATTGAATTGATCCACTAGGAAATAGCGGTGAGGCTCTTTGAGCGCTAGATTATAGACTGCTTCTATGGCTCCGTCTGTGCTGAGTTCAGCTGGAGTGAGCAATATCTCTGCACCATAGGCTTCCATTATTTGGCGCCTTTCAAGGCTAGCCCCTTCGCTCATGGCAATTAGGCAGCGGTAGCCCTTTACAGCACACACCAAAGCAAGCCCGATACCAGTATTTCCGCTGCTTGCCTCCAAAACGATTTTATCTTTGGTGAGTTCACCCCTTTCTTCCGCTCCCTTTATCATAGAAAGAGCTATCCTGTCTTTGATTGAACCGCCCGGATTGAAGCTCTCGAGCTTGGCATAAATTTTCACCCGTTTGTAGGGATTCAGCTTTCTGATAGGAATTAAGGGTGTATTTCCTATGGTGTCCAAAATTGTCTTTGGTATCATCTTTTTAAATCCACGCCTCGGTTGGCATCTTTTCTACACTTAGTGTATGAATTTTCAACATATTATATATAGTGACAAAATGACAAGGCGAAATTGAGTGACAAATCCTGTGGAAGGTAAAAATGTCTGCTGTTTCATATGAAATCAAGATGGTAACCAGGGAATATGAGGGCTTGGCCGGAGCCGGAGGGGTGAAAGACGTAGTTCAACAGCTCTCCGAGGCATTGATCAGGGCAGGCATCAAGGTGAAGGTCTTTTTGCCCAGATATGGCTTTCTGGATCCTTCAAAATTTGGCTTCACAAAAAGGGACATAAATTTCGCTGTAGACATGAATTATGCGCATGAAGAACGCCGTGAACGCGTCTCTTTCTGGCAGGGCACCACCAATGGTGTGGAAATAGTACTTGTCGAGGCCGAACGGTTTTCTGAGAAAAGAGGGGTTTACACCTATACAGCAGAAGATGAAGCTGAAAACCCTTTTCATAAAAAAGGTGCAGGCCATTTTGATTATTTCGCAATGAATGTTCTTCTTCAGAAGGCAAGCCTTTTATATGACCTGTGGATAGATAAAAAGACACCGCTTTTCCACTGCCATGACGGCCATGCTGCACTACTTCCTGCCATGATGCACGAGCTGGAGGGTCTACGCCAATTCTTTCGAGATTGCGCAAGCCTCATAACGATCCACAATGCAGGCCTTGGGTACCATCAGGAAGTAGCGGATCTTCCATTTGCAAAGGCCAACACCAGCCTTCCATGGACTGTGATCAACAGCTCCATATTGAATGGAGCCTTTGACCCGTTTCTTGCTGGAGCACAGTATGGGCCAGTAAACACCGTAAGTGAAAACTATGCCAGGGAACTACAAGAAACAGATATAGATGCCACTACGGGTTGGCTAGGCCACGCGCTAAAGGATCGCGGAATCAAGATTGAAGGGATAACCAATGGCATAGATCCAGACAGATACAATCCCAAACGGCCTGAACGGCTGGGCATTCCAGCGGGTTTTGATCCAGTAAGTGGAGACATGGAAGGTAAGAAAGTGTGCAGGCACGTATTGGAGGAAAAGATACGCACCAAACGCACTGGCGCTTGTGCATGCCACGGCACCATCGACGAGGCCCCGGATCTTCCCCTTGTCACATCTGTCAGCAGGCTCACAGAACAAAAAGGCATGGATTGTTTTGCAGATGCCTTGGAAGAAACCCTTTCTTCAGAAGATGAATTCAGGTGCGTCGTTTTGGGAAACGGATCTCCTGAAATAGAGGCCCGCTTGAAGGCCATCGCAGACAATCCAGCGGCAAAGGGTCGAATGACGCTACTGCTTGGCTACGATGAAGCAATGGCAAACCTAGTATATGCTTCTGGAGATTTTTTCGTGATCCCGTCTAGATATGAACCATGCGGGCTTACTGACTTTATCGCACAGCTTCTGGGCAATTTACCCATAGTCAGAAAAACAGGAGGCTTAGTTAAAACAAGGGATGGATTCAACGGTTTCACGTATAGTGAATTCAGTTCCCGTGCCTTGGTTGAAACACTAATGCGTGCACTCGCCATATGGAAGCAAGATCCTGTTCTCATACAGGAAATGAGAAAGAACGCCGTGCTCAATATATATGAAAATTATACCTGGGACAAAGTGGTCAGAAAATATATGAGGCTTTATGAAAAGGCCCTGCACCAAAAGAGGGGCTAACTTGGCTGCCTAAGAAAAAGACCTTGCTCCTTTTTTGCACATGAACCCAAAAGGCAACTATTTCAATCTTGCAAGAAGGTTGTCCAATATATCCTCCACTGGCCCAGCGGTGTCAACTTTTAAAAGTTTGGCTCCTTCAATGGTGTCAGGCTCTATGAACCTCTCTTTCTGTTTTAAATAGATTTCCCACCTTCCGTCTGAAGGCTGAGCCTCGCTAAGCCTCTTATCAAGACGCTGTTTCACAACTTTATCTGTAGCCTTGCACAGTATGAAAACCACCTTCGCTCCCAATGATCTGGCAAGCCTTACCATGCGCTCCCTATGACCCTCGTCTTGGAAAGTAGCATCCACTGCTACTGAGTGTCCCCTGGCCAGCTCGCGCCCCGCCAGGCGGGCAAGAGCTTTGTAAGTTTTCTGGGTCATTTCTGGGCTGTAAAGGCCTTTACCGAACGGTTCAAGATGTTTTTCAGATGCTGGAATGCCCGCTATGATCTCTTTGCGCACTTTGTCTGAATTATAGTAGGCAATACCTTTTTTTTGTGCCAGCTGCAAAGCGATGGTGGTCTTACCTGTTCCTGAAAGCCCGAAAAAGACAAAGAGGGTAGGGGATGGGAGGCCGCCTGCATACAGTGCAGCCTGTCTGAAATAGTCGTCAGCCTGCTGCCTCAATTTGTTTTTGGTTTCTTGGTCAATGCCAGGATCTGCCCAGGTAAAACAAGCAATCTTACCCCTCACATAGGCTCTGTAGCACTTATAAAATTTGAGAAGCTTTGCAAGGTCATTATCAGGATAATCATTTTGAAATTTGTCAACGAAAAAAAACGAAAGGTCGGCTAGACCGTGAAAGTCGAGATCCATTGCAAGAAAAGCTATATCTGAAGCCACGTCGCCACACCGGAATCGTTTATTGAATTCTATGCAGTCAAATATGTAAACGTCATCCTTGGCCCGATCAAAACATATATTTGCAGAATAGAGGTCTCCATGGCCTTCCCGAATAAAACCCTGCTCAACCCTTCTATCAAACAACTGCCTGTTTCCAGCTATGAAACTCCTCGTATAATCCACAATAGCATCATACAAGTTTTCAGAAATAAGCTTGTTTTTAAAATCGACAGTTTGATCGAAATTTTCTTCAGTATTTTGAACTATTACATCAAGTTTTCCATACTCATTCACACCAGCTCCCGTGGCTGCCTCTTTGTAAAAGGTAACTAATTTTGATAGAACGCTTTCTATGTCCCCCTCTGATATCTCATCTTGTTCAATAAGAGTGGGCATCATGCCATGTTGAGGCATTCGCCTCATCACCAAACACCATTCCACGATTTGGCCTTCCTCTTTCCCCAAGTGGAATCCGCCGTCTAGTTGGACAACGGGTTCAACATCCAAGTAGATTTGGGGACATAGCCTCCTATTGAGCCTCAGTTCTTCCAAACAGTAAAAGTGCCTTTTTTCCAAGGTAGTGAAATTTAGAAATCCAAAATCGACCGGCTTCTTTATCTTGTATACGAAAGAGCCTGCAAGAAACACCCATGAAATATGGGTTTGGACAAGGTCCACTTTATCGACGGGGTGTGGATAAAATGAAGGATTCATAAAGGCATCAAACCATTCAGGCTTAGAGATCATGAGTTGCTCCTCTAGTTGATTAGTATGGCTACGGGGTTTATAAACATTATAGTATGTCAGCACAAGGAGGGTCGCATGGCTGAAATAAAGAGCGCACTTGAAATCGCCTTGGAAAAGGCAGATAAACTGGGGAAGCTGGACAAATCAAAGATTGAAGAGCAAAAATGGATAGACGAAGGGAAGAAGAGGGCAGCAAAATATTTGAATAACCCGGAGCAGACAGATCTTTCAAGCCTTCTGGCCGACGCCCCTCCCCAACAGATCCAGAAGATTCTTCAAGGTGTGATGGATGTACTTTTGCGAAACATCATATTGCCCAGGGAAGAGGAGCAGTGGACGCTCATAAAAAAAGCCATGAATGGAATAAGGACCGTAAAGGGTTCCACTGCAGATCAAGCACTTGCGCAAATAGAACAGCTGCTCCATGCGTATCAACAGACGCGTAATCAATACTTTGAACAGATAAAGGCGCAGATGCAGGGCAGGCTGGGGGATCTGAAACAGGCTGTTGCCCAGCAATATGGGATGGGTATGGCTGAACAGCTCGATGTTGAGGCAATCCCAGAATTTCAGCAGGAATGGGCCAGAATCTCATCAGAGATACAGAGCCAATTCGAGCAACAGCTTCATCCCTTAAAGGAATATCTGCGCCAGTTGTGATATAAACACTATGACTATTTCTTCTCTGAAGAATCGGGAGGGGGCAGCAATCCTTTGGCACGAAGCTTTTTGCGTTTCTCTCTGCGCCTTCTCCTTCTCTCTATTTCACGCTTGCGTTCTATTTTTTTGTGCCTAGCCATAGGGCTTCGTCCTCCTTTTTTGAATAGCTTATTTAGGTTCTTTAGGCCAATTAGTCAAGAATCTCTTTTCACCCTTGCTTAGAGGCAGACACTTGCCTATGATGGATGAGACTTTTCAAAGCCTCTGCAAGGAGAGGAAGGGGAGTGAAAGTAAAAAACTGGATGGCAAAAAATGTTGTGACCATCGATCCAGATGCCACTGTCCAGGAAGCCATTGAGTTGATGCACCGCCACTCTATAAGACATTTGCCTGTGGTTGAAAATGGCAGAATGGTCGGGCTGGTCACTGAGAGCAATTTGCGCCAATATCTGGTCTCTGAAATCGTTGAAGATCTCTTGTTAAGGGACGTCATGATCATGAACCCAATAACAATTGATCAAAATGCCAGCATAGACCTCGCGGCAAAGCTTATTTACAATTACAAAATCGGCGGGCTTCCTGTTTTGGAAAAAAGGAAGCTTGTGGGAATACTAACCATAAGTGACATCCTTCATGCTTTTATCGAGCTATTCGGACTTCTACAGGAAAGCTCGCGCATCGATCTGGTGCTCGATGAACAAGCTGGTAGTCTGGACGATATCATCCGCTTGATCAGGGAATATGGAGGCAATGTCATAAGCGTAGGTGTTGAAACTCAGCCTGCAAGAAAGAAGAAAATCTATTATATACGTCTAGAAAAAAGAGAGTTGGGGCCAATTATCAAGGCGATAGAGGATATGGGCCATAAGATTGTCTCAGTATTAGAATAATTAGTGAAGATGGGAAATTTCCAAGTTTCAAAGACATATCAAGAGATAAACGAGAAGATTAAGGCTGGTAAGGCTGTAGTCGTTACAGCTCAGGAAATGATTGGAATTGTCAGGAAGAAAGGCGAGATCAAGGCAGCCAAACAGGTGGATGTAGTTACCACGGGCACCTTTTCCCCCATGTGTTCTTCAGGTGCATTTATCAATTTCGGCCATTCGGTGCCAGGAATTAAGGCCTCACAAGTATGGCTCAATGGTGTACCAGCCTATGCGGGGTTGGCGGCTGTAGACATATATATAGGAGCAACGGAGCCAAGACAAGATGACCCGTTAAATAGAGTCTATCCTGGTGAATTTCTGTATGGAGGAGGCCATGTAATCCACGACCTGGTGAGCAACAAGCCTGTACATTTGAGCGCAGTCGCCTATGGAACTCACTGTTATCCCAAGAAAAAACTGGAAAAACGGGTTGTCTTAAAAGATCTTCCCTTTGCCCAGTTGTGCAATCCAAGAAATTGTTACCAAAATTACAATTGCGCTGTAAATGCAACCAACAAGACAGTTTACACTTATATGGGTACTCTTAAACCAAGGATGGGCAACGCCAACTACTGCACATCGGGCCAGTTGAATCCCCTATTCAACGATCCATATTATAAGACAATGGGAATAGGTACCAGGATATTCCTTGGTGGCGGGGTAGGGTATATTGTCTCTCCTGGAACCCAGCACAATCCAAATGTGGAAAGGAACGAAAGAGGTATACCCAAAAGACCTTCTGGTACACTTATGGTGCTTGGAGACCTCAAAAATATGAATCCACGTTACTTGGCAGGAGTCAGTCTGCTTGGTTACGGCTGTTCCTTGGCTGTGGGCCTTGGCGTTCCGATCCCGATCCTCAACGAAGAAATGGCTTATTATACAGGAGTTTCAGACGAGGAGATCGTCACTCAGGTAGTGGACTATGGCAAAGATTATCCAAGTGGTGACGTCACACCCTTGGCTGAAGTTAATTATGCCCAGTTGAGAAGCGGCACCATTGAAATAGAGGGCAAAAAAATTACCACTGCCCCCTTGTCTAGTTATTCCAGGGCGCTTGAGATAGCCAATCTATTGAAAGAATGGATAGAAAAGGGCGAGTTTTTACTGACTCAACCGCAGGAACTGCTTCAAGGGCCCCAAAAATAAAACTGGTTACATTGCAAAGTAAAGATTAATTTTTAAAATAATCCTTAAAAAACGCTTGATTATGAACATTGTTATGCTATTATCCAAGTGTTTTTTGGGCTTTCATATTTGCATCCTTTCTTTTTAAGGGCTTAAGGATTTCAAAAATCACCCATATGAGGGTGAAATTATTAATTATATTGGGAGGGCCTTATGAATAAAGGTGAATTGGTTGAAAGGATGGCTCAAGCTGCTGGTATTTCTAAGACTGCAGCGGATAGCGCCCTAAATGCATTCATGGATGCAGTTACGGATGCTTTGGAGTCAGGAGACAAGGTGGTCTTGGTTGGGTTTGGCACATTTTCAGTTTCAAAAAGAAAGGCTAGGACCGGCAGAAACCCTCAAACTGGTAAACCAATGAAAATTCCTGCCAAAAAAGTGGTCAAATTCAAGGCGGGTACAAAGCTGGCTCAAGCTGTGGCCTAGTAGCGGGAGATATTCCTCTAGCCCCCTTCACACCTGCACTTTTGGACAGTCCTGCACCTTTTTCAAGTTGAGGTTTGGCAGGGCCGATCTTAAAGATAAAACAAAGGGTGTGAAGGGGCCATGAATATAGCTTCCCATCAAATACAGAATGTAATAAGGGCCTACGGCCACAGGTTAGGCCGAAGTAGACTGATAAAATACAGTGGCTCGACTTTTCCATCCTCAAAAGACACTATCTCCATCTCCACAGAAGCAAAAAAAAGACAAATTGCTGAACAGATAGCCGACCAGGTCGTATCAATGGCCAGAAAAGGAAACCTGAAAGGTGACTTAGAAAAGGAGATAAACAGCAAAATCAGCCAGCAGCTGGGAAACGATGTTCAGATGTTGTCAGCCCAAGGTGAGATTAAAGGATTTAAGTTCAAGGTCTTGGATGCCGATAACAAAAGTGAAGTAAAAACATTGTCAGTGGAAGATACACGCAAACTTCTTGCAGAAGCGTATTACAAGATAAGGGGACTTGGCGAGGAGCCCTAGAAGGAGATCTCAAGAAGGAGAATGAACATGAAGATTTCAGACAATAGCTCGAAAATACAGATGGACGCATATTTGAATCAGACCCAGGCAGCCAGCCAGGGTAAGGTTCAAGAGGAACAGACGGCCCAGGCCTCTAGTTCCGCTACGATTAAAAAAGACAAGGTGGAACTTTCAGAAGGCTCCAGGCTCTTGAATAAAATTGAACAGGCTTCTGCCTCAGAGCAAAGCGCCAGGGCAGATAAAGTGCGCCAAATCAAGGAGCAGATTGAAGCTGGCACTTACAAAGTGGACGCCTCAAAAATAGCTGATTCGATGCTCAAAGATTTGATTAAAGATCTAGGCTAAAAAACCTCCTCCTCTCCTCCATATCTCGAAAGAGGGGCAAATGCCCCTCTTTTGTTTTTTTATTACCAAACCATCCAATATCACGCCTAATATTTGCCATCCTACAGACAACTTGTCGCACGAAAACCCTTGAAGGCTTTTCCGCCAAAAGAAGGGGTTCATGAATAACACAAATATAATATGTCGCATAAGATATATTATGTAAAATAAACATAGAAAAAAACATGGGTGAACAGTTTTGTTTTTCTATATGGAATCTAGATTTAGGTTAGATTTTTACCAGGCGAGCAATTTTATGATTTATTTCTGCGGCCTTTAAGGCCTGTTTACGTATTTCCTTCAATCTTTCAGCCAGCTCTGGATGATCTTCTTCATGATCCAGGATGATGATCTCAATTTTGCCCAAAATGACCTGAAGCGGCTGGTTCAACTTATGGGTGGCCTTGGATACCGATTCACATATCCCAGTCCATTTCTGTGTCTTAGAGGCCTCAGCCTGAAGCCAACCGATTCGCGCTCCAAGTTCAACAATCCTGGCGATTTCATTAACTGGTTCATTCGCTACGACAATGTCAAAATCATCAAAACATACAGAACCTGCATTGGACCCTTCATACACCAATACCTTAAAAATAGAATCCAACTTGCGTTCAGAACGTAAAATTTTTGTTATGCGATCATGTTTCTCACAGTCAGGACCAGAGTAAATGAGCACCACGGCAGATATTGCCTGACTGTACAAAGTCTCCTTCAATGACTCGATATCACTGCACATCCATACGTCGCACTTCTCGTCTATGTTGGCCTTGAGTTTAATCGCAGGGTCTGCGTGGTGCGAAACTATAGCAACCTGTGGTTTGATTGTTTTGATTGCCTGGGGCCTTTCAGGCTCTGCACCATGATCAGGTTCTTGATCCATGCATTCCATGTCTAGCTCAAGATCGCGTTTGAGCAAGTGGAGAATCCTTTCAGGCGCAATCCTGTCATCTGGCCCTATACTCACCACTCCGACTGAGATCTGAGCTGCATCGTCTTTTTCTAACCTAGTTAATGCATGATGAAAAAAGCGTTTTAGCCTCATGCCCGCAGCTTCACCGCCAGCTTCATGGGTGTCAGGCAGAATTGCACCAAAAAGACCGTTTCCAAGGAAATAGAATGAATCATCCCTTCTTAGCGTAGATTTCACAAATCTTGCTGCCTCTACTGCTGTTTCCTCGTCCAGAGGAGAAAGAAGCTTCAGCAAAACAGCGCTGACTCTGTAACCAAATTTCTCAGCCTTTTTCTGCCCATCATATATGGCTTCGAGAAAATCTTGCACTACGACATCAACCTTTGCTTCCGTTTCCATGATCTGTTTTTGGCTTTACCTCTCTTTTGCTGTTTTTTTTGGGAATGGTAAAGCGTATAATTGTACCTTTACCCTCTTCGCTTTCGATCCAGATCTGGCCGCCATGGGCCTCAATAATGCTTTTTACGATTGCCAGGCCAAGGCCTGAGCCACCCTCGTTTTGTACCTTCCCTTGTTTTACGTTTCGGCCACGATAGAATGGATCAAAAACGTGAGGCAGGTCTTCCTTTCGTATACCTTTGCCGAAATCCTGTATCTCAAACACCAGTTCATCTTCTGTTTCCCAAGCTCTCACAATTATTTTTGAGTCGGGAGGAGAGTATTTTATTGCGTTATCAAGGAGATTTGCAACAGCTCTTTGAAGTTTTTCTTTATCTACTTCAACCAGTGGCAAATGGTCTGGAATATCTGTTTCAATGGTGATACCCTTTTCGGCAGCTTCGACCTTAAATGCCTCCGTCATTTCATACAATGCCTTGTCAACACTGCATTTTTCAATGGAAAGAGGCACCTTCCCCGCCTCCAACCTCAAGATGTCCAAAAATTCCCTTATATATGAATCAAGTTTTTTTATCTCTTTGTAGGCGGCATCCACATATTGTTTCTGCTTCTTGCTCAAAGGAGACGGTTTCCCAGACAACAGCCTTGCCAAAAAACCACCAGCAATTGCAAGAGGGGCCTTGAGGTCATGTGCAAACATGGAAATAAGTATGTTCCTCTGCTTTTCCAGGCGTTCAGCTTCGGAATAATCCCTGAACATTTCAATTGCACCTTTAACCTCGCCCTTTTCGTCTCTTAAAGGCGCATATGTGAAAAGGATTGGCAAGGTGGCACCGCTTTTGGTGTGTAAAATCCCTTTTTGAGCAAGAAGCGGAGTTTTAAGCATTTTGCCTTCATCATTGATGGGCGCATTGGTGCCGCAAAGGCAGGTCTTCAGGATCTCCTTGCATTTTTTACCAAGCACCTCATTCCTGCTGTACCCGGTAATTTGTTCGGCTGCAGGATTAAACTCAATGATTCTACAATCTTTGTCCACAGCCATAAGCCCAACAGGGAGGTTTTCAAAGAGGAGCTGACACAGTTCTTCCTTGGTAATGGAAAATTTGTCTGGCAGTGCCTCAAAATTGTTTTTGGCCGTCATTTTTCTCCTCGCAAGCCTTGTATCCAAACCGTTCGAGTATGCGCTCGGCAATTTCGTGAAATGCTTTGGCAGCTTCAGATTCTGGATTCAGGGCCACCGGCTTGCCGGCATCCCCCCCTTCTGTTACCGCCTTTTCTATTGGAATCTTTCCAAGAAGGGGCACCTTGAATGCCTTTGCTATCTTTTCTCCGCCTCCAGATCCGAATATATCCAAAACCTCCCCTTCTTGACCTGGTATTTTCAAATAGGACATATTTTCTACGATCCCCAAAACGGGAATTGACTGTGTTTTAAAAAGCCCTATACATCTTCGGACATCTTCTACAGCCACCTTCTGAGGGGTTGTAACAATAATGACACCTTGAAGGGGTATATTCTTGGAAACCGTCAGAACAGCGTCACCAGTGCCTGGCGGCAGATCCACGATCAGGAAGTCCAGTTTTCCCCACTTGACCTTTCCTAAGAACTCTTTGACTGCTTTATTGACCAGGGGGCCGCGCCAAACTATAGGGACACCCTCCCCTGCCAGCGTCCCAGTGGACATCACCTTTACTCCAAATTTTTCCAATGGAAGTAGCATCCCTTTTGAACCCAATGGCCGTTCTGTAATTCCAAGCATTATCGGAACGTCGGGTCCATGCATATCTGCGTCAAGAATGCCTACACCGTAGCCAAGGTCTTTGAGGGCAATTGCGAGGTTGACACTTACCGTCGTCTTTCCAACACCCCCCTTGCCACTTCCCACTGCTATTATATTTTTGACATCCTTGATGCCTTCCATTTCGTCCGGTTTTTTTCCAAACAGCCTTGCGCGTTCCTCAGAAGTCATGGCAGTCAGCACCACCTCTGCATGGCTCACTCCTTCAACCGACTGGACCGCTTTCAAAACGTCATCCCTTATCCTGCTCTTCAGTGGACAGCCTGCCATGGTAAGGGCTACTGTCACTTTTACTGCAGAATCCACCACTTCTATGTCTCTGATCATCCCAAGATCAACCAAGCTTTTGTTAATTTCCGGATCATTGACTTTTTTTAACGCCTCAAGTACTGCATCCTTGGTTACAGCCATTTCAAAATGCTCCTCAATGAGATTGTTGACACCTTAATTTTATTTTACATTTTACTTTAATGGCACTGTTTTACTATGATTTTATCACTAAAATAAAAAATAAGTTAATTTGCCCATTAGTCACTTTCAAAAATGAATAATAATAAAAACGTTCGACTTGACACCATGCTGGTCCAAAAGGGCCTTGTAGGAACAAAGAACAAGGCCCAGGCCATTATTTTGACAGGTGGGGTCATGGTGAATGGCAGGTGCGTGGACAAGCCTGGTGCCAAGATACGATTTGATGCAGAGATAGAGATTAAGGCAAAGCCTCATCCTTTTGTAAGCCGCGGGGGACAAAAGCTGGCCCATGCGCTCGATCATTTTCACATCGATCCTCACGGCCTTGTTTGCATGGATGTGGGGGCTTCAACAGGCGGTTTTACAGATTGCCTTTTGCAAAGGGGGGCTTTGAAGGTATATGCTATAGATGTAGGTTACGGGCAGCTTGACTGGAGGCTCAGAAACGATGAGAGAGTGATGGTCCTTGAAAGGACCAACATCAGGAAACTCGAACCAGGCACCCTTGATCCTGTGCCGACTCTTGCCGTTGTGGACACCTCATTCATTTCACTCAAGATTGTCATTCCAGCCGTCCTTAGGCACCTTTCTCAGGATAGCAAGATCATAGCCCTAATTAAGCCTCAATTTGAGGTGGGCAGGCACAACGTGGGCAAAGGTGGTATAGTAAAGGACCAGGCTTTGCATGAAAACGTATTGAAAGAACTGTCTGACTTTTTTGTTGAAAAACAATCCCTAACCATTGAAGGAATCGTAGAATCTCCTATTTTAGGTGCAAAGGGAAACAAAGAATTTCTCATTGCTCTTACAAGGGAAAAGGGCTTGTGTGACAGCCCAAAAAATCCTATTGTAGTAAGCAAAAAGCAAGAATGAACTGGAACAGCGGAGGTTATGGCAGATACAATCAAAAATCCTGATTTCGAAATCTCTGAAGATACAAAAGATGAAATCAAGGAACCATCCAAGTACCAAGTTCTTCTGCACAACGACGACTACACTACCATGGATTTTGTGGTGGAGATCTTGGAAGAGATATTTCACAAGTCTCCTTCAGAGGCAACCCAAATAATGTTGAACGTGCATTATAATGGAATTGGAGTATGCGGTGTTTACACCAAGGAAATTGCAGAAACCAAGGTACACGTTGTGCATGAAAGAGCGCGAAAAGCCGGCTTTCCTTTGCGTGCCAGTTATGAGAAGGTGTAAAAATGATTAGCAAAGACGTGGAATTAATGTTGAGTGCAGCGGCCAGAGAGGCCCATATCAGGCACCATGAATATCTATCCTTGGAGCACCTGCTCTTTGCCCTACTCCATCATCACAAAGGCGCCGAGGTCATTCAGGCTTGCGGAGGTGACCTTGAAAGACTAAAAGCCAGAATAGAGGCATTTTTTAACACCCACATGGAAGAGGTGAAAGAAGAAAGACCTGAAGGCCCGCAGCCCACGCTCTCACTCCAGAGAGTGCTCCAAAAAACTGTGATGCACACCAAGTCTGCTGGAAAACAGCAGGCTGAGATAGGCGATGTATTGGCTGCAATAATGACAGAAGAAGACTCCTATGCGGTGTTTTTCTTAACTCAGGAAGGGATTAGCCGTCTGGACATCTTGAACTACATAACCCATGGGGTGGCAAAGGTTCCGTTCCAGTCCCAGACTCAGAACATGCCTTCCAGCTCAGGTTACAGTGACAAAACAAAGGAATCGCCCAGCGAAACCGCACCAGGAAAGGCATTAGAGGCCTTCACCATAAATCTCACCCAGCGCGCCAGGGACGGAAAGATCGATCCATTGGTGGGGCGGGAGAGAGAGCTTGAACGCACCATGCAGGTCCTTTGCAGGCGCAGGAAGAACAATCCCATTTTCGTGGGAGACCCTGGTGTGGGCAAGACCGCACTGGCCGAAGGCTTGGCTTTGAAAATAGTTCAGAACAAGGTTCCCGAACCCCTGAGAAATACAGAGATATTCACCTTGGACATGGGTGCTCTTCTAGCTGGCACCAAATATAGAGGGGAATTCGAAGCCAGATTAAAAGAGGTCATAAACCAGGTGAAAGAACGTCCAAGGGCGATACTGTTCATAGACGAAATTCACACCATTGTGGGCGCAGGCGCCACCAGCGGCGGCTCCATGGATGCCTCCAACATTTTGAAACCCGCTCTTGCTGGCGGTGAGTTGCGCTGCATAGGCTCTACCACATATGACGAATACAGAAAATTCTTCGATAAGGACAGGGCCCTTTCAAGAAGGTTTCAGAAAATCGAGATCAGCGAGCCTTCAGTGGCTGACACTATAGACATTTTGAAAGGGCTCAAAGAATACTACGAAGAACATCACAGAGTAAAATATACACAGGGAGCACTGAAAGCAGCTGCTGAACTATCAGCCCGCTATCTCCACGACCGCTACCTTCCAGACAAGGCCATAGACGTAATCGACGAGGCAGCTGCTGTGTACCGTCTTGGTGCAGAATCAGCAGAAAAAGAAGGCCTTATAACTGTGCGCCACGTTGAAAAAGTGGTAGCCAAGATGGCCCGGGTGCCACAGAAGAGCATCTCACGCTCTGACCGCCACAAGCTCGAAAAATTAGAAGAACATCTCAAATCAAACTTATTTGGCCAAGATGAGGCAGTAACAAGATTGGCAAAGGCCATAAAGCGCTCCAGGGCTGGTCTTTCACACCCTGACCGCCCTATTGGTTCGTTCCTATTCATTGGGCCGACTGGAGTTGGAAAAACAGAACTTGCCAGACAAACCGCCAAGGCCCTGGGTGTTCACTTTCAACGTTTTGACATGAGTGAATACATGGAAAAGCATGCTGTAGCCAGACTTATCGGTGCACCGCCTGGTTATGTTGGATTTGATCAAGGGGGGCTTCTGACGGAATCGATAAGAAAACATCCTTACTGCGTGCTCCTGCTGGATGAAATCGAAAAGGCGCATCCAGACATATTTAGTATACTCCTCCAGGTAATGGATCACGCAACCCTTACAGACAACACTGGCAAAAAGGCTGATTTCAGGCACACAATCCTGATCATGACTTCCAATGCTGGTGCAAGGGAAATGGAAGCCCGTTCAATTGGCTTTGGAAAAGGCGCTTCCGAATCCAAGCACAAAGGCGAAGAGGCCATTAAAAACCTCTTTAGCCCTGAATTCAGAAACAGGCTTGATGCAATAGTGCCATTCACTCCTTTAACCCACGACATCATGGAGCTGATCGTTGACAAATTCATTAGGGAACTTGCCGAACAGCTTGCAGATAAGAAAATAGGCCTTGAAATAACCCCCCAAGCGAGAAGCTACCTGGCTTCAAAGGGACACGATCCAAAATTTGGAGCAAGACCTTTAGGCCGCCTGATTCAAGATGAGATAAAGGATCCATTGGCAGACCTGCTACTCTTTGATTCATCAAAGGCCAAGAAAGTGAAGATAGGACTAAAGAATGGAAAAATTTTAATTTCCAAATCTTGACTTGGAATAACAGCCTGTTTCTTCCCAAGCTTAACAATACGCACTTGTTCGGCTATGATTTCCTTGATTGTTGTAGTTTTTTTCGGAGCTTATAAAGCTTCATAAGCCTACGATCGAAGTTTAATTGAAAAATATTATTAATAGTTGCGGCAACACCAGCCGCAGAAATAAAAGTAATCTCACAACCAATAAGATCTCGAAAATCTGTGTAATTTGAGAAAAGCATCTTTTCTATCATGTTTGGATTGTGAAGTAAGGCTAGTTCCATAAAATCAGTCGAATGAACATTTCGTGAGAAATTGCGATGAACAATATTATAGTAATCTGATAAACCTGCTTGTCGAGCTCTCTGCTCAACATTTAATCCTGAGAATCCATGTTTTTTGATTTTTTTCAATTCTGACTCAGAATATCTGTTTGCTATTTCGCATTCTTGAGCAAGAAGATCTTGAGGAGTAGGTGCACCAGGAATTAGATCTATGCCTTTAAATTCTGATGCTTTTTGTTGTTTTATTTTTTCAAGCATCACACTATCCCATACGCGCATGCATGCTTCCCTTGGATCTCTTTGCAACATTTTTTCAAAAGCTAAAAATGTAACAAATAATTCGAATATAATGCGTATTAGCGACTGAGCCTCATGAAACAATGAATGCTTTATAACAAGATAATGGCATCCAATGAATGATTAGATTTTGTTAAAAAACATAAAAAGATGGTTTTAATAGGATCATTCTGGGGATGTCCGGTCAATGCTCTATGTAGATCTCTACAAATTCGTTGCAGTTTTTCGAGAATGGCAAGATACTGATTTAGTGTACTTAAAGTCTCTTGTTCGCTTGACACATTTCTTGAAACCGAACGAGTCTGTAGAAAAATCCAATTTCCAGACAAATATTTTTTTCTAAAGTGCTACTTTGAACCAAGTCCAACCAACTTTATTTCAGCCAATGACTGTATCTTGGCTTTTATTCTTTATTTTTAACTTATTTCTTGCATCTTTTTCAATCCTTTTCCAGATTTTCACGTAAATTCCAAACCGTATCTATGAATCTTTTTCATGTTGTGCACTACACAAAATAGAAGCCACTGGATATTCACCTTGGCCTTACTTCGAAGGGTAAACCTATCCCTGTTTTTCTTAAAAGGTATGGCAGCTTATATTGCACATTTTGCCCTCCGGCTCCACTTCGCATTTCTGCATCTTCTAAGGCTCACTTCGCTGGAAGTTGCACAACTCGCCTGCACCAGGCTCAAACAGTACAACTTCCGGACGCTACGCTTCGCCCAGAATCTGCAAGAAATTGCTCACAGTCGCTACGGGCAAAAAATGCAAACCCGCTGCCTGCTAATGATTCTGAATCATTTGCCTGTCCCGTGATTCTTAAGATGACCG
>CAYWKF010000004.1:0-4675 GCA_964459155.1 uncultured Desulfobacterales bacterium
GTAATAAGATTCTATGAAGTTGAAGCTGGAAAAAGGTGGCGCGGCAGGGTGTATGTCTAAATGTTCAGCATGAACAGTTCTATGCCGAGAAAGCACGACAGAATCATCCTGTTATGAAAAGGATAGGCTGCTCTTTTCGGCCTTTTTGTGGGCACGTTCCAGTTTTCTTATGAATCTTCCAATATTTCTCTTATACTTCATGTTAACTGGTATAATTTCAGTATGTTCTGCAAATTTCTTCTTTATCTCCTTGGCAATTTTCGGGCTCGAAAATTTTGTTTGCTTCTCCTTTTTCATAGCAGCCTCCTTATTGCCTATAGTAGCATTATCGGTAAATTAATGCATAAAAATTTTTAGGCGCCTTGAGCTAAAGGCGTTGGAAATAAATCTATAAGCGTGCTCTCTGCCTAATCTGTATTTTTGCCTGTAGTTGTGCCTTTATTTGGGCATAAAGGCTATTTCTTACTTCGGCATTCTCCCTGTCTTCTAATACTGCACAAAGGGCATAGGGCTCCTCTCTATCAGAATCTTTATGCCATATTGCATCTTGTCGCGTTATGACAACAAAGAGTTTTTTGAAGTTTAGCTTGTTCTTGAAAGTCCAGCGGGACACCTGAAGAGTGCCCCTGTTTCGTTGCTGGCTACTGATCCACCTGCTGGTTTGCAGCTCACCCATACCTTGCTCCCGGTCTTTTTTGAAGGCTTCTACCACCTCATCCAAGCCATTTGCCTTTACAAGGGTGAACCACAACTTCACCGCCCGGTAATCCAGCCTGGTTGTCCTGACCGCAGGGGTATATGAAAGAGAAACAGAAAGTGAGCGGACCCGCCTATTGCCCTCTATAAAAGATTCCGGGAGGGGTATCTCATAAAAATGGAGCAGATCGCATCCTATCTTGTCTTCTGCAAGGAGCGTTACTACTTGATCGAGAGAGCGGTAAAGCGCTGATTCACTGATTTTTCCATAACCTACAAGACGCAAAAGCTTTTCTCTGCCTTCAGCATTGTTATTCGGATTCAATAAGGTGACGCATGCCTCTGGCCATCTGGCATGTGCACCCAGAAGGGCACGCAGCAGATTACAGGAGGCCCCTGGCAATTCAGAGAGGATTTTTGCGGCCTTGTGTGCCACAAATGGCGCCGCATAACTTGTTCCAATATCTTCAGCAAAAAGGTGGCCTTGTGCATGGCCACTGTTGAAAGACAATATCCCCAACCCCCTGGTTTCAAATCTGTTCAGCCTGTTGACAGCTACATTTCCTGCATGTTCCACAAAATCAGGCTTGATCGCACCATTTACAGATGGGCCAGAGCGGGTAAACGGAGAGGGCTCATCAATTTTGGCAATAGCAATGGTTTCAATATGTTGTTTATGCTTTTGGGCTGCCCTTGTTGCCTCATATTTTGCAATCCCTCCCACTGTAACCGCATTTATGGCAGTGGCAGGGTCAAGTAAGCGCCTTCTGGAATTCAGCAGATAATCTGGATAAGTGTCTCGTGCGTACTTTGGCAGGTCCACAAGCCGTTGATTGCCTGCCGAGACAACAAACAAGATACCAAGCTCACGGCTTAGCCGATCAAGTGTATAGGCAAGCCCCCTGACATGGCGGCCATCGTAGACCTTGTTCAAATCTCCGTAACTCAGATTGAAAACCCGGCAGCCATATTCACTGGCAAATTCTTTAACTGCCTCTTCCAGGGCCTTTTCAACAAAGCGGCTTTCATCAGTGCCATCATCTTTGAAAATTTTTGCTGAAAAAAGGTGCAGTAATGGTATGAATTCCTGCCTTTTTATGCACTCAGCAATGTCTCCATAAAGGGCAAGCCCGCCAACAAATGTCCCGTGCCCATTTGGGACAGCATCTTGTGGCTCTTTGTTTGGCAAAACATATCCCCTTGCATCGCCAACGGCTGGAGCAATTAAAGGATGGGCTGTCGTAAGGCCTGAATCCAGAATGCAGATTTTAGGTGCTTCTTCGTTTGGAGGCTGTGGATCAGGAAAGTTTTCGATGCCGGATGTGATAAATTCAAGTTTAAGCCCTATTCTTGGCGGCAGATCCACGGTCCTGACATCCCTATGCCTGAGCAAGAGTCTTTCTGCCTGCTCCTTGCTGCAACGCACCTTTACCATTACAAGAGATGGTTGATTTAAGGTGTCCAGCTTTTCAATATGGTTTTGCCCAAGCCAATTCAAAAAGGCCTCAAGCATTTCAATTCGTTTATCCTGTCGCTCCTGGGGCCAAAGCTCTACATCTAAGATAAATGTTTCTTTCTCTGGAAATCCCTGCTCTTTAAGGGCCTTGCCTGTCCTGTCTTCTGGGCGCCAATGGTCAAAATCCTCTATGACAAAAAGCAGATCCTGTCTTGTTACTTTTCCTTCTCTTGCAAGGGTGCTAAGGCGGGATTCAAATTCATCCATCCCCTTATCAGTTGCAAAGGCAAGGACTATGGTCTTATCTTCCTGGCTGACAAGCTCAATGCCTGGAATTGCCTCAAAATCAGGCAGTGGTTCATCCTCTCTGAGCCTGATTTTTAAAAGCCGCCTCTCATCATAACCCCCAATATCTTGGGCCATGAGTTCTTCAGCTTCTTTTAGGCGCTTTGAGAGGTCTTTGCCAAAGGCCTTTGGATCATCTGGCTTAGAGGATGGCCTGCGGTAAGGGCGCCTGTGCCGTTCTGGAAGTGGTATTTCCCTTAGAAGTTTAAGATGTTCATGGGACATGGCCATTATTTACAAAAAGGCCTTTCAATGTGGTGTTCCCTGGCAAGGGCATCTTTTAGGTGCTTTATCTCAAGGAATTCGTTTCCTGAAAGGATCATCTCCTTTACAGCCCGCCTCAAAACCCGTTCGATATCGGCATGGGAAAATCCCTCAAACAGGCTTACAATGGCCTTGTCATCTGTTTCAAAGTTATGCCTTGCTCCTGAAAGCTTAAGGGACAAAAGCTCTGCAATCTGCCTATTATCCGGCCTTCCAAAAAAGACTGCCTCATCGAAACGGCGCCAAACAGCTTTATCAAGAAGGGTTTCATAGTTGGTAGTGGCAATTATTATGCTTTGCCCCCTGTAGCCGTCCATCATCTGGAGCACTGCGTTCACTGCCCGTTTGAGTTCGCCGTGGTCTGCGCTGTCTCCCCGGTCCTTTACAAGGGCATCGAATTCATCAAAAAGGGCGACAACAGGCACCTTGGAAATAAAATCAAATACGCGCCTGAGATTTGCTGCTGTTTCACCAAGGAATGAAGATATAAGAGAGTCAAGCCGCACAAGGATCAGCGGCAGGCTAAGAGCCTCTGCAATCACCTCTGACGCAAGGGTTTTGCCGCAGCCAGGAGGGCCAAAGAAAAGGAGTTTTTGGCACGGCTGGAGTCCGTGGGCTTTCAGTATGTCAGCCCTGTTGTGTTCCCTTAGAATGTCTTCCAGCGCCTTTTGGGTATCGGCAGCAAGAACAATATCCTTCTCTTCCCGGACAACAGGCCGCTCTTCAAGAAGTGGAAGCTCCCCGTCCTTTGCCTTTGGAAGCTCAAAGGGCATCCCAGCCCTGGTAATCCGGCTGTCCAAGGCCATGCGTTCGCCATAAAGGAGCCTTTCAAGGTCATTGGCAAGCAGGTGATGTTTTTTCTGGCGTTCTTCACGAATGGCAGACTCGGCAGCGGCCCTGAATGCCTCCACATCTCCAACAGCGCCATATTTAATAAGTTGTCTCAAAAGCTTTCCGCTTGCCATTGCCTCCCCCCCTTTAAGACCCCAATATATTACAGGCTCCTTACATTGGAAATGCCATTTTGCTCCAGGATAGCGGAAAGATTGGTTTTTGCCACGTCATTTTCAAAGGCGCAATCTAAAAATACACAGGTGGTTTCTCCGGCTGGCTCAAGCTCCTTGTGCCACTTCACAATTCCAAGGCCGAGGTTCTCCGCCTCATCTGCGGCAATCTTTTTGTCAAGGCAGACCATGAGCACGCCTGCGCCAATGCTGTAAACCGTCTTTCCTGCAATTTTTCTTGTTTCAATGGGAACGCAAAGGTCAAGTCCGAGCTTCAAAAGAAGTTCATAAAGTATGTCTTGCTCAGTACGGTCTGGAAGAATATTGTCAATATAATCCTCTATCTTCTTCTGTATGTATCCCTCAATGTCTGCATCCTTTGGCGGCGTGGGGTTCCATGCCTTTATATTTGAGGTGTCCAGCTTGAATACCCGAAAGCCCGTGTCTCCGTTCCAGTCTGGGTGTTCCTCCTTGATTTTTTTAGCAGCACGGCGGATGCGTTCTTTCCCTATCTCTGCAATGGTTTTGAATCCAGCTTTATAGGCTTCTGATTTTTCGTCACATGGTTCAGGCAGTTGCACCATGATGAATCTGCGTTTGCCGCCATCTTCGGCGTTTAGTTTCATCGCTGCATGGGCAGTTGTACATGAGCCGGCGAAGAAGTCGAGGATGAGGTCGTTATTTTGGGTACTGATGTTACAAATATGTTTAATGGTAGTCGAAGGTTTAGGATGTTGAAAAAATTTTGGGCCAATGAGTTGTGCCAATTCTCTCGTTCCCATTTCATTTATTCCGTGTGAATCCCACCAGGACTCTGCTTTTTTTCTCAATGATAGGCGTTCTGATAAAAATTTTTTTGCACAGGCTTACCCTTGCCTGTTTTACCGAAAATTATTCTTCCGTCCTTTAT
>CAYWKF010000005.1:0-91860 GCA_964459155.1 uncultured Desulfobacterales bacterium
AGCTTTGAAGGAGATCCTACCTCAGGCCTTGCGCCATTGACCGTTACCTTTACCTGCGGGGCCACTGATCCGGACGGCACAGTGGTTGCCTATGAGTGGGACTTTGGTGACGGAAGCGCCCTTGCCACAAGCAATGAGGGAAGCATTACCCACATCTACAGCGCACCTGGCACTTATGAGGCCACATGCAGGGCCTACGACAATGACGGCGCATCAGCCCAATCTGACCCTGTGACCATCGAGGTGGAAGAGGAAGGCCCCACCTGGCAGGACATAAGCGAGGGTGTTGATGTCAATCGCTCCCGCACCCTCTATGACAGGATAAATCGCTGCTTCTGGGTGCATCTTGACATCACAAACAACACCGAAGCAGACCTTTCAGGGCCTGTTCGCATGGTGCTTGAAAGCAGCACCATACCGCTTTATGAAGGAGGCCCGGGCATTGACCCAGACGGCTACACAGAGGATGGAAAGCCCTATTTCATCATAGTGCCAGAGGGCGGGAGCTGGCAGGCAGGCCAAGTCATAAACGACCTTCGCCTGGACTTTGTACTCAGGCGGGCAAGGCTCGACCTTGAACTCAAGTTTGAGGTGTTAACCAGTCAAGCAATCTAATAATTTTGATACAGAGGAGGTAACCAAAATGAATTACAAAATCTTCTTGACACTGACTGTGGCATTCCTGTTTGCTTTAAATTCAGACATGGCCGTAGCAGCGTCATTTCAAAATGGAAACTTTGATACAGGGGATTTTTCGGGATGGAGTGGAGAAATCAGTGACAGAACTACCTTTCAAAACGTAGATCCAAACCAGTCCACCTATTTCAACTTAATCCATACCCCAGATCCGAATTTTTTATGGATAGCTGAAATTTCTTTGGATGACACTTACTGGCTTAATACGCTTTACCAAAACTTCACCTTGGACAATTTGCCCCCAGCCAACCGCATGACTCTAACCTTTTGGGTAAATTGGCTACCAACAGACAGTAATCAGGATTATGTTTCAATCACTCTGGAAGACGCCAATGGGAACAGATCCATTGACCTGCTGGATGGTGTTCAAAATTCCGATTTACTCAATGGCACCTGGATTACCCAGGACATAACGGACTTTGCTGCAAGTTACGGTGGACAAGACGTAGAATTGGCCTTTTCCATAAGCGATATGGATTTTAAGGTAGGTGACACTCTGGCCATTGACAACATATCTATTGAAACAAACCCGGTTCCTCTTCCCTCAAGCTTGCTTTTCCTGGCCCCAGCACTGGGGATGATTGGCCTATTCAAGAAACGCCAACAATAAAACAAAAGGGTCCTGATAACAAAATTTATCAGGGCCTTTTTGTTCATTTTTTTCAATCCCTCTTTAATCCAATTGAAAAAAACATTAAAATTATAGTAAGCTATTGAATAAATATTCTACTGTTCAGGAGGCTGTTGATGCAGAAGGTTGTAATCTTTGGAAAGGCGGGCTGACCTTTCACTACAAGGGCCAGGGAGGCCTATGAGAAGGAAGGGGCAGAGGTAGAATATCATGATGTAAAAGCCAATCCATCCGATTTGGATAAGATGATGGAATTGACAAATGGCAAGCGGAAGGTGCCGGTGATCGTGCAAGGGGATAAGGTGACCATTGGTTTTGGTGGTACCTGAGGGGTCTAGCAGATGCCCGGCCGGCGGCCGGGCGTTTTTTTTATAAGCCTGGGTAATTTGGGATTACCGCCCCTATGCCACTTTGGTGGCATATTGCCATGGCCATGGTGACTGCATAAGAGTGATAGGCGTAACTAGTTACGACATTTTCTTCACCAGGAAATGGCGCTGTGCACGATGCCAAAGCGCCAGCAGGGCAGGCAGTGCGTTTCTTTGCGCTTTCTTCTGGACAGGCCCCAACCATTTCATTTACGAACGATGCACTGCCACTGAACTCCAAACAGTAGATGAGCCCCAGTGTTTCATCATAAATTTCACAAGAAGCGAGCGATCCCTGTTCTTGGCATACATTGGGCATGACCACTGGTTTTATGGAGTGGATTGTAAAAAAGAGATCATCTGTTTGTGGTCCATGAATAACCTCGAGTTTCAACACGACTTCAAATTCTGAACCATTAGAGTCAATGACCACGTAGGGTACGTGGAGAAGATATGTATTGCTGTCAAAGGTTGATGTCAAAATTTTATCTTCGCCAGTCGGAAGGGGCCTATTGGTTTCATCCGCTTCCAACAAATCAAACTCCACAGAATTGTCCTCAAGCGCTTCAGGGTCCAATTTCAACTTGGCCTTCCAGCACTTTCCAGAACCAACATCTACACAAGGCAGGTCCAGGACTCCTGTATCAGTAAAAAAGAAGGCCATGTTTTCACATTTCGACCAACTGGTGGAAGCTGCAAAAATGAACAGGCATAGCAGGAACATCGCTTTTCTCATAAGGTGAACCTCCTTCATTTGCATGAATTTCCATTTATCCGATTACAAATATTTTAGCTTTGATTATGGTGTCTGCAATATGTTTTCAATGGTTGGATGTTAGGAGATCCCAGGCTATGGCGGCAAAAGAAAATATGGAAATAACTGCATAGTTCCACCGCTCCTTGGAGGCATAAAGGCTTTTAACTAGATAGTGCAAGGCATCGCATTCATTCCTGCTTAATTGCACGCCTTTTTCGAGTTTGGCTATAAGGTCGAGTTCGGTGATGAGGCGCCTGCGCCTGTAAGTAATATAGGATCGGAAGAAAAAAAATATCATGTTGCCGCAAATACCCATGTACCAAAGAAGCCTTATTAATTCAGGGCGGTAGGCCTTGGCAATGAGAATCAGCCTCAAAGAAAGAGCAGCTACCAGGCCCAAGGCAAAGATGGCCCACGTTATCCAAGGTGAAAGCACGTGAGGCGTGCTATGGGTGTTTGATCCTGAACTTGCTTCTTTACGCTTAAATTCCATTGTCAAATATTACATCCTGGCAGCAATCCAAACAATATTCTATTGTTACCTATCCACTGGCATACTCGTCGATTTAAAGGCTGCTATTCAGCATAAAACACTTGTAAAAGATTCAAGAAACGCCATTATTCCTTACATGATCAGGCACAAGGCAATCCATTTCTCCTTTATGCTGTTTCTGATATGGCTTTTCTCCTGTCTTCATCACCAGCCTTGCGCTTTTGCAACCGGACCAAACGTGATTGTTGAAGTGGAAATCAAAGGCATCAAAGGCGAGCTGCGGAAAAATGTTCTAGCCTCTTTGAAGATCAACAAGTATAAAGACAGTCCGAGGCTGACCCCTTTGCTCATCAAAAAATATCATGTAAAGGCCACCACAGAAATCAAAAACGCACTTGCTCCTTTTGGCTATTTCGCTCCTCACATAAAATCACGCCTGCAATCAGACGAAGCGGGCAGGAGGTGGAAGGCCCTTTACGAAATAGAGCCAGGCACACGCGTTAAAATCGGCAGGGCACACGTGGTCATAACTGGCCCCGGCAAAAAATTTTTGAAAAATATTCTTCAAAAAATCAAATTTCAAACAGGGGAACCCTTTCTGCAGGCCAAATATGAGAAGGCCAAAAAAGAGCTTGTCAATTCCTTGTATATGCTGGGATTTGCCAAGGCCAATTTGGTGCGGGGAAGTGTCAAGGTATATGTGCACAGAGGCGTGGCAGACATCGATCTGATTGTGCATAGCGGCCCTAGGCATTTTTTTGGAAAGGTCTTTTTCATTCAGCAAAAACAAGCGTTGGAAACAAAGTTGCTCCAAGGCATGCTCCCCTTTGCCGAGGATGAACCATATTCGCCTAAAAAACTCCTGGAGCTGCAACGTCGCCTGGAGTCAAGCGGATACTTTTCCGACGTGTTGGTTGAAGCTGAATTGGAAAAAGCCGAACACAACAGGGTGCCAGTGCTGGTGAGGCTCAAGCCTGGCAGAAACCGCACATTCAGCTTTGGAGTAGGTTATGGCACAGATACAGGTCTGAGGGGCAAGGCCAAAATCGAGTGCCACCGGTGCAACCGAAAAGGCCACAGGTTCGAAGGGGAACTAGCTCTCGCAGAAAGGGAACAGCACCTGTCTGCCAGCTACTTGATCCCACTGGGTCACCCAGAGCTTCACAGTATTGCAGCAAGGGCGGCTGCGTCAAGGGAGGAATCTGTGGACAAGGTGAGCAACCTTGTTTCAGCTGGCTTGAGCTATGGGAAAAACATAGGGAATTATCAGTACACTCTTTTCACTGAACTAAGAGGTGAAGATTACAGAGCAGGTGAAGACAGCCACAGATCAATGCTGCTAATGCCAGGTATGAGATTCTCGCTCATCGAGACAGATAACCGGCTTAGGGCGTACAAGGGCCTGAAACTTGATTTAGAGGTCTCTGGTGCCACAAAGGGTATCCTTTCCGACACCACCTTTTTGAGAAGCATGGCATATGTAAAGGCCATTTACCCCCTAATCGACCGTCTCAGGATCATTTCCAGACTAGACCTCGGGGCGACATTGACGGATGACTTCAACCGCCTGCCTGCATCTTTGCGTTTTTATGCTGGAGGCACACAAAGTGTTCGGGGTTACAGGTATAAATCTCTTTCCCCCAAGGATGATGCCGGTGACTTGGTTGGAGGCAGATATCTGCTGGCAGCCAGCCTTGAGCTTGAATATGCCCTTGGTGATCACTTTGGCTTGGCGTTCTTTTTTGATGCCGGAAATGCCATGGATACCTTGTCGGCCACTCTTAAGCAGGGAGCCGGAGCTGGCCTGCGGTGGAACCTTTCCTTTGGGCAAATACGTCTTGATATTGCAAGCGCATTGAGCAGAAAAGGCAATCCATTGAAGATTCATTTTTCTATAGGTACAGACCTATGAAAAAGTTGCTCAAAAGAACATTCTGTCTCGTGCTCACCCTTTTGCTGCTCACAGGTGCTTCAGCCTATTTTTTGCTCTATACCAATGCAGGCCTTGAAGCAGCCCTGGGCATGGCATCCAGGCTGTTGCCTGGCACCCTGAGTGCAAGCTCAGTTTCTGGTAATCTTGCAGATTCCTTCATGGCAACCCGACTGGTTTACACAGGAAACGGGCTTGAAGTTGAGGTATCGGCCCTCGAATGCTCTTGGAGTGTTTGGGAACTCATTGCTAAAAGGTTGCACTTCCACTCTATTGAAATCAGAGGTGTGCGCATCAAGAGCAACAGCTCACAAGCCTACAGTCCAGATCATGGCAAATCATCCGGGAAAGGCCTGTTTCTGCCTCTTCATTTGATGATTGACAGCGCCAAAATAGTGGATGCTGCCCTATTTAAAGAGAGCGCTTCTTTTCGAGTGAATTATATGTCTTTGAAGGCATGGGCAAAGGGAAACCACCTGGAAATTGAACACATTGAGATGAATACGCCATATGGCCGGGCTGAACTTTCTGGCAAGGCCCGAACCCGGTTTCCCTATCCATTCTCTATTGATTCGCAGGGCATTGTCGCCAATAAAAATATACCACCTGTTCGTTTCAAGGCCTCTGCCTCTGGTGATTTGGGAAAGATGATCCTGAACGCCCTGTTAACTGAGCCTTTTGAAGTAAGAGCTCAAATCAAAGTACAGGGCCTCATCGAAAAGCCTACGTGGACTGCCTCTGTTGATATCATTAAAGCAGACCTAAAGCGCATTTATCAAAGACTTCCTAGGTTGGACATTAAAGGAAGGCTCGAGGGAGCAGGAGATATTGAATCCTACAGTGCCTCAGCCAGTTTGGATGTAGATAGTGACCTGCCTCTAAAAAGAGTGGCTGCCAATCTCCAAGGTTCTCTAAACTCCCTCTGTTTGGATAGGCTTGTTGCCATTCTTTCTCATGGTGAAATTACAGCCACAGGCGACGTAACGTGGAAACGGGGGTTTTTTTGGAATCTTGAAATAGAAGGCAATGAGATTTCTCCCAGTGCCTTTTATGAAAAGGCACCAGCAGGCGAGATAGACTTCGAGGCAGAAACAACTGGGGCCTGGGATGGAAAGAAAGTCAAGCTTCAACGGTTGCAGTTCAAGGCCTTGGACACACATTTTGAGTCGAAAGGGACACTGGGCAAGAGTTTAGACTTCGTTTTCAAGGCACGAAGCAGGGATATTTCCAAATGGATGTCTGGAGCTTCTGGCGCCCTTTATATCCAAGGAGAGATCAAAGGAACACCTAGCACACCTTTCTTCGCCTTTGAGGTCAATGCCCTAAGACTCAAATTTCAAGAGACACTAATCCAAGCATTTAACTGCAACGTAGAGGCCAATTTGGAAAAAAATGGCTACATAGGTGGTTTGCTAAAAGCCGAAAAGGTTGTTCATGGAAGCTCAGAGCTCAACAAGGTGCGTGCATCATTGCAGGGCTCACTAGCTGACCATGAAATCGAGTTGGGAGGAATGGCTGGGAAAAGGCCATTTTCTTTGAAACTAGCAGGGAAATACAGTGCCGGGCAGTGGACCGGGCGTGTTACTTATCTTGAAGCAGACGCATCAACATTCGGCCAATGGTCCCTTGAAAAAACCGCCATGCTCAAGGCTTCCCTCCAGGGCATAGAGACAGACCCAATATGCCTTAAGTCCGATCTCCAAAGCATGTTGTGCGCATCGGTCTTTGTTGACTATCCCCACAAAAAGTGGAGGCTTGAGGCAAACGCATCCACCTTGCCAGCTAATTTGCTAAATCCTTTCCTGGACAGTGATGTATTGCTCAGCGGCAAAACTAACATAGATCTTTATGCCAGTGGCACAGGCACTATTGTAAACAGCGGCAGAGCGAGCCTGACCGGGATTGAGGCAACAATAGTGCCGTTAAATATCCACCTAAGTAAAGGAAACGCCAAGGTCTTTCTGCAGAAAGATTTGGGCCATTTCACAGTCTCGGCATTTTCTGACAACGGAACAGTGGAGGCCAAAGGCACCTTCGATCTCTCACAGCTCCTTAAGAAAAAGAATGAAGTGGAAATGAGGGTAAAAGGCAAAGATTTTCTTGCGGCAAACCTGCCTGAGATTATGCTTTCAGCTACTCCTGACCTGCTGATTAAGTGGAAGAATGAAGGGGCCGTGATCACAGGCAAGGTCCTCGTACCAAAGGCGGAAATTGACCTGGAAGGAATCGTGCCCCCTCAGACTCTGTCTGAGGATGTAATCATCGTGGATGGCAGCGAGTCAGAAACCGAGGGCCAGGCAAGGCCATTTTCAGCCCATGTGGAGCTTGAGCTTGGTGAGGAGGTGGAAATAGGTGGTTATGGAATCAGAGGATGGCTCAAGGGCAAGCTACACATTGTTGCCCAACCAGGAAAGGTTGCCACCGCTACCGGAGAGCTTAATCTTACCAAAGGCACTTTCAGCATGTATGGACAAAAACTGACTATACAACAGGGAAGGCTCATATTTGCCAGCACGCCCATCGACAACCCAGGCATAGATATAGTAGCCATAAGAGAAATTAAAAAAGATGGTGTGGTCGCAGGTATAAAGGCCACTGGCACAGCGTGGAAGCCAGAAATCACCCTATTTTCCCAGCCCCAGATGGACCAGGCCTCCATTCTCTCCTATTTGATCATAGGACGGCCCCTATCCATGGCTTCGAAGGAAGAGGGGGGAACCCTTGTTGAAGCTGCCAAGATGCTTGCCCTCAAACAAGGGGCCTCTGTGATCCAGACATTGAGCCAACGCTTCGGTTTTTTGGACGTTCACTTGGAAGAGGGAAAAGGAGAAAAAAACCTTGCCATGGTAGTGGGTCTCTACCTGACTCCGCGTCTTTATATAAGTTACGGCAGAAGCCTCTTCAAGTCGGCCAGCACCTTTAAACTACGCTTTGAGATTGGCAGAGGGTGGAGGATAGAGACAGCCGTGGAAGGGGAAAACAGCGGTGCCGACCTGCTATATTCTCCTTCAAAATAGTTTCCACTAACTCAAGGCAGCGATGGCTGCTTCCAATCTGTCCATACCGGTCTTCAATGTCTCCATGTCTGTGGCGAAGGAGAATCGTATGGCGTTGTCGTCGCCAAAGGCGATACCTGGTACGCAGGCAATTCTGGCACTTTCCAGGAGATAATCGGCCAAATCAAGGGAACCCTCTATTTTCTTGCCACTTGCTTCTTTGCCAAAGTAGGTTGAAAAGTCCGGGAAGACATAGAAGGCACCAACTGGATCAACACAAGTAATGCCGGGCATGGCTTTCAACCGGCTGGCCACATATGTTCCACGCTCTTTAAAGGCCTTGGTCATCTCTGCCACGCACTCCTGCGGGCCGTTCAAGGCCGCTGCTGCCGCCTTCTGGGCTATGGAATTGGCATTGGAAGTACTCTGGCTCTGAATCTTTGTGCAGGCCTTTACCACATCTGCAGGCCCTGCCAGATAACCGATACGCCAACCAGTCATAGCATAAGTCTTGGAAACACCATTTGCAATGAGCACCTGATCCCTCAAACTTGGATCAGCAATGAGTATATTTTCAGGCTTTCGACCATCAAAACGAATTTCATCATAAATGTCGTCTGTGATTACAAAGAAATTGTGTTTTTTTGCCGACTCGGCAACCTCTTTTAGATTTTCCAAGCTATAAACTGCCCCTGTGGGATTGGAGGGGCTATTCAGAATGATAGCCTTAGTCTTGGGTGAAACAAGGCTCTCCAGTTTGGAAACATCTATTCTGAATCCATCCCTTGGATCTGTTTTTAGATAGACAGGCACCCCGCCTGCCAGCTCAACAATAGGAGGATATGACACCCAGTATGGCACTGGAATTATCACTTCATCACCAGGATCAATAATGGCTTGGGCAATGTTGAAGAGGACTTGCTTTCCGCCGGTAGAAACTACTATTTCTTCAGGTTTATATTCTACAGAGAGATCACGCTTCAGTTTTGCTATGATTCCCTCCTTAAGTTCAGCTATGCCGCCCACTGGCGTATATTTAGTAAAACCTTCTTCAATGGCCTTTATCGCAGCTTTCTTTATATGTTCAGGGGTATCGAAGTCTGGTTCTCCAGCAGATAGATTTACTATATCCACGCCTTGAGCCTTCAACGCCTTGGCCTTCGCATCCACCGCCAGGGTTGGTGAGGGTTTGAGGGACTTAACTCTTGCAGACAAAGGATCACTTATACCCATTACTCTAACTCCTTGTAAGGTTTAAAAGATACTTCTTGCAAATACAGGCCTTGTGGTGGCGCTGTTTGGCCGGCAGCACCTCGATCTTTGGCCTCGAGGATAGCCCTTATGTCCTGCCAAGGCCTCCTGCCCATGCCTATCTCCATCAATGTTCCAATGATATTACGCACCATATACCTAAGAAAACCGTTTGCGGCAATAGTAAACAGATAGTGCTTGCCTCTGGAGGGAGGAAACACAGGATGTTCGAGCAAAGCAAAATCTGCTGCATAAACCTTTCTGACGCTGTTTTTGATATCGCTGCCGCTTGCCTGAAAAGATGAAAAATCGTGTTCCCCCACAATTTGCGCGGCAGCTCGTCTTACCGCATCTTCATCAATTTCAAATGGTACCATCCAAGCCCTTTTGGACCACAAGGGGCTTCTAGGCTTAATCACCACTATGTGATAGACATAAATCTTGTAACATGCGTCCCGGATGGGGTGAAATTCTTTAGGCGCCTCCTCACAAGACGTAATTGCCATCCCCCAGGGCAGCAGACTGTTGAGACCCTTCAACAAACCGTTCAAAGGAATATTCGACCAGGTCCTAAAAGACGCAACCTGGCCCAGTGCATGAACACCGGCATCCGTACGCCCGGCCCCAATCACAGACACCTCTTCCCCTGTGATCTTGTTGAGGGCTTTTTCCAACTCACCTTGGACTGTTGGCTTGCCCGGCTGTGCCTGCCAGCCATGGAAACAAGTGCCGTCATATTCCAGTGTAAGTTTTATGGTCCTCATTTCCCGGGGCTCTAATGAAACTAAGGAGTAATGGCTAGACCCTCGAGCCCCATCTTTTGATCAAGGCCAAACATCAAATTCATGTTCTGAACAGCCTGGCCTGAAGCTCCTTTTGTTAGGTTGTCTATGACCGAAACCAAGACCAAACGCCCTGTACGCCCATCAACATGCGCGCCTATAAAACAAAAGTTGGTGCCACGCACGTGGGAAACATTTGGAAAGGTACCCCTGGGGAACACGGTTACAAAGGGGCTGTTTTCATATGCACTTACCAGGCATTCAAGAACGTCGTCAGTTGCAACACCATCCTTGACCATGGAATAGGATGTGGTCAATATACCCCTAGACATCGGCACCAAATGGGGAGTGAAACTTATTGTGACCGCCTCCCCTGCCGCCTCGGACAATTCCTGCTCAATTTCTGGAGTGTGTCTGTGCTGGCCCACTTTGTAAGCCTTGAACCCTTCGTTCACCTCGCAGAATAAAAGGGCCACAGATGCCCCCCTGCCTGCCCCGCTGGCACCTGACTTCGAATCAACCACAATGCCCTTGTGGTCGATCAAACCTTGCTTCAGCAGGGGATAAAGCGGCAATATAGTGCTGGTTGGATAACATCCAGGGTTGGCTACCAAATGACTCGTGCTGATTTGCCCGCCATATATCTCCGGAAGGCCGTAAACGGCTTTGCTCAGCAACTCAGGTGCAGTATGCTCCACATACCACTTTTCGTAGACCTCTTTGTCTCTGATCCGAAAGTCGGCAGAAAGATCCACTACCTTGGCGCCCATTTCTAAAAATTTGGGCACCGCGTTCATGGCCGTCTGATGGGGAACGGCCGTGAACACTACGTCTGCCTTGGGCTGGCCGTCGATTTCCGCTGGATCTATGAATTTCATGTTTTTAAAGGCGGTTAGAGATGGAAACAGGCTATTTATTGGTTCACCTGCATGTTTTCTTGAAGTGACCCATACCAGTTCCACTTCAGGATGAAGGTGGAGAATTCGCATCAACTCAAGGCCTGTGTATCCTGAACCGCCTAAAATGGCCGCCTTTATCATCTGCTGATTTCCCTCCTCTTGCCTCTGATTATTCAGCTCACCTACACTGCTAAAAAACAGGTCTGGAAACGCACACAAAATCTTTTTGCACCCTGGACGATTGTCATCATAAGCAAACTTTTGAGCTGCATGCTTTGGTCTTGTTGTCCAGGCATGAATTTTTAATTTATATACATAATAAAGGCAATAAATTAAGAAACCCTGATATGGGCACTTCCACCATGGGAGTAGTTTAATTTTTTTGATATTCCAAAGCTTAAGGATTTTCCCTCAAAGCCTTTAGAGTTCTTTTTGTGCGCTTTCTAGGAATATTGGTTCTTTTCCCGAAAAAGAATGAAAAATGTGGCTAGCCCCAAATTATTACTAGAGACAAAAGATAGGCAATTCTTTTGAAGTTTCTCAGGCATGATATTGGTAAGTTAGGCAGCGGGCTTGCATTTTTGCCCTTCGGTTCCACCTCGCATTTCTGCTTCTTCTAAGGCTCGCTTTGCTGGAAGTTGCACAACTAGCCTGCCTTTGGCAGGCTCAAACAGTACAACTTCTAGCCGCTACGCTTCGCCTAGAATCTGCAAGAAATTGCTCACAATCGCTACGGGCAAAAATGCAAGCCCGCTGCCATACCTTTTAATACTCCGGTTACCACGTTGGCCCTAAAAAGCCCAACTGTTTATTACTGACAAATAATGACAAATAACATTTCGACAATTCAGTTGCCTCACTAATAATAGACCAATCCTATTTGACTACAAAGGTTCTGCAGTCATATTTTGCTACAGGGAACGCACCTTCTTGTAATATGTATCCAATGTAGATGGAAAATGTATATCCAGCCAGTTCGCTGAAATCCATGGATGAATCGTTGAACAATTCTAAATGGCTGGACTGCAAGTAACCTGAAATCAAAGGCATGATGCCTTCAACCAATTCCCCTGAATCATCCACGGCAAACCACGTTCCTCCCAATTCGAGCAAGCAATATACATCCATCAAAACATACAAATCGCCCTCATCTGCCTGGAATGCAAGTCTGAAATCAACCGGACGTCTTGAATCAATGGTGACTAGTCCGCATTGTCCATTGATTCCTGCTATAAAAGTTTCATCCACTTTTTGATTTACTGTTCTCGTTGTTTCTTCGGCCACATTGTTTGTGTGCCCTCCTCCAGCATTGGTCCCTCCATCCAAGATAAAATTGTCGCCTGTCAGGAGAAGATCTTCTACCACCCCACCCCAATACAGATCTGGAGCCTCAGTACATGTTGGCATAGGCTGTTTTGCTGAAATTGCCTCGTCCGACAGCCTTGCCTCTTCCACTGTCAATCGAGCTGAAATGTTGGGCTCCGATGCCGTATAATAGATTACCAACTGTTTTGCCGTACTCCCAGGTGCAAAAGAGATATTCCACCTGCTCATGTATCTACTGCAACCCCAGAGCTTGGCTTGTTGCTCAGTTTTGACCTGGAAAGATATTGATGAATAGTTTTCACCATCGGGTGACGCAAAACCAATAGAACGATTTGTACCATCCGTAGGATATTCTAGGGTCACCGTATAGGTCTTTTGGATATCCACGTTAACTGTGACTAAGGCCCAGTAGTTTGAGCTATCTTTGATCCATTCTTCAATGACAGAACTGCCGACAGTTTCCAGATTGCCTGGCTTTGAAGAAGTGGAGATGTACAAAGAGCCCCCGGAATCCATGGACGCAACTTGAAGGGCATATCCTTTTGACACAAACAACACCACAACGAACAGCCAACATGCACAGAAAAACCGCTTCAGCATAATACCTCCTTTTCAACGCTCGAGTTCTTTAACAGAGGGCTACCTCAAAAAATGGGGGTTTTCTTCAAGCACAAGGCGCATGAGAAAAATAACCGTAGCCGAGTTAGTGAAATTTGGAGGATCATTTTCCAAATGCACACAGTGGCTTGGAAAAGAACATTATTTTTCAAAGATAGCCTGAAACTGTCTCTAATTCCTTTTCGGCAACCAGAAAGGTCAAGATAAACAAAATTATTTCACATTGAACTAGTGAAGAGTGCAAAAAAAAAGAAGAGCATATCAATGCTCTTCTTTTTGTTTCCCAATGGACAAGCCCTGCAAAAAAAGCTTGCAAAGAGTGTGCAGCGTGTATGATTAACGTTTTGAGAACTGGGTAGCCTTTCTTGCCTTGTGAAGGCCATATTTCTTCCGCTCTTTGACTCTTGCGTCTCTAGTAAGAAGCCCGGCCTTCTTTAACGGGGTACGGTAATCTTCGTTTACGCTTTGGAGGGCCCTTGCTATACCATGACGTATGGCTTCACATTG
Organism: uncultured Desulfobacterales bacterium; assembly: GCA_964459155.1. Classification (GTDB taxonomy): domain Bacteria; phylum Desulfobacterota; class Dissulfuribacteria; order Dissulfuribacterales; family JALVPX01; genus JALVPX01. The sequence goes on from CAYWKF010000005.1 coordinate 13,255, forward strand.
ACCAGATTTTCCACCACCCTTTACAGTCGCCTTCACATCAAACTTGTTTTCGCTTCCGGTTACTTTAAATGGTTGCTCAACAACCAATCTGGCAGTGTCCACATCGAAATATTCATCAAAGCTCTTGCCATTGACGACTATGTTCCCACTGCCAGGCATCAGCCATACCCTGGCGATGGAGCTTTTTCTTTTTCCCGTGGCATAGTATCTTTCAGACATCTTGATTTCCTCGCTTGTTAATGGATGAGGTTAAGCTGTTCCGGAGTTTGAGCCTTGTGAGGATGCTCAGGCCCAGCGTAAACCTTGAGCTTTTTAAGCTGTTTGCGCCCCAACCTGTTCTTTGGAAGCATTCTCTTGACTGCTAAACGGATAACGTCTTCAGGCTTTTTCTTCAACATTTCGCCAGCAGTCTGCTGTTTGAGCCCGCCTATATACCCAGTATGGCGGTAATAGATCTTCTTATCCTTCTTGTTGCCGGTGAGCATCACCTTTTCAGCATTCACAACAATGATGAAGTCACCCGTGTCTAAATGAGGGGTGAACTCTGGTTTGTGCTTACCTCTCAACCGGGCAGCGATTTGAGATGCCAAACGGCCTAAAACCTGCCCTGCAGCATCAACCACATACCATTTGCGTTCTATTGAATCCACTTTGGGAAGTGGTGTTTTCATAACAGGCTCCTCAACAAACTAAGCAAAAGCTGGTTCTCCCTGTTTAAGGGGCAGCAAGCTTTTTACGAAAGTTAGAGCCAAATGTCAAGCCCATTGTGCAGTTTTCGGGTGTTTGGAGTTCGCCCAACAAAAGGCTTGGCGTATTAATGACAAAACGGCCCTGGTACGGGCCGTTTTGTTGCGGTTTGATTTGTTGCCAGCTGATTAGAAGAACCAAAGGAGTTCAAGTGCCAGCCTTGTGGCTATGTCATCAGACTCTTTGGCTTCCTTGAAAGTAATGCCCTTGGCATACGCTGTGAGTGCCCTGGTGATATCCTTTCCGCCAGCACCTGGGAAGAGGAAAGAGACACCACTCTTCAAGGTAACCGATTTGTACAGCTTGTAGGAAAGCTCGTTGTTCCACTCAATGCCCATGAAATCATCGATTTCCACATCGGAAACGCCTAAGTTGGCATAATAGGCCTCAACCGGGTCATTCTCTGCAAACCACATGGCCATAACGTTTCCTTTGTACGCCCATCTACCAGTGGCGAACTTGAGGCCACCGCCAAACATGATGAGACCTGGATTCTCGAACTTGCCATAACCAATCGGCTGCATGGAATAGAGTGGCTGACCGAATACCGGGTTCACGTCAAAGGAGAAACTCTGTTCGGAACCAAAGCTCGGGGTATAACGGTGAAGTGCACCGGCAGGCATAAAGCCCTCGTAATCGTCGTCGCCTGGATCGTCATCACCCTGAATGTAGTAGCCACCAATGTGAGCTTCAAATTTTTTCATACCTGCCATCTCGTGCAGGTCAATGGCCAGATCTGCAAAGAGGGCAAAGGCATTTATGTCCGCATCGTTCTTGTCATCTTCGCCAAAGGAATAGGCTATTTCAAAGGATGGCTTGAAGATTCCATGTTTGCATTTGCCTTGAAGGCCGATGAAATTGTTGTTTATCTCACCGCCTCCCAAGTTGTTTTCGTCACGCAAATAGAAGGCTTCCAGGTAGGTACCGGAGAAATTGTAGCCAGCCTTGGCATAGATGAAGGTGCGGTCTTCATCTTTGCCTGTTGATGGATATCCAATGGGATTCACTGTAGGAGCAAGGCCGTAGCCTGCTTCATCTTCGTCTGATTTAATATATGTGACTTCGTACTTGACACCGTTAGCTGTACCCATGATGCCTATTCCTGGATCATCCTGGCCATATACCAAACCGCCATAGGGTATATCGACGCCCTGTGCGTCCCAACCAGCCTTGATGCGGGCGTTCATGCCAGGCACCTTGAAGGTGGCAAGCAGGCGCTCGATGCCGAACTGCTGGCTTTGATGGCCTCGGATGAAGTCTGTGCGGTCAGCGGCACGGCGGTCCAACACTGTATCCGATTCCAGGGCCATATAGACGTCCCAGTCTGAACCATGGGCAAAGTTGAAGAACAACCTGTTTTCACCACGGATGTGGCTGTCTTTGATGGCTCCGCCTGACTCGTTGAAGTGGGTCCTCGTGCTGGGACCGAAGTTGAAAGGCATCTTCTTGGCCGCCTTCACTTCTTGGTCATGATTGAGCTGGCCGCTCAGGCCGAAATCCCGGTCTATTTCAGCTGTTGGGATTATACGCACCTGGGCCCCCATTCTAATGGTTATGTCTCCGGCCGTCTGCACCTCCACCTTGCCAGGACCGGCTGCTGCCATGGATGAAAAGAGAAAAATTGCTAACACTCCCAAGGAATACAGAAAAAATCCCTTCCCGTTTTTCATGAAAAAACCTCCCGTTTGTTTCATAAAATGTTGTCTGTTAGTTGGTGTCGATCATTTACCAAAAATATCCCTTCAACCGATTTAAGTTTCACCTCCCTTCGATGTTCGCTTTTAATTCTGCCATATCCAAGGCCTCGTTATGCAGCCTCTTGTATGGTCATATCCTCCATCAGGCTGCGGGAATGAGTATCCACGCGCTTTTGATATGCTTCCCGCACCACTTCTACATCTTTTACGAACCGTTCAAATTCTTTGAAGGTCAAGGATTGAGGCCCGTCGCAAAGGGCAGTTTCCGGAGCAGGATGTGTCTCTACCAAAATCATGTTTGCTCCAGAAATAACGCCCTGGGCTGCTGCGTGAAATATGTCCATCAACCCGTCTGGACTTGCATCTTTTGAGCCGATTGAGTGGCTAGGGTCAATACACACTGGCAGTCTGGTGAGCCTGTGAACCACTGGAACATGGGCAAAATCAACAATATTCCTGTGAGGAAGCCCAAGCTGGCTTTTAACGCCCCTTAAACAGAATATGATATTCCTATTGCCTTCGCTGGCGATATATTCGCATGCATTCAAGGATTCTTCCAAGGTTAGCCCCATGCCTCGCTTATAGAGTACCGGCATCTCGTTTTGGGAACCAACTTCTTTGAGAAGTTCGAAATTCTGAGCGTTCCTTGTACCTATTTGAAGCATGACCCCGGTAGGATGTCCTGCCTCCTCCAAAGCCTTTTGAATCTCTTCGATGTGGCTTTCACGCAATACTTCCATGGCAATGACCTTTATGCCATATTTGCCAGCAAGCTCAAAAACCCATGGAAGGCAGGCTGCCCCGTGTCCTTGAAAATCGTAGGGGCTGGTCCGTGGCTTGTAGGCGCCTCCCCGGGCTGTCTGGATACCCAGCTTATTCAGCATCTTGAAGGTCTCTTCCACGTTTTCCCTAGTATCCACAGCACACGGCCCTGCAAAGATATGCAGGCTTTTCTGGTCAAAACGCAAACCTTTATATGTGAATCCCACAGGCACAAGATCCACATCTGCCCTGCCTATCTGCCTATACTTGGCAGAAATCCTGATGACCCGCTCCACTCCCGGCATGGCATCCAAAATATCTTGCCTTATCTCATGGGTAGGGCCGATTAAGTGCAGCTCAATGACCTTGCGGGTCTTACCCTCTAACTCAATGAGCTTCAATTTGACATTTGGAAAATTGTCCAGGTAGGCCCTCACCTTTTCAAGCACCTGTTCTTTGTCAGCATCTGGTTCAAAAATCAAAATCATCTTTCTTTCCCTTGATCTAAAAAATAATGAATGATTCTTCAGTAATTAACACCCGATGCCTGCCTGGTCAAGCATTCAGCCACGTTTTGCGCTTCACGCCCTGAACATTGGTACAAGCCCTTTTCAAAGCGAATGGCTGGCCTATTAGATAAACTTTTTCCTCTGCCCTTGTAATGGCCGTGTAAAACCATTTGTTGTTCAACATAATAAAATGAGAATTGGACAAAGGAATCACCACTATCCTGTATTGGCTACCCTGTGCCTTGTGTACCGTCAAGGCATAGGCGAGTTCGACGATATCCCCTATAAAATCGTAGTCGTAGGCAACTACTACCCTTTCTGGATATACAACGTAGAATTGCTCCAGTTCAGGATCTATCCTTGACACAAGACCTACGTTACCGTTGAAGATCCTGCTGAATTCTGTGGAAGAAAACTCCTTGCCATTCTTGATGAAGTCATCCCAAGGCATAACCGCCATGTCTCGGTTCTGAAGGTGGACCACCTTGTCGCCCTCCCGTAAGGTGATTCCAGCCCTTTTGACCTGGCGCCCCACCATTTCCCTGTTCAAGATCTTTTGGAGCTCGCTGTTGAGCACTTCTGTACCCAGTTGACCTACCCTCATAGGGGTCAAAACCTGGAAGTCCCATACAGGATGAGTGAGTGTTTCAGCATATTCCTTGGCAAGCTCCAGGATCCGGTTCAAGATCGCCTGGTTATTAGCCTCTCTTAGTGAACGCAACTCCCTTTCAGTACGTCCTTTTTTCATGGCATATATGTTGTATCTTTCCAAAGGCTCGTAATGGAAATCCTTCCATCCTTTCTGGTCCACTCCTTCAGGCACCTTACCCTGGCGAATTTCATTGGCAAACAAAGCCAAGACGCTGTCTCCGCTCTGCCTGAAGATTTGAGTTAGTTGGACACAAGGGATCAGCCTTTTTGACATCAAATCTGCAAAGACATTGCCGGCTCCTATAGGCGGAAGCTGGGCCGGGTCACCCACCATGATGAACAAAGTACCAGGCATCAACGCCCTTGCCAGCCTGAAAAAAAGCGGCAAATTGACCATCGAGGCCTCGTCCAGCACCACGACCCTGTACGGAAGAGGCTTGTCAGGCCCATGCTCAAATGAACCCTCTCCCTGATATTTTAAAAGGCTGTGTATGGTAAAGGCGTCGTAACCTGTGGTCTTTCTGAGCCTTGCAGAGGCCATGCCTGTAAAAGCACAGCACACTATTTTCTCTTTTGAAATATAATGAGTTGACAAAAGTTCTAGGATTGCCCTGCACACTGTGGTTTTTCCAGTACCGGCATAGCCTGCCAGTGCAAAAACAAACCTCGGTTCAGTGGCAATCATAGTGACTATCTCCCTCTGTTCCTTTGCCAGGGAGATCGAATTCCGTTCCTCATAGGCATCGAGAAAACGATTGACTGATTCAAGATCCATTACCACCCTTTGGCCTTCGTCTGCATTTTGTTCGAAAAAAGCCTTTAGCCAATCCTCCATGTATTTGTAGGCTGCCAATCCCACCTCTCCGCCAGGGCCTGTAACCACCAACCCTTCCTGGATCATTGGCTCAAGGGTTTCGTGCACCAGCTCTTGCATGGGGACTTTGGTGTCAAGGCTCAAGACTTCCTGCAGCAGGCTCAGAAATTCCTCGTGGTCTAAATAGCAGTGACCATTTTGTTCAGCTTCGTTTACCAGCACATGTTCGATTGCTGCGCGAATGCGGTTTTTGGAATCAGGATCGAGACCCAAGGCCAAGGCAATCTTGTCTGCGGTCTTGAATCCTATTCCTCTAACCTCTGTAAGCGCATAGGGGTTGGCCTTTATTACTTTGAGGGCGTTGTCTTCAAAATGGTTGTAAATACGAATAAGCAGATTAGGGGTGACAGGTCCTCCAACTGAGCCAAGATATTCTGAAAGCTGGCGAAGGCTGCGGTGCTTGTGCCATGACTTCAAGATCAGCCTGAGCCTTTTTTCTTTTATGCCTTTTACCGACAGAAGCTTCTTAGGATCTTCGTCCAATATGCGGACCAGTTCTTCTTCACCAAAGTCTTCAATGAGCTGGCTGGCAAGTTTTTCGCCTAGCCCTTTCACTACCTTGGATAGAAAAAAAAGGAGTTCGCTGCCCACCAGCCTACAGCTGTCGAAGGTAAACTGGCGGCCATATTTGGACATGGTCCATGAGCCATGAAATTGAAATTCAGCCCCTTCAAGTCCAGCATTGTTGGCAAGCTCAGCCACATGCCCTACGGCAGTAAAGCGTGCGCCTCTCTTAGGTTTTATGCGAAGCACGGCATACCCGGTTTCAGGCGAAGCGTAGGTAACGCGCTCCACCCTGCCGCTTAACACCATGTTTTGCTGGTGCTTGTCATCCATTGACAAAAAGAATTACATTAACCGGGGGATTTTACAAGCGCAAAGGCGTTCAAAAAATTGCTTCAGCACGCTATTGGATTTACATTGAGTCCATGCCTAGAGAACCGAGATTACCCAATATGTTTTTCAACCAACGGCTGAAAGTTGGCACACTTGAAATACCAAACCGGCTTGTGCTGGCTCCTATGGCCGGAATAACAGATGCGCCATTCCGCTCCTTGGCCAAACGTTTTGGCGCAGGGCTTGTGGTCACCGAGATGATCTCAGCCCAGGCCGTTGTCTTTGAAAATCCCAAAACCCTCAAGATGGCGAAGCCTTCGAAAGATGAGCGACCAGTGGCCATTCAGCTCTTTGGACATGATCCTGACATATTGGCCAAGGCCGCTGTGCAAATGAAGGCCTTGGGGGCTGACATGATAGATCTCAACATGGGCTGCCCGCAACGGAAGATTGTGAGAGCTGGGTCTGGAGCCGCCCTCATGAAACAGCCGAAACTTGCCGCAAAGATCGTGGAATCCGTACGAAAAAGCGTTGATATTCCAGTATCCGTAAAGATAAGGCTTGGCTGGGACGAGTCGTCCAAAAATGTTGTCTCTTTTGCCAGGCTAATGGCGGCGGCAGGAGCATCCATGATCTCAGTGCATGGCCGCACTAGGAGCCAAATGTTTGCAGGCATGGCTGACTGGAAAGCCATTCGGTTTGTTAAAGATGCTGTGAGGATTCCTGTGGTCGCCAATGGGGATGTGACAGATTTGGTTACTGCTTCTGAATGCATCGAAACCTGTGGCGCAGATGCAGTGATGATAGGCAGGGCAAGCCTGGGAAGACCATGGATATTTCACGAAATCCTTGAAAGAAGCCATGTTGACTCCGAACAAAAAATCGATGCCATAATGGACCATATAAAAATGCTTGAAGAACATTATGGCCACAGAACAGGGGCTATTTTGGCCAAAAAACATCTTTGCTGGTACTCTCAAGGCCTGCCCAATGGAGCAAAGTTCAGGCGGCAGATCCATCAGATAAGGGATTTCGAAAAGCTAAGGGCTTTTGCGGCAGTTTTTTTTACAAAGGCTTTTTGTCAATCCACACTCCACAGTTTGTCCACGTCTATATTGGACAATTCCACTTTTACGTTTTCTTCCTCTTTTGCATCCTGAGGTGTCGATTCATCAGCAGAGCGAGACGATCGGCCCCCTTTCGTCTCTGTTTGTATAGAAGCAGCCGTATCCGACTCCTCAGCCAAGGGCACCTCTTGGATAGCCCTCATCTCGGTGGCTGCCTCTTGAAGCACCTGGTCCAGTTCCTCACCTGGAAGTGCCTCTTCATCCAGGAGCCTCAAAAAATTCTCCAGGGCGTTTCTTATTTTGAAAGTTGACTCCCTTTGCACCCTGCGCAATACTCTTATCTTTTCCTCAAGCTGCAGTGCCTCTTGATGGGCATCGGCAACAATTCGCTCTGCATCCAGTTTGGCCTCTTCAATGATCAAATCACCTTCCTTTTTGGCCTGCTCTTTCATCTCCTCGGCAAGCTTCTGGGCCGCAGCAATGGCGTGCCTGAACTCGTCTTCCCGCTTCTTGAACTGCTCCAACTTGTAAAGGCAATTTTTGAGCCTGGATTTTAACATATTCCGTTCTTTTATTACTTCAGCCAAACGTGCTGCGACCGTCTCTTTGAAGGCAGTCACTGCCTCCACATCATAGCCTCTGAAGCGTTTTGGAAATTTCTGTTCTGCTATTTCATTTGGGGTGATCGCCATTTGAACCTCATGAAAGTTTGAATGCCAGTTGACGCAAAGATGGTACCAAAAAACTGTCCAAAAATATTATGGCTAGAATAAGGACCATGGGCGTCAAATCAATTCCTCCAAAATGTAAGGGCAAAATCCGCCTTACACGGTACAATACCGGATCTGTGACTCCGTACAGAAACCTCACCACTGGATTATATGGATCTGGATTTACCCAAGAAATAAGTGCTCTGATGATCAGCACCCACATGTAGAGATTCAGCACCACGTGGATTACTGTAGCCAATGAGTTCAAAAAGTTTGCCAATATGAACATACACGCCTCCTAATTCTTACCAAAAGGACATACAGGAAATCGACATTTTCTACAATTCATGCATAGGCCTCCATGGCCTAAAGATGCAAGATATTCCCTGCCTATTTTGTCTCCTGCCAAGATCTTTGGCAATACGAGGTCCAGCACCGTTGTTTTGAAAAACATCCCGCAGGCAGGGATGCCAAGCACCGGCACACCCTCCAGATAACTTATCAAAAACATGGCACCTGGAAGCACTGGGCTACCGTAAACAATGTCGGTAGCTCCTGCCTGAGCTATGGCTGCCCTGGTGACATCGTCTGGGTCAACGGACATACCGCCAGTGCAAAGGATCAACTGAGCACCTTCAGCAAGGGCCTTTCTGATCTGGTGTGCAATCTGTGCCTCATGGTCTGGTGCCTTGCTCACCGAAACAACTTCCATGCCGTAATCCCTTAGTTTTTTGGTCATGGCAGGGCCGAATTTGTCTTCTATCCTGCCTTCAAATACTTCCCTGCCTGTTACAACTATGGCAGCACGTCTTAGCATCCAAGGGGAAACGTGAATCAAACCCCCAGCCTCTTTGGCTATACTGACTGCCTTATCAAGTATACGCCTTTCTATAACGAGTGGTATGGCCCTACCAGCTGCAACCTGCATTCCCCTCTTCACAGCCATATCTTGGTGCAGTGTTGCAAGCATCACGTCTCCCAATAGGTTGAATTGGTACAAGGCCTCTTTATTCACCCGTAAAATACCGTCAACTTCAGACCTGAAAGAGACCTTGCCTTCCACCGGGGCATCATCGCATACTATGTTTTCACCGGCTGCTGCCTCAGCCAAGGCTCTGGCTGCGTCATCCTCGTGTACCTCATTCTCACTTAGCTGGAGCACGTAGATGTTATATTTCCCCATATCCTTCAACAGTGGTATGTCCGACTCGCTGACAACATGGCCCTTTTTAAAGGCTGGGCCCTTTTTCTTACCCTTGACGATCTGAGTCAGGTCATGGGGTATCACCATGCCCACAGCTTCTTCAACCGGAACCTTTTTCATAGCCATCACTCTAGCTCCTCGTAGTATCTGCCATGGACACAAGGCCTGCAAAAAATCTTTCCCTCTTTCTCTACCTCACGGCAGTCCTGTACCCACTCCCCGCACATGGAGCACTGGACACGCCTCAAGGGCCGTCCGGGCATATCACTTTCAGGAATAGTCACCCGAACCTTTTTTACCTCGAAAAGATCTTCGTCCGACATCTTCTTGTATGCCTCAAGCTGCCTTCTATACTTGTCTCTGATTTCAGGACAATATTTTTTCGAAAGCTCTCTGGCCTCCTCTTTGGCAACAATTCTATAACCTGTCATATCCTGCAATTTAACAAAAGTCGCTGCCATAATACCGTTGTCTATCCAGCGCAGAGATCTTTTTCCTAGGGAACACCCAGTTACTGACTGCAAGGCGTCTGTAGCACACCGGTCTATCTCTACGAGAACCATGAAACTTTTTCGATCTTTACCCTTGGGATCCTCGATCCCTAGCAGCTCAAGGCCCAGCATGGCCAAACGTACCCCAAGTACCTGACCAGGGCACAGATGGCCGTGGAGCTTTACTGACTCATCAAGCAGCTTGTCAAAATTATTTCTGGACACCTTTCCCCCTTGACGTTCATTTCGGCAATTTGATCACACTTTCTGAACGTCTTAAATTGCCATTTTATTTATATTTGTTAAATTAAAAAGCCTCATAAGATTTCTTTGCCAATTTGTAACTTCTGAACAACGCAACTAATAGGTCAAACATATTTCATTAACAATTAGGCATAAAGGCCTTGGTGTCAAACTAATCTGTTTCTTTGTGATTACAAAGGTAAAATCGAGAAACCTCAGCAATAAGCCAAATTTCTTAGGTCTTGCTGACTATTGACGGAGGAAGTCATGGAAAATTATTTCAAGCAAGCGGCTGTTAAGATTTATCAAGACGCAAAGAGAGAAGGTCGTTTGTCTGAAGGACTCTCTTTGGATGAGCTAAAGGATCTAGCCTTGCGCCAAAACGGGGTTATACAAACCCAGGTAGGCTCAGTGGCAGCGGATTCGGAACCGATGTCCCGTTCTGCCCCACATACTAGGAACAGCATTGACCATCCATTTGGTGAGGAAGAGGAACAGCTTGCATTGGAAGCAATAGAATATTTGAGCAGGGAAAGGCTGGTTTCGCTTGATACCATTGTCGGAGATGGAAGAGACGGTGTCACCGCTCGATTCATAGTTCCAGAGGCATATGCGCAAATAACCTATGGCCTGAAACTCCTTTTCGACCATCCTGCAGGAAGGGTGGTCCAAGACCCCACTTATACCATCATTTTTTTCACTGATGAGGCCTTTGAAACCAACAAGAACAAAAAACTATTAGACAAAGATATAACGATCCGGCTGTGGATGGGAGAAAAAAGAGGCGACCAAGTAAAAATCTGCAGAAATAGCGTCTACCTGGGTGAGGGCAAAAAGGGCGTGTTTCAATTCGAGGACTGGAGGGTGAAGTCCATAGACAAGACAGGCCTCTTTTTGCACGCAGGTGCCAGACGGGACATATTGTGGGTGTACAATTTAGAGACGGAACGGCCAGAACTGACCGAGATAGTGACCGGAGTGTCTGGCCTTACAGCCACAGGAAAAACCACAACCTTATGCAGAACCTTTGCCAAAATGCCAAAGGAATATTCTGAAATGATTGGTGATGATGGCGGCACTCTTGGCCATGATGGCAGCTACGCCGCCTTTGAGCAAAACGGCCTTTATGTGAAGACCGAGGGCTTGGACCACACCCAGCCAGAGATACTGCGGGCGGCAGAATCCCGGGATGCATTTTTGGAAAACGTTGCCATAAGCCAATATCCATATATGCCAGACTTCCATGACACCAGCAAAACGGCAAACGGTCGCGCCATTGTTACCAGGGAAAACTTGGAGATCGCCAGCAATAGCCTTCGGGCAGACAGGCTGGATATCATAATAATGCTCACAAGGAATCCTCTCGTAAATGCCATAAACAAACTCACGCCAGAGCAGGCGGTTATGCAGTTTATCTACGGCGAATCCATCGAAAGCTCTGGAGGCAACCCTGAAGAAGCGGGTAAATTCAAGCGTGTCTTTTTCTTGGATCCCTTCATGTGTGGCAACAAACTGGAGCACGCCATGATCTTTTATGACATCATCAAGCGCAACCGCATAAAGTGCTATCTGGCCAACACAGGCACCATTGGTCAAGATGACATAAAGGTAACGCTGCGCCAGTCTTTGGCCATATACAATGACCTGTGCAGGATGCAGCTGCGTTTCAGCTTTGATCCAGATTTTCTAGGATATTACTTTCCAATAAAATGCGACAGGGCCAATCTAGACTTGATGAATGCTTACCCTCTTTTCCCTGACAAGGACATTCTCAAAAGCAAAGTTTCAGACTTTTTAAAAGGCAGGAAAAGATATCTTCAGGAGTTTGAGGCCCAATATGGCGAAATTCCAAGAAATATAAAGGAATCGCTACCTTATCGTGACGACCAGGTCTTTCAAGAGCCTGGCAAGGTTCCTCCAATCGAAGAGTAACGATTAACAAAAAAGCCAGCCTTTGAGGGCTGGCTTTTTCTACACGGTTTATGGAATTCGATCAGTGGGCTGCCGGCACGTCTGCTGGCTCATCCTCTCTGCGAAACCAGTCAGGGCTTTCTGCAGGCGAGACATCGGCCAGCAAACTCTCTGGCTTTTCCATTGCCATGGCCTGTTTCAGTACATCGTCCATGTGTTCAACCATGACTATATCCAAGGATTTTGTTATTTTGGCAGGAACTTCTTTGAGATTGCGTTCATTTTCGCTTGGTATCAGCACTTTTTTAACGCCAGCTCTTCGTGCTGCCAGGAGTTTTTCTTTAAGGCCTCCTATTGGCAACACCCTGCCCCTTAGTGTTATTTCACCAGTCATGGCCACATCATGCCTTACTGGTATTTTAAGAAGGGCGGAGACTATGGCTGTTGCCATGGTGATGCCTGCAGATGGGCCATCCTTGGGAATAGCACCTTCTGGCACGTGCACGTGGATGTCCACTTTCTGATAGAAATTCCATGGCAAACCAAACTGATGGGCTCTGGAACGCACGTAGCTCAAAGCGGCCTGGGCAGATTCCTGCATTACCTCGCCAAGTTTTCCGGTAATGGTGAGCTTGCCCTTGCCAGGCATGATTGCAGCTTCGATCTGAAGCAGAGAGCCTCCGGTTTCCGTCCAGGCAAGTCCGGTTGCAACACCGATCTGTTCCTTTTTCTCTGCTTGGCTGTGACGATATCTTGGGACTCCGAGGAATTTCTTCAAGCTCGTTCTATTTACCTTGATGGTGCGGGCTTCATCCTTGGATTTTACTATTTCACGCGCAGCCTTCCTGCATATGGATGCAAGACACCTTTCCAAGTTTCTTACACCTGCCTCTCTTGTGTAAGACCTGATGATTTCAAGAATGGCGCTGTCACTCACTTGAAGCTTTTCTTTGGTAAGGCCGTGGGCCTCTAGCTGCCTCGGAAGCAGGAAGCCTTTGGCTATCTCAAGCTTTTCTTCCTCGGTGTAACCCGGAAGCTCTATAATCTCCATTCTGTCCTGCAGCGGCAGGGGTATGGTATGGAGCGTGTTTGCGGTGGTAATGAACATTACCTCTGAAAGATCGTAGTCGAGGTCGAGGTAATGGTCATTGAAGGCGTAGTTCTGCTCTGGATCAAGTACCTCAAGAAGAGCTGCAGCAGGGTCACCGCGAAAGTCGGTGCTCATTTTGTCCACCTCATCCAGGCAGAACACCGGGTTGTTGGACTTTGCCTTTTTGAGGGACTGGATGATCTTTCCAGGCATGGAGCCAATATATGTACGCCTGTGGCCTCTTATCTCTGCTTCGTCGCGCACCCCGCCAAGGGACAAGCGCACGAAATTGCGCCCAAGGGCCCTTGCCACTGACTTTGCCAGCGAAGTCTTCCCAACACCTGGCGGCCCAACCAAGCATAGTATAGGCCCTTTCATCTTTTTGACCAGGCTCTGTACTGCCAGATATTCAAGTATGCGCTCTTTTGGCTTTTCCAGACCATAATGGTCTTCATTCAAGATGCGCTCTGCTTCCACGATATCATGTTTGTCTTTGGTCTTGTCATACCATGGCAGAGACAATATCCAATCGATGTAGTTTCGCACGACCGTGGCCTCAGCAGACATTGGCGCCATCATCTTTAGCTTTTTGAATTCCTGGCGCACACGCTGAGCTGCCTGTTTGGAAAGCTTTTTGCGCTTTATCCGTTTTTCAAGCTCCTTAAGGTCACTTTGCGGGTCTTCCTTCTGGCCCATCTCCTTCTGTATGGCCCTGATTTGCTCATTCAAATAATAATCCCGCTGATTCTTTTCCATCTGCTTCTTGACACGTTCTTTTATGCGCTGTTCAACTTGCGCAATGTTTGTCTCTGAACGCATCAAGGCATAAAGCTTTTCAAGACGTTTCGCAGGGTTGACTTCTTCCAGCAAGGCCTGCTTGTCCGGAACCTTCAGAGGAACATGGGCCGCAATGGTGTCTGCTAGCCTGGAAGGCTCTGTGATGGAAGATATGGACAAAGCCACCTCAGGGGGGATCTTTTTGTTGATCTTCACATATTCCTCAAAGGCCTCCACTGTCAACCTGATCAAGGCCTCAGACTGCGGTCCTTGCGCCTCTTTGTCCTCCTGGACCTCTGCCTCTACCACGAAATAGTTCTTGGAAGGGGCATAGGAGACGATCTTGGCCCTTTGCTTGCCTTCGATCAGGGCCTTGACCGTGCCGTCTGGCAAGCGAAGAAGCTGGAGTATGGTACCAAGAGTCCCAATTTTATAGATGTCCTTTTCTGAAGGATCATCTATTTTGGCATCACGCTGGGCTGCAAGCAAGATATCCTGCTTGTTTGCCATGGCTTCTTCTATGGCCTTCACGGATTTTTCCCGCCCCACAAATAGAGGCGCAACCATATGTGGAAATAAGACGATGTCTCTGAGAGGTAATAAAGGTACTTCTACTACTCTTTCTCTATTGCTCATAATATCCTTGCGTCTTTAAGGGCCCGCCGGCCCATATCGTTTTTTAATCCTTTTGTATGTACTATGTTCATTTGCGTAAGGCATGACAAGCCTCCTGCTTACGATGCCTGCGCCTTTTTCTCCTCCTGTTCATAAAGGAGGATTGGCTCAGCACCATTCAGGATGACCTCTTCACTTACTACGCACTCTTTGATTCCTTCCTTTGAAGGAAGCTCATACATGATATCCAGCATGGCCTGTTCCATTATGGCCCGAAGCCCCCTGGCACCGGTTTTCCGTTTCAATGCCTCCCTAGCAATGGATTCGATGGCTCCGTCAGTAAAATGGAGATCGATCCCGTCCATGGCAAAAAGCTTCTGGAACTGCTTTATGAGTGCATTTTTGGGCTCTTTTAAGATCTTGATAAGGGTCTGCTCATCAAGCTCTTCCAGTGTGGCTACAACAGGTATTCGTCCAACGAACTCTGGGATGAGGCCGAATTTAATGAGGTCTTCAGGCTGTATCCTCCGGAGCACATCACCCAAGGCCATGTCCCTGGCCCCGTGCACATCAGCTCCAAAACCGATTGACGATTTGCCAAGACGTGCCTTTATTATCTCATCAAGGCCTACGAAGGCGCCACCGCAGATAAACAGGATGTTGGTGGTATCAATTTTGACAAAATCCTGCTGAGGATGCTTGCGACCGCCCTTAGGCGGAACATTCGCCAAGGTGCCTTCCATTATCTTGAGCAGTGCCTGCTGGACGCCTTCACCAGACACGTCCCTGGTTATCGATGGGCTGTCTGTTTTTCTGGCGATTTTATCAATTTCATCGATATAGACTATGCCCCTGCTGGCCAGCTCCACGTCATAGTCGGCTGCCTGAAGCAGGTTCAGGATGATGTTTTCCACATCTTCTCCCACGTAGCCTGCCTCGGTTAGAGTTGTGGCATCGGCTATGGTAAAGGGCACATTGAGCACCTTTGCCAGGGTCTGGGCCAGGAGGGTCTTGCCGCTTCCTGTGGGTCCTATGAGGATGATGTTGCTCTTCTGCAGCTCGACGTCTTCAAGATCCACCGACGAATCTATTCGCTTATAGTGGTTGTGAACCGCCACAGAAAGTATCTTCTTGGCTGATTCCTGTCCGATTACGTAATTGTCGAGTAAGGCCTTTATCTCAGACGGCCTCAATATGGATTTACCGCTGCTTGCAGCGCCTTCTTCATTGTCATATTCTTCTGCAATGATATCGTTGCACAGCTCAATGCATTCATCGCAGATGAAGACATTGGGGCCTGCAATGAGCTTCTTTACCTCTTCCTGGCCTTTGCCACAAAAGGAACAGCGCAAATTGCCTACATTTTCGAAGTCGGTCTTCTTAGCCATTTAGACCTTCCTCCTGACGTTCTGTAATGACTTCATCAACCAGTCCATATTCCTGGGCCTCTTTACCGCCCATAAAAAAGTCGCGTTCAGTATCTTCCTGGATCCTTTCCAAGGGCTGCCCAGTGTGTTTGGACATGATCTCGTTCAAGGCAGATCTCAAACGTAGGATTTCCTTGGCATGGATATCAATATCCGTTGCCTGCCCCTGGAATCCGCCCATGGGCTGATGGATCAATATCCTGGAATTCGGCAAGGTGTACCTCTTGCCTTTGGCACCTGCCGCTAGGAGCAAGGCGCCCATACTTGCTGCCTGGCCAAGGCACAAAGTGCCAACATCAGGCTTTATATACTGCATTGTGTCATATATGGCCAAACCAGCGGTCACAACTCCTCCAGGAGAGTTGATATACAGTGTTATATCCCTTTTCGGATCTTCTGCCTCAAGGAACAGAAGCTGCGCAATAATTAAATTTGCAATTTCATCATTTATGGGCCCGCCCAAAAAAACGATCCTTTCTTTCAAAAGGCGTGAATATATATCGTAAGCCCTTTCACCCCGGGGGCTTTGTTCAATTACTATTGGTATTAACGGCATGTTTCTACTTTTCCTCCGTTACTGTTTCTTCACTGCTTTTTTCTGCCTTTTCAGCAGACTCTGCTTCCTCCGGCAATTTAATATGAGCATTTTCTACCAGGAAATCCAGTGTCTTTTTTGCCCTCAACTTCGGAAGAACATGGGCAAAAACAGCAGATTGCAGCTGTTCCCTATCCATTCCTGGATATCTGGCCTGGGCGTCAAGGTACTGGCTTATCTCATCTTCTGGTACGTTGATACCCTCCTTTTCGGCAATCTTGTCTAAAATAATTTCTGTTTTCACCTGCTGAATGGCATCTTCGCGCATCTTTTCTTTGAGCTTTTCTTCAGAGATTCCAGCCCGCTCATAATCCATGCCACGCTCCTGCAAGTGGCCTGCCACATTGTCCAACATTTGATTGAGTTTGTTTTCTATCAATCTCTCAGGAATAGGAAAGTCGACTTCCTTTCGAAGCTGTTCCAAAATCTGTTGACGGACCATTCTGTCCACAGCTTCTTCTTTTTCTTTCCTGATCTCGTCCCGGAGCCTCTGTTTGAGCTCGTCAACACTCTTTATACCGATTCCAATGCTTTCAACGAATTTTTCATCCAATGCCGGAAGTGACCTCTCTCTTATATCTTTCAGTGTTACTTTGTATTTTACCGTTTTACCCGCAACCTTTTCATTTATGGCCTCTTCGGGGTAGCTGACCTCAATCTCTTTCTCTTCTCCACGCTCCATGCCAACAAGGCCTTCTTCGAAATCTTCGTTGAAATAGCCCGCCCCTACTTCTAAATAGTAGTTTTCTTCTTTTAGGCCATCCACTTCCACACCATCAATGTTTCCAACATAGTCTATGACCACTATATCGCCTTTTTCAACAGGCCTGTCTTCTATAACGGCGTCAATGCTTCCATAGTGGCGCCTCAGGGCGTCTATCTGTTCCTCAACTTCTTTGTCTGTAACCTCTATCTCTGGCTTGACGACTTCCAAACCCTTGTACTCGGGAAGTTCAAATTCAGGCCATAAATCAAGGAGTACAGAGTAATTAAAGGAATCGTTCTTCTTGATTTCTCCTGCTGAATCGAGGACTGGCTCGATGACCATAACTACATCGGCTTCTTTTATTGCATCTGGCAAGGTTTCCTGAATCAGCTTTTCCAAGACCTCGCCTTCCACCTCTTTTGAATAGAGGCGTTCCAATACAGAAACAGGCACCTTGCCCTTTCGAAAACCCTTGACTTTTACGCTCTTTTTAAGCCGCTGATAGGCCTGATCAAGTTCTTTAGCAACTACTTCTGAAGGAACTTCGACCGAGAGTTTTTTCTGGACAGGACTTATGTCTTCAACTGTAACTTTCATACCAAAACCCTTTCAAAAAAACGCTTTTCCTCTGAAAATCAAATATTATAGGCGAGTTAGATAAATTATTCAATGCTACCATGGCAAATGGGACACATCTTTTTAAGGACTTTTCACCCAGTTGTGCAAATGCTTGGGGGTATTGACTGTAGTTTTGGCCAAATGTCTGTTGGTCACCATTGTTGAAACGGCCGCCTACAAGCGTGCAATCGTGACCCTAAGATAGTTAAATCTTGCTAAAAAAGGGCTACAGCGGGCTGTTTCTAGTCTGCTGGATAAAAATGTTCCTTTTCAGCTCCACACTTCGGGCAAACCCAATCATCCGGCAGATCCTCAAATGGCGTGCCAGGTTCTATACCGTGTTCGGGATCGCCTTCTTCTGGATCATATATGTAACCACAAGGACATTCATATTTCTGCATATCTAACTCCTGATGTCAAGCCGCCTTAGGCCTGATGCTAACATAATGATAGCAGGCAATTGGAAACATACCATTTCATGAAAAACAAATTACACAGAAAAATTATATAGAAAATAGAGTTTGTAAAGGAAAAAAATACCTTTCACTATTTCTAACTACCTTCCGATAAGCTGCCTAGATGGGCCTGATGCCACACCGCCGTGCATGCAATGGCCCATTTCCAAAACTGATATTGGAAAAGCGTTACCCATATTTTCAGGAGGCATAAATGAAGGAAAAATTCAATTCTTTGTCTGTCGTGGTAGCATCACTTGTGGCTGCACTCTTTCTACTAAATATTGCCACCGTGTCTTTAACTGTGTGGACCTTGAACAAGCAGAAAAGTGATGGCACGGCCATAAATACCGCTGGCCGCCAGAGGATGCTTTCTCAAAAAATGGCTAAAGAAGCCATGGAATGGTTATATTTACAAAATTCTGGAGCCCGAGAAAACCTGGCATCCACTATATTTCTTTTTGATAATAGCCTAAAAGCATTGACAAAAGGTGACGCTAAACTTGGGCTTGAACCTCCAAAAGACAAAGAGCTGACGAATAAGCTGATAAAGCTTTCAAACATGTGGAAGCCCATGAAACAGAAACTAGAAATAGTGCTTTCGAGCCGCGGAAAGAGCAAGGCTGCAGAATCCGCAATGAATTACATTGAACAAAACAACATACCTCTCTTAAAACAGGCCGACGAGGTGACAAAACGTTACGAAGCGATCTCGAAGTTAAAGAATAAACGCCTCAAAAACTTGGAATATGTCATGCTCGCCCTGGGAATGGTACTATTTGCCGTTATCACCTTTGTAATGCGCCGGTTTGTAACAATACCACTGGCCGAAGCAGTTGAAGCCCTCTCTAAAGCTGGAGAAGGAACTTTCACAAAAACCATGGCTGTTAAGGGGCTAAAGGAAATCCGTGAGCTTGCCAGGGCTTTCAACTGCCTTGTAGCCAACACCGTGAATAGGATGGCCTTTTTCAGGTCTATCCTCGAAACCATGGAATCGGCTGAAAAGAACCTAAGCTCAGTTGAAAAATCTGTTGTGCAGCAGGCGGATAATCTCAATGTGATGGCAGATGAAGTAGCAGAATCTGCTGCGCTGGCCACGGAAAGTTTGGACGCCGTGGCAGAAGCATCCAGGCAGATGGCCGAGGCAACCACTGAAATCGCACAAAGTGTTGCACAGACGGCAGAAAAGACGAACAT
The DNA here is from genome assembly GCA_964459155.1 of uncultured Desulfobacterales bacterium. Taxonomy (GTDB): domain Bacteria; phylum Desulfobacterota; class Dissulfuribacteria; order Dissulfuribacterales; family JALVPX01; genus JALVPX01. The sequence continues at coordinate 32,438 of CAYWKF010000005.1, forward strand.
AGCCCAAGACCAGGCTCTCACCACTTCTGAGGTGATAAGCAGACTGGGAGAAAGCTCAGACAAGATTGGAAATATTATCCAAGTGATAAACAACATTGCAGAGCAGACCAACCTCCTGGCCCTCAACGCAACCATCGAAGCTGCCAGGGCTGGAGAGGCGGGAAAGGGTTTTGCGGTAGTTGCCAATGAGGTAAAAGAGCTAGCCAAGCAGACAGCAGATGCCACGCAGGAAATAACCGAGATGATCCAGACCATTCAGACTGATACAAAAGAGGCGGTGAATTCTGTGGAAAACATCACCCAGATAGTGGGCGAGGTAAACGACCTTGCTAATACCATAGCCAGTGCTACAGAAGAACAAACTGCCACAGTGTCAGAAATAAGCACCAGTGTGGAGCATGGAGCCCAAGGAGCTAGGGAGGTCAAAGAAAAGGCTCAGAATGCGGCTGAAGAAAGCCAGGCCCTCATAGAAATGGCAAATGGCATAACCTCAGTGAAGGAAGAACTCGTTGGTATAAACGAAAAGACGGTCACGCTCATGAAGCGTACCCACATATCTTCGGAATTGGAAGAGAAAGTGAACAGCGGCATGGACATAACGTGCAACTAGCCGAAGCTTAAAGCTTGGCGGCGGCCTTTCAAGTTATTGAGGCCGCCCCAAGCCCCAACGGACGTGATGGACAAAGGCTACTTGATCTGTGACACCAACTTTCTTAATTCATTTGCATGTGGGTTGGCCACATTGCGTTTGACCAAAATATCCACAGCCCTCACAGGTTTTTTATAGTATTGTCTATTCCAAGCGTCTCTATACTTGATCACTGCTCCTTCAATGCTGACACCGGCAAAAGCGCCCTTTGAGCGGGCAAAGGCCAGGATATCGGCTATTTGTGCCTTGGCTCCTGCCCCAATAGGTCCTGCTGCAATACTGATATCTGCCCCAAGCTTGAAGGAGGTGGACAAGAAGGAATCAATGCCCTTGTCCGTCATGATCATCAATATGATCTCTGAGGCCTCTCCGCCTATCTGTAGGCCAAAAGAAATGGCTCCCATGGTATAAAACGCCGGATATGACCAGCCCTTTTGAGGATCATAGGCAAGTAGCACTCCGCTACCACCTGCGCCTCCTATCATGAACCCTCCCTTGATCAGCTGCGGAATGACAAATATACCCTTTGCCTGCCCCACATGCTGTCTGAACCATTCCATTTGGGGATCAGACATGAAGGATTTTAAGACTATGGCCGATTTTTCCACCAGTTCTTCCGGCTTTGTATAACTTGCTGCATGGGATTCGGAATATACATGCACTGTTGGGAAAAGGAGAAAAAGCATTACAAGCGCCGACAAAAAAATTTTTGTTGATGTTGCCTTTGTGAACATGGGTCTCCTCCTCTCTGGTTCAAATTTGAATTATATTAAACTAACTTTTGAAAACTTCACTCTCAAAAAAAACAAAACCATCTCCCTGTCAAACCAATAGTGTGCACAAAAGGAATTTTTGAGATACCCTGTCACAAATATTATGGGGCACAAGGAGGCATCATGCCTATTTGCTTTTCATTCATTGGATGGCACAACGCTGGCAAGACCACTATCGCTGAAAAGGTGGTAAGGGTACTTGTGCAAAAGGGATTCGATGTTGGAGTAATAAAGTCAACAAAACATATGTCTTTGGCCCAAAACCCTAAGGAAAGCGATTCCTACAGGCTCCAAAAAGCTGGAGCTTCCTCAGTAGCACTGGCCTGCCCTGATCAGTTGATAATTTTCAACCGCAACATGGGATATACCCTTGAATATCTAGCCTTCCGCCTATTCCCGGATGCAGACATCGTGATTGGAGAGGGATTTAAAAATGATCCCGAAGCAATAAAAATTGAGGTGGCCAGAAAAGATGTTTCGGATGAGCTATTGGCAGACAAGGTGCCAAACGTAGTGGGAATCGTTGCTGATTTCGATCCAGGCAGGGAAAACTGCTTTCATGTTGAAGACATAGATGGACTGGTCAAGTTTATTGAACAAAGATTCCTTGATTCAAAAGACACGCATCCAAAGGTGGAAATGTATGGGGATGGAAAGAAAATCTATTTGAAATATTTTGTGCGGAAGACGCTAAAAGGTCTGCTTTTTGGCTTTGCCAGCTCTTTGAGAGGCACAGAAAGCATAGAAAGGTTGGAGGTCATGGCAAAACGAAAAAGCCCCCGGCCTTAGCAGCCAGGGGCTTTGATTCCATGTCAGTGTCTTAAAGCGCTTTTAATACATGTCCATTCCGCCTGGCATTCCGCCGCCCATTCCTGCTCCTGCTCCTTTTTCCTCTTTCTTTGGAGCCTCTGCCACCATTGCTTCGGTGGTAAGCAGCAGGCCGGAAACGCTGGCTGCATTTTGAAGTGCGGTCCTGCTGACTTTGGTGGGATCAATAATACCGCTCTCCATCAGATCTTCATATTCTCCTGTCGCAGCGTTGAAGCCAATATTACCCTTTTCGCTCTTGACACGCTCAACCACTATGGATCCTTCGTAGCCAGCGTTGTTGGCGATCTGGCGTAACGGATCTTCCAAGGCGCGCTTGATTATGTTTATTCCATGCTGCTCATCTTCATCGTCGACCTTGAGATTATCCAGTGCCTCCAGACACCGAATGTAAGCAGTACCACCGCCAGCAACGATTCCTTCTTCAACCGCAGCCCTGGTGGCATTGAGTGCATCTTCTACTCTTGCCTTTTTCTCCTTCATCTCGGTCTCAGTGGCAGCGCCAACATGAATTACCGCCACACCACCAATTAGCTTGGCAAGCCTTTCCTGCAATTTTTCCCTATCATAATCAGAGGTAGTTTCTTCAATTTGAGCCCTAATCTGCTTTACGCGGCCTTCGATTGCCTCTTTGGAACCGGCGCCATCTATGATGGTGGTGGTGTCTTTGTCTACAACCACCCTCTTGGCGCGTCCAAGGTCATTAAGTGAAATGTTTTCCAGTTTGATGCCTAGGTCCTCGGCTACCATCTGGCCGCCAGTGAGAATGGCAATATCTTCCATCATGGCCTTACGGCGGTCGCCAAAGCCTGGTGCCTTTACAGCACACGCCTGCAAGGTTCCTCTCAGCTTATTGACCACCAGGGTTGCCAATGCTTCGCCTTCCACATCCTCTGCAATGATGAGAAGCGGCTTGCCCATCTTGGCAATCTGCTCCAGCAGAGGAAGCAAGTCTTTCATGTTGCTGATCTTTTTCTCATGGATCAAGATATAGGGATCTTCCAGCACGCACTCCATCTTTTCTGGATCAGTCACGAAATAGGGAGAGATATATCCCCGGTCGAACTGCATACCTTCCACCACATCCAGGGTGGTTTCCATGGACTTTGCTTCTTCAACTGTTATGACCCCTTCTTTGCCGACCTTGTCCATGGCTTCGGCTATGATATTTCCAATGGCTGGATCATTGTTGGCTGAAATGGTACCAACCTGTGCAATCTCCTTCTGATCCTTAGTTGGTTTGCTCAATTCCTTTAATTTATCCACTACGGCATCCACAGCCTTATCTATCCCTCTTTTGAGAGCCATGGGGTTGATTCCTGCAGCCACCAGCTTGGTACCCTCTGTATAGATACCCTGAGCCAAAATGGTTGCGGTTGTGGTTCCGTCACCAGCCACATCACTGGTCTTGGAAGCAACCTCTTTAACCATCTGTGCGCCCATGTTTTCAAACTTGTCTTCCAGTTCGATTTCCTTGGCAACGGTCACACCATCTTTAGTGATGACTGGGGAGCCAAAGGATTTCTCAATAATCACGTTGCGTCCCTTTGGACCCAAGGTGACCTTTACGGCGTTAGCCAAGGCGTTTACGCCACGAAGCATGGACTCACGCGCTTTGGCATCATATTTAATCTCTTTTGCAGCCATATTTCTTTACCTCCGATTTATCAAAAATTTAATATCTTTTCTTTTTTGGCTAGAAAACTTGTTTACTTGATTCTCACTGAACTTCAAAAGCTTGAAACAGGATTACCCTTCAATGACTCCAAGAATATCATCTTCCCTCATCATCAAATATTCTTCACCTTCGATCTTGATCTCTGTTCCCGCATACTTTCCAAACAGAACTTTGTCTCCCACTTTTACTTCAAGGGGCTTTACCTCACCATTTTCAAGTATCTTACCGTTGCCGACAGCGACAACTTCGCCTTCGATAGGCTTTTCTTTGGCTGTGTCAGGAATGATTATTCCTCCTTTGGTCTTTTCTTCTTCCTCAAGCCTTTTAACAAGAACTCGATCATGCAGTGGACGTATTTTCATGGCACTCACTCTCCTTACGATTGATTGTTTTTTTTGTATAAGTGATTGATATTTGTGTTGGTGGCCACCAATATATTAGCACTCGTCTTTGACGGGTGCTAATATAAACACGTTTTTTTTCAGTGCAACCCCTATCCTCAAAAAAATCATTTTTTTATTGATGATCCCACCTTGACCAGGCTCTTGTCTATTATTCGCCGCCTAGGAGAGGATTTGATTCTGGATATTTCAAAAAATATAACACCAGCAGCAACCCACCGATGGTTATACAGGAATCAGCTATGTTGAAGGCAGGCCAATGATAGCGGCCTATGTAAAAATCCAAAAAATCGATGACACGTTTGAAACGAAGACGATCTATCAAATTGCCCAAAGCACCGCCAAACACCAATGCTGCTCCCCATACCAGCAGAACATGCTTTCTATTGGCGCGTTTAACCAAGTAGACAAGCCCACCCAACGCAGCAAAACTTATCACTTGAAAAAAAATATGCCCCCATTTTCCGCTGTCTGCCAATATCCCAAAAGCAGCACCACTATTCGTTATGTAGGTTAGATTGAAAAGACCTGGAATCAAAGATATTGTCTCATGAAGGCGCAAGTTGCTCATTATCCAGGCCTTTAATCCTTGATCGAGCAGTAGCGAAACAGCAGCGATAACAATAAAGAGTTTCATGGCCTGCCCCGGTTCACACCATCTTGTCTATTGCCTGCCTCTTGCCCATCCTTGCCATTTTTCAATTCTCTTGCGGCAGCACTGTCAGATGGCAGAAGCTGCAAGGCCTTTTTCTTATGATAGGCTGCTGCACGGCTGTTTCCGGTCATCTGATAATATTTGTAATAGTGATAATGAGCCTTGCCGTTTATTCCCAGTGCTGCATAAGCCCTGCCCATATGCAACGACATTGCTGCCTTGTCTGGCCACTTAGATCTTATCTTCTTTAAAAGTTCAAGCCCCTTTTTGTATTTTTTCAGTTCCAAGTAGGTTTGGGCCAGCACATAGATGGCATTGATATCATCTGGATTCCTGTGTAAATAATCGTCAAGAATTTTTTGTGCTTGCTCATATTTACCAGCCTCAAAGTATGTTCTGCCAAGTGCACGTTTGAAAACGCTCTTTTCTGGATGCGTTTTCAACAAGTCCCAAAATATCTTTTCAGCCCTGGAATAGTCTCTGGCCCTCAAATACGCAGAACCCAAACCAAAACTCAAGTAAGGATCATTGGGAGTCGCTTCGAGTTCCCTTTCAAAACGCTTTATGAGGATGTTGGGATCATGGCTCAAAACCCGGACCTTTATCTGTACGCTTCTCAACTCCAAAGGATCAAACTTGATCTTCAATGTGCATGGATTGCGCTCCCACAGGTCCAACAGATAGGCCGACCTTTCGCTGGCTCCCGGATGTGTAGAAAGATAGCTGGGGATTGAATCAGCTCCAAGCCACCTGAACTTCTGCATCTTTTTCAACACTGTTGCCAACCCGCGTGGATCGTAGCCTGCACGGCAGAGCCACTGGTAAGCACGCCTGTCTGCCTCTTCCTCATCCTCTCTGCTGTATTTCAATGCAATGGATAAATTGAGGGCTCCAGCTGAAGCAATGACCGCTGAAGACATCTTTCCTCCTCCGAGAAAAAGCCCTGCTATGGCCATGGCAGTGGTTGCGATATTGACCTTTTGCATGCGATCAATACGCCTTGCGATGTGGCGTCCCTGGACGTGAGCAATTTCGTGTGCCAGCACACAAGCAAGCTCGTTCTCGCTATCCAGTTCCTCAATGAGTCCACTGTGCACAAAAACAAATCCACCAGGCATGGCAAATGCGTTTAACGCCTCATCTTTGATCACAAAAAACTGGTAATCAAAATATTTGACCCCAACGTGCTCCAGTATGCGGTTGCCGATTTTGGCAACAAAGCCTACGACCTCGGGATCATGTATGAGCTCAGCTTGCTCATAGACCATTTGGAGAACTTCTTTGCCAAGCTCTCTTTCCTTTTCGATGGAGATCAATGCGTGTGCATGACCCAAGAGTCCCAAAAAACCAATGGAAAATATCAATATGAATACTTTGAAACGTTTGCTCACTATCTTCTGTTTCTACCCTTTTTCCTGTTTGTCTTTTTGCCGCCCTTAGCTGACGACCTACGTCTTCTTCTGCCAGGACTTTTTTCTACCAGTCCAACAATGTCATCTGGTGACACAAAAAATGACCCAGCTGTGCTTGGCACCGGGTGCCTTGAATGATCCTCATCATGTTTGTCTTTCTGGAATCGATATCTTTTCTCGACATTGCTCGGTCTCTTGTCAGTAGCCGATGCCAAGGACTCCTCCGATTTTCTTTTTTCCCTTGGAAGGGGCGGAATGTCCAGCCAATCAGGCTTTATATATTTGGTCAATACCAAGAACTCTCCCGCCTTGTAAAATCTGGCTCCTGCCGACAAGGCCCTTTTAACCTTCAACGTACCTATTATAGGCCTTTGTGCTGTCATTTTTCCTATTCTAAGGGCCATTTCTCTGGTATGTGTGAGAGTCAACCATCCTTCGCCTTGACTGTTCAATCCCTTATCTAATACGTGCCTGTGCAATTTTGGCTTAAGGGCAATGAAAAGATCTTTTTCAGGCACGATCTCAAGATAGCAAAGCAACTTTTTTGACTGTTCAGATGGTAAAGCCCTAGCTTTGGTATCATTCCATTCAAAACCTTCCGGACGGTAGAGGTGGAAGAATTGTTTCAAACTCTTAGGCGTCAAATGCCGGAACCCCTCTTCTAGCATCAAGGCTTTGTGCATCTTTTTGTAGGTAAGCCATCCACACGAATCCAGTATCACACCAAAGATGTCCGGCCTTTTGGCTAGGAGGGTCTTGAGTACTTTTTTGAGCCTATTTCGTTCCTTTTTATTCAAGCAAATTGGGTGTCTTAATAAATTGGTAGTCTTTTTAACAATCCTTGATCATACAGTACTTGATAAAAGGCGGGATTGTCACCTTTTAGATCGGCCACTCCAGAACTAACCAAAGAAATAAGTGCTGAAAAAGAAAATTGCAAGCGCTTTTCCAAAAAAAACAAGGCTTCTTTTTGTCTTTTGCTGGTTTGAGTCGGGAACTTGGCTGCACACAAAAATTTGTTCACTCCATATGCTACGCATGAAGCAAGGTCCTTGTGCACATCTTTGCTCCAATCAAGCCCTGATCCATCGTTCAGCAACTGCACCACTGCCTCGGGCAAGTTCCAGCGGCTGGCCACCCTTAAACCCAGCCCTTCTGGTGTGTAAAAAAGGAATCGCCTTGCCATTTTATTCCGTTCCTTGTCATCTTTCATGCTGTCAAGAAGAATTGCCACTCTAGGAAATGCTAGAGCAGTAATACATTCACCCAAACTTAGACACATGGCCAAAAGGCTTGAAAGTTCAAAACTTGATCCTTTTGCTTCAGAAATCTTTCCTGCAATACGTCCTGCAAGCGTTGCCTTGGCCAAAGCAACCATCTGACACCGTTTATAGGGATCAGATGCTGCCAGCTGTTCTCCAGAAAGAGTCGGCACATCCTTCAATGCTGCCGAGATATTATCTAGGCCTAGCATCATGATTATCTTAGCCATTGAAATGGGCGGTTCATGGACGCCTGAGGAAAAAAAAGCAGAATTGGCCCACTTCAAGTAGTAAAAAGTCAGGCCAAAATCTTGCAGGATGAGTTTTGCCAGTTCATTTATGTCTGCATTGGGAGTACCGATCTGCCTGGCGAGGGCAGCAAGATGAAATGGCGATGCTGGAATTGAGGCTTGGCATGCATCGAGTAAAATTTTTGCCTCCTTGTCCATGGCATCAAACATGGTTTTCCCCTGTATAATAATTGATTATTATTTATTATATCGTCTTTACCGTATTATTTGCTCAATAAGGGATAAATAAACCCTCTCCGGGCACTGGTATTAAAGTAAAAATATTTTATTATCGTTATCATATGAAACATCCATTCTATTTTTTCCCAACCGTTGACGAAAAGGAGATACAGAGGGAGAAGCAAAAGGCTAGAGAACTGCGGAAAAGCCGCTGGTGGCAGAGGAAATGCAGCAGTGGTAGATGTTATTATTGCGGGAGGAAAACCTCCCCTGCCCTTTTGACCATGGACCATGTTGTACCCTTGGCCAGAGGAGGCCGTTCAACCAAGGACAATTTGGTGCCTGCCTGTAAGGAGTGCAACAACAAAAAAAAGTATCTCCTGCCAATGGAATGGGAGGAGTATCGCAAACAGAAGACTTAGGAGGGTTCTATGTGCGGCATAGTGGGCTATGTTGGGCCAAGAAAGGTCCTGCCTGTCTTGATTAAGGGCCTAAAAAGCCTGGAATACAGAGGATATGATTCGGCAGGAGTTGCATGGATTCAAGAAGATGGCCGCCTCAAGGTCGTGAGAGCCAGGGGAAAGCTTGATGCCTTGGACCAGATGCTGGACGACTATTACGGTTCCAAGGCCAATATAGGGCTTGGCCATACCCGCTGGGCTACCCATGGGGAACCCTCTGAGATCAATGCACATCCGCACACAGATTGCACCGGATCCCTCGTGGTGGTGCACAATGGCATAATTGAAAATTACTATACCTTGCGTGAGGAATTGACTAAGGAAGGCCATGCCTTTAAGTCTCAAACCGATACTGAGGTTTTGGCACATCTAATTGAAAAATATTTAAAAGATTCGCTAGAAGATGCGGTGCGAAGGGCCTTGAAAGACGTTGAAGGTGCCTTTGCCCTTGCAGTTTTATGGGAAAAGAATCCTGATGTTATCATTGCAGCTAGAAAACAAAGCCCGCTGGTTTTAGGAATCTCCCCAGATGCAGCGTATCTGGCATCGGACATACCAGCCCTCCTTCCTTACACCAAAGAGGTGATCTTTATGGAAGACGGGGAGCTTGCTGTAATAAAGGCTGGCGACATAAAGATCAAAGAGATCGATACAGAAAACATGGTAGAACGCTCTCCTCAGACCATTTCGTGGGATGCCAAGATGGCAGAAAAGGGCGGCTACAAGCACTTTATGCTCAAAGAGATATATGAGCAGCCCCTTGGTGTACTCAACACATACCGTGGGCGTGTCATTCCTGAAACTGGCAAGATCGACCTATCTGAAATAGACCTCAATGAATCTGTGATAAAAAACCTCACCCGCGTGGTTCTACTTGCATGTGGGACATCTTGGCATGCAGGCCTGGTAGCAAAGTACTGGATTGAAAAGTGGGCTGAGGTGCCTGTTGAAGTAGATTTAGCCTCGGAGTTCAGGTACCGCCACCTCCTGATAGATGAAACTGTTTTAACTGTGCCCATTTCACAATCAGGTGAGACCGCAGACACACTGGCAGGCCTGAGAATGGCAAAGCAGCTTGGTTCACCGGTCATCAGCATCTGTAACGTAGTAGGCTCCACGATAACCAGGGAGTCAGATGGTACCATCTACACCCATGCAGGGCCTGAGATAGGAGTGGCCTCCACCAAGGCATTTACCAGCCAGCTAACCGCCCTCTACCTGCTTGCCTTGTATATGGGCAATATAAGGGGAACGATTGGCAATGAGACCATCAAATCAAAAATCAAGGCATTAATGACCATACCCCAACTATATGAACAAGGCCTGGAGACCTGGCATGCTGCAGCCAAAGAACTCGCAGAAATTTTCTATCAACATTCAGATTTTTTGTATCTGGGAAGGGATCTGCAGTTTCCTATTGCCCTGGAGGGGGCTTTGAAGCTCAAAGAAATATCCTACATCCATGCTGAAGGATATGCGGCTGGTGAGATGAAGCATGGCCCCATAGCCCTGATTGACAAAAGCATGCCTGTGGTTGCCATGGCGCCTAAGGATCATGTTTACGAAAAGATGGTGTCAAACATTGAAGAAGTGCGTTCAAGAAGGGGCATAGTCATAGCCTTAGGTGAAGAAGGAGATGAAGGCCTTGGAAACATTGCTCAACACACGATTTCTTTGCCAAGGCCAACGGATCCAGACATAAATCCATTCTTATATACAGTCCCACTTCAGTTGATGGCCTATGAAATAGCCTATGCTAGGGGTTGCGATGTAGACCAGCCCAGAAACCTTGCAAAAAGCGTGACAGTGGAGTAGTTGAAGAACTCCATCAGTAAACTCTCAAGGAAGGAAAAAATTTTACATGGAAAGAATATTAGTTACAGGTGCAGCCGGTTTCATAGGCTTCCACTTGTCAAAAAGACTTCTTGACGAAGGCTACGAAGTAACCGGGCTTGATATAGTCAACGACTACTATGACCCTGCGCTCAAATATGCCCGCCTCGCTATTTTGGAAAAATATCCTGCGTTTGTTTTCGTAAAAAAGAACATGGCTGACCGTAAGGCCATGGAAGAATTGTTTGCCAAAGGGAGTTTCGACGTGGTGGTCAATTTGGCAGCTCAAGCTGGGGTCCGCCACTCTCTAAAGGATCCATACTCCTATGCGGATTCAAACCTTGTGGGTTTTTTGAATATCCTTGAGGGCTGCAGGCACAACAAAGTAGGACATCTGGTTTTTGCCTCTTCGAGCTCTGTTTATGGGGCCAACACCAAAATGCCTTTTTCAGTGCATGACAATGTAGATCATCCTGTTTCGATCTATGCTGCCAGCAAAAAAGCTAACGAGCTTATGGCCCACAGCTATAGCCATCTTTATGGCATTCCCTGTACTGGTCTCAGGTTTTTTACTGTTTATGGCCCCTGGGGAAGGCCTGACATGGCCCTCTTCCTGTTCACAAAGGCCATCCTGGAAGACAAGCCCATCAATGTCTTCAACTATGGCAAAATGGAGCGAGATTTCACTTACATAGACGATATCGTCGAAGGCGTGATCCGGGTTATGAAAAGGCCTGCCAAACCCAATCCTGAGTGGAGCGGCGACACGCCTGATCCAGGCTCAAGTTATGCCCCATACAAGATATATAACATAGGCAACAACCAACCAGTTCAACTCATGAAATTCATAGAGATAATAGAGGAAACCTTGGGCAAAAAAGCTGAAAAAAATCTTCTGCCACTTCAACCTGGTGATGTACCTGCCACATATGCCAATATCGATGATCTGATACGCGATGTGGGTTTTAAACCTGACACCCCGTTGGATGTGGGCATCCCCAAATTCATTGAATGGTACAAAGACTACTACAAAGTAAAATAGAGGTTTTTACGATATGCACATTACCGTAATCGGCACTGGATATGTGGGACTTGTGGCCGGAGCCGGCTTGGCTGATTTTGGCATGCACGTAATTTGTATAGACAAGGATGAAAGCAAAATACGCGCCCTTGAGAAAGGCGAAATACCTTTTTACGAACCGGGACTGAAAGAGTTGGTGGACCGCAACGTCAAGAATGGACGGCTCACTTTTGGAACGGAACTCGTACCAGCAGTCAAACAATCCTTGGTGATATTCATTGCTGTCGGCACCCCTTCAGACGGCCAAGGAGGGGTCGATCTCACCTTTGTGAAGGCCGTGGCAGAAGAACTGGCTGAAAGCGTAGACGAATATAAGGTCATCGTCACAAAAAGCACCGTTCCGGTTGGCACTAACCGCTGGATACAAGAAATCATAAACAACAATACTCCTCCAGATGTGCACGTGGATGTGGTTTCCAATCCAGAATTTCTGCGTGAAGGTGCTGCAGTTGAAGACTTCATGAGACCCAACAGGGTTGTGCTTGGCTCTGAAAGCCAGCAAGCCCTTGCCATAGTAAAAGATATCTACAGGCCACTCTATTTGATAGAAACCCCATTTGTGATCACTGGTCTGGAAACCGCTGAAATGATCAAATACGCCTCAAATGCGTTCTTGGCCACGAAGATATCATTCATAAATGAAGTAGCCAACCTGTGTGAAGCGGTAGGGGCAGATGTGCATCAAGTGGCAAAAGCCATGGGCCTAGACAGACGCATTGGGCCCAAATTCCTCCATCCAGGCCCTGGTTTTGGTGGCTCGTGTTTTCCAAAAGATACTGAGGCCCTTGCACGCCTTGGACAGGATCACAACTCACCCATGCGCATCGTCGAGACCGTCATATCTGTAAACCAGGCACAGAAAATGCGCATGGTGGACAAGATAGAGTCACTGCTCGGGAATCTGGACTCAAAACGCATAGCCGTCTTGGGCCTATCTTTCAAGCCAAATACCAGCGACGTGAGAGAATCGCCTGCCATAACCATTGTAGGAGAATTGCTCGCACGGGGTGCATCGGTAGCTGCTTACGACCCTGCTGCACAGAAAGAATTTCAGCGCATTTATGGGGTTGAGCAAATAGATTACAAGGCAAATCCATATGAGGCAGCTGAAAAGGCAGATGCGGTGGTGGTAGTGACTGAATGGAACGAGTTCAGAAACCTGGACTTGAGCCGTCTGAAAAAGGCTTCTAAACAGCCTGTGCTTGTTGATCTCCGCAATATATATGATCCTCAGCGCATGAAGCAGTTGGGCTTTGTCTACACGAGTGTTGGCCGTCCACTAGCTGCATTGTCACCACATTGACGAGATGTTCGAGCCCTTCCCCGGTCAATGCTGAGATGACTACCCCGTTTCTCGGAGCCGCAGGCCTTTCGTCCCTGGCTACCACGTCTGCCTTATTCATTACTACGATCCTTGGCACATGTGAAAGGCCCATTTCTTCTAAAATGGCTTCCACAGTTGCCATCTCTTCTTTTTTGTATGGGCTTGTTATGTCTACAACGTGCAGGAATAACGCTGCATCTTCCAATTCCTCCAAGGTGGACCTGAATGCCACCCTAAGGCCCTTGGGCATGTGCCTGATAAATCCCACTGTATCGGAAAGCAAGGCCCGTTTTCCATTTTTCAGCCTCAAGCTGCGGGTTGTTGGATCAAGTGTGGCGAAAAGGCGATCTTCCGACAATACATCGCTGCCTGTCAATGCATTCAAGAGGGTCGATTTGCCAGCATTTGTATAACCGATGATGGAGATTACAGGACATGCCTTTTTGCGCCTCTTCTTGCGCCTTTCAAGCCTTGCCTTAGCCACTGATCTCAATTCCCTCTCCAGGGAAGTGATACGCTGTTTGATACGCCTCCTGTCCACCTCCAATTTAGTTTCGCCAGGACCTCTTCCCCCAATCCCACCTGTCAGCCTGGACATGGCCACACCACGTCCAACCAGCCTGGGAAGCAGATAGCGTAGCTGAGCAAGCTCCACCTGGATCTTACCTTCCCTGCTCCTGGCCCTTCTGGCAAATATGTCAAGGATGAGTTGGGTACGGTCTATGACTTTCAAATCCATCAACTTTGCTATATTGTTTACTTGAACCGGAGAAAGCTCCTGATCAAAAATCACAAGCGTGGCCCCGAGGTAAAGCGCCCGAATAAGTATTTCCTTCAATTTGCCTTTTGCAAGGAGATGTGCAGGATTGTAACGGTTTACCCTTTGATATACGGTCTCTAGCACCTCTACCCTGGCAGAAAGGGCCAGTTCTTTGAGTTCTGCTAAAGAATGCTCCGCTTCTGCCCTTCGCCCTTTACCTGCATGGATCAAGATTGCCTTTTCTTCGCCGCCTTTGAGTTTGAAAACCCTTTGCTGTTTCTGAATTGCCAACTCATTTTCTGCAATGAAGACATCCCAGCCGCTCGGAACCGATGATGGATGTGGATATGTCTCTATGGAGTAAGGTTCTCCTTTTTCTGTCCAAGGAAGGAGATGACCCCAGTGGACTTTGCCAGGAAGGCCGTCTATCACCTCCACTGCCACCATGGAATCAAGCCGCAACAGCGCCATGTCCGTAACATCTTCCTGGTCTAGCCCTTTACCAGAGCCCAAATGAGTGTGAATGAGCCTGAGGCCCTTCAACCTGTCATGGGAACGGCGATAATATGACAGATCAGGTATATAAATGGAATGGCGGTCACCCAATATTACGTGGGTTATGTTACCCTTTCGGTCCGCCATTACAGCCACCTGCCGGCCCAAGGCATCTGAGATAGTGCACATAGTGCGGCACAATTCGGGTGTCAGCAGGTTTGCTGGCGGTATACGCCTCCTATAAAGCCTTTCCAAGGCACGTTTTTCACTGGAGGCCAGCCTTTTGGTATCTCCATAAATTTTTTGCGCCATAGTGTACTAAGGCAACTCTAAGTATTCTTTACAGAATATGCAAGGAACTTGACTGCAATTATTCGAAGCGTTTTTTAGTCAAAATGAAAATCCATTCTGTTGCGGCTACTCCATTGTTGACCATTAAAAGATGCGATTTACGTATTACTTATATTTTTTGTGACACATACTTTTCAATCTATCAACCTTTTCAACGAAGGCCATAGCTTTTTCAAAGTCACCCTGTTTAGCCGCGTTCAATGCTTTCTCAGTCTGTTTGATGCATTCATCCCAATCTTTTGCCCACACATCTTCAACCAAAACTTGATATTCTTCCTTGGAACGCCACAAAAGCTCAACGTCTGAATCCTCTGGGATGAGGCCTTGCCGGATTTGCCGTTTGATAAGCTTCCAGGCATCGCCCATCTCCTTTTTTACTCTTTTTGCTTTATAGGGGCGCTTGGCCCTGGCTTTGCCAACTCCTTTGTATTTTTCAAAATGTTCGAAACCTTGTTGAGCATCTCCGCGTATAGGCACCTTGATCTCTACTTTCACAACAGAAGTATTTTTTTTGATGCTCTTCTCAATTTTCCAATAACCAGTGCCTTCCAGTTCCAAAATGTCTCCCCCAACCTCCAAACGGCCATCGGCAATACTGCCAGCAAGTTTTGTCAAATCCTGTGCTATTACTGAAAGTTCAGTTTTTCCTTTTTTCTTTTGTTTCATAATAATTACTCCTCAAGGTTCATAATATAACAATTGACTTTCAACGGTGCCATGAGAAATCAACCATCCAAAAACGAAAAAGTGTCAAAAAAATGTCATTAAATTGTTTGACACTGTTCATGCACTTATGTAACTTTCATGACTATGCAAAAAGGTGCTGATTTTTTGGATAGGCTTGGAGTGAGGGGGACTGCATAATGCGCAACGAATCTGTACTGGTAGTGGACGATGCACCAGACATCCGCTCTGGCATGGCCCACATTCTACAACAAGAAGGCTTCTTCGTTGATACTGCCAGTGACGGCCAGGAGGCCATCGAAAAGCTTGATCAGCGTTTTTTTGACATAGTTTTGACTGATCTGGCCATGCCCAGGAAGGATGGCATGGAAGTCCTGAAATTTGTCACAGAAAACTCTCCTGAGTCCATTTGCATAATCATAACGGGCTTTGGGACTATTAAAGGCGCAGTGGAAGCCATGAGGCAAGGCGCCTTTGACTACCTTACGAAGCCAGTAAAAACCGAGGAAGTTCTGATCATCATCGAAAAGGCCTTAGAGGTAAGACAACTTCGCCGCGAAAACAAGACCCTGAAGCAGGAACTTCAGAGCCGCTACGGTTTCGAACGAATAGTAGGTTCCAGCGAATCCATGCAAAGGGTCTTTAGGCTGATTGAAAGGGTTGCCAACACTGACAGCACGGTTTTGATAACTGGTGAAAGCGGCACAGGAAAAGAACTGATCGCTCACGCTATCCACTATTCAAGTGACCGAAGGGATGGGCCTTTTGTGCCTGTAAACTGCGCAGCAATCCCAGAGGAACTCTTGGAAAGCGAACTATTCGGCCATGAAAAAGGGGCCTTCACCCATGCAATCCGTACCAGAATAGGAAGATTCGAACTGGCCAACAAGGGCACGATTTTCTTAGATGAGATAGGAGAGATGAGCCCTTCGCTACAGGTCAAGTTATTGAGGGTGCTTCAGGAGCGGAAATTCGAAAGAGTTGGAGGCGTCAAGACTATACAAGTGGATATTCGGATACTTGCCGCCACCAACATTGATCTTGAACAAGCTGTAAAGGAAGGCCGATTCAGGGAGGATCTCTTTTATCGTCTCAACGTCATACCGATTCAGGTGCCTCCTCTACGTGAACGCCGCTCGGACATTCCCCTGCTCATTGCGCATTTCATGAAAAAATTTACCAAAAACCAAAAGTCTTCTGTTAAAGGCATAGAAGACGACGCCATGGAATGCTTACTGAATTATGAATGGCCTGGGAACGTTAGGGAATTAGAAAACATCATTGAACGTATGGTGATCTTGGCCAATGGGCCTAAAATAACAGTGAAAGATTTACCCGAGCGGATACTAGAATCAGCATCCAATTTGGGAATTCACCAAGTCAAATCTCACATTCCTTCCTTGCCGGAAGATGGTTTTTCCCTGAGCTCGGCGGTTCAAGAATTTGAAAAGGCGTTGATCATTCAAGCATTGGATAGAACAGGTTGGGTCAAAAACAGAGCGGCAAAGCTACTGAAAATGAACCGGACCACCCTAATAGAAAAGATGAAAAAACAAAAACTGATGGTTCCAAAGGCAAAAACGCCTAAGAAAATAAAAAAAGCTGAAAAGGATGCGAAAAAAGAATCAGTGGCTGTCTCTTAGCCAATTGGATATTCTCAAAATATTTTGCCATGAGATACCTTACACTATCGAACATCAACTTACCTAAATTTGTGATCATATGTCTGTGCGTACTCCATCTTTTGTTCACGCTTGCATGGGCGACTACATCTAGGCACAAAATTGCCGTCATGCCCCTTCAAACAAAAGGTGACGAAACTTATCGATATCTCGGGCCGTGCATGACCGAATTTTTGACAGGGAAACTGTTGACACAACCGGGGGTGGAAGTAATTGAGCCAGAGGTGCTGCTTGATATAATCGGCAACAGGATCAGTGACAGCCGCAAAACTTTGTCCAAGCTCCTGGCTGGAAAAGGAATTGAATACTTTGTTTCGGGATGGATCGAAACCAAAGATGGGACTGGAACAGTGGACCTTGCCCTGATCGATTCTGAGACTGGCCGCATCCTTTTAGAGTACGGGCCAAAACAAGAAAGTGTCGATGGCCTAACCCGAATCATCGATGCCTTCGTTTCCAAAACATCTTCAATATTGGAACGCAACGAGCGTGTCCCACGCCACTCATCTCTCAAGTTCAGGAAACCAGTAGAAAACGTGGCAAAACTCAACTCAGATATAAGAACTCACCCTGATCTGTGGTTCAAGGCATCATTGCCGGGTTCTGGTTCTCAGCAACCAGAACACTCTTTGCCTCCTGCGGCAAATAGTCTGCCCTTTCCGCCTCCAGCCGCTGACACGTCGCTGGCACCATCTTCTAACGGCATTCATCAACAGGTTATGCATCAATCCCATGCCCCAAGAATAAACAAACCAAAAAAAGAAACGGCGGTGGAAAAGGCCCACAAGAGAGGATGGTTTTCCAAGATTTTCATGCCATGGAAAAACGAAAATAAAACAGAAGAAGACTCCTCAACATCACCGGCGCAAGGCCCTGACAATTCCGAGCACCAGCCCATGCAAAAAAATGAGCAGCAAGGAAAGGGCAAAAATATCCAGAAATGGGAGTGGTATTAGGGCCTTTCTGGTTTTAACGCCTTGCCTGAGACGGGCGTTCAGCCAAGGTCACCTTTATGTATTTGATTTTGTCATTTCTATAAACACTTAGTTTTATAGTGTCTCCTGCTTCTTTTGACCTCAGATAGCGTATTATATCCAGATCGGAATTAACGGTTCGGCCATCTATGGCCACTATTATATCCCCTCCGGCCTTATAGGTCCTGTTTCCAATCCTGAACTCCCTCAGACATCCTTTGAGCCCTGCCCTTTCCGCCGGACTGCCGGGAACAACTGCAACCACCATGGCACCACGCATTACTGGCAGAGAAAGCAAACGTGCCAATGCTGGAGATATGGCCTGCAGTGTTGTGCCTAACCATGAGCCAGACACATAACCCTTTTCTATAATGCTTTCCGCTATCCACTTAACTGTCTCAGAAGAGATGGCATAACCAATTCCAGGCACCTGTTTTGTGGCTGTAAAAAGTAAGGTGTTCTGCCCCACCAGCCTACCAGCACTGTCTACGAGGGGCCCGCCTGCAAGCCCGCGGTGAACATAAATATCTGTTTGCAACACGGTGCTTACTAGATTCCCGTCTGGAGTAGCCACTGCCTCCCGTATGGCACTCAACATCCCTGCGGAAAGCCAGTGCGGACTCCCAATGGCAATTAACCAATGGCCTGGCTTCAGCCCGTTGGTACTACGAAACCGGATCGGTTGTAAGGCAGAAAGGGCGTGCGAAGGAGCTTTGATCTCCAAAACGGCAATGCCTGTATCGTAATCAAGACCTTTTAGGCGTGCTGGCCAGCTGTCGCCATTCTTTAGGATGACCTCCAGAGAATGTTTGTCACCAAGGGCGCTTTCCACAGTAATAACGTGGCCTTCCTTATCGAAGATGAATCCTGAACCAGTTCCCCTTAGCGGCAAAGGCGAAACATAGTAATCAGCAGGTATTGTGGATGAAACGATCTGGACCACACTGTCTGATACCTGCTCTATTACACTGTTTATGGAAATCTTGGCTGAAAAAGCATTTGGAGGAGCCATACAAAAGGTCGATATCACCAAGATCAACAACATAAAGCTAAACATGATCGAAAAAGGCTTCATTAGGGCTCACCTCAATAGGGCTACGGCTACCAAACCCGCCAGAGCAATCCTGTAAATTACAAAGGGGTAAAAATTGTGGCGCACAAGATAACGCATTAAAAAGGCTATGGCTATCATCCCTGAAACAAATGCAGACAAGAAACCCCACAAGAAATTGATATCAAAAACTTGATTATTGCTGTTCACTAGCTTTATAGCCTCGTAAATTCCTGCACCTGCTACTATGGGAGCAGAAAGCAGAAAAGAAAAGCGGGCTGCTGCCTGGCGCTCCAGTCCGAGGAAAAGGCCAGCAGTCATTGTAATACCGCTTCTTGAAACCCCTGGAACTAGAGCCAATGCCTGGGCTGATCCAACTATTATTGTATCAAGGATGCCGAGGGATGAAAAAGGCCTTTTGTGTGCAGCAATCTTTTCTGCAGCAAAAAGCAGCAAGGCCACCCCAGACAAGGTAAAGGCCACAATCCAGGGAGAGCGGAATATAGTTGAGACTGTTTCTTCCAGCAAATAACCTAGTACTGCCCCAGGAATAGTGCCCAACACCAACAGAAATAGCATCTTTCGGTGGATACTATCCCGATTCCCACTAAACAAAGAGATTGCCATTTTTACCCAATCGTGCCAAAAGTAGATTAACACCGCCAAGAGTGTGCCCACATGTAAAGTCACATCAAAGGAGAGCGATGTTGTGGGAATTTTCATAAAATATTCGGCCAAAACAAGATGGCCAGAACTTGAGACAGGGAGAAACTCCGTCAGGCCTTGTAGCACTCCCAGGAAAATAGCATGAAAAGTGTTCATTTATATGGTCCACTTCAAAGGAATTCAGACGTGCAACAATGCGCCACTATAAACGAAGTGAGATGGCGGTACAACAGAGAAGGTTAATGTTGAAAGACGCAATTGGACAGCTGATAATGGCCGGGCTGCCAGGCCCTGATTTGGACAACGGTACAGTGGAACTCATACACCGTTTTCGGATCTGCAATTTTATTTTTTTTAGACGGAACTTGAACAAAGGGCCTGAACAGGCAAATGGATTAACAGAAGGGATAAAGCTGGTTTGCCAGGATGCTGGCGTGCCAAGCCCTTTGATTGCAGTCGACCAGGAAGGTGGACCAGTCCAGCGCCTTGCACCACCCTTCTGGCCATCTCTGATTTCCAACCAGGAAGTAGGAAGGTCAAAATGGCCTGAGGAAGTGGTGATCGAACAAGCAAAGAATGCAGCAGAATGGCTTGGCAAAATTGGCGTCAATATCAACTTGGCCCCTGTGCTGGATTTGGCCTTTTCGCACCAAAATGAGGTGCTGGCCAAAAGATGTTATGGCCCAGATGCTTCAATTACTGCCTCTTTAGGAGCTTTATATATTGATATTCTGCAAGAACGCTTCATTGCTGCAACTGCAAAGCACTTTCCTGGCATTGGCAGGATAAAACAAGATCCGCACCTCAAAAGGCCTACAATTTCCGCTGCTGCAGAAACCATTTTAACAGAAGCACTGCCTTTCCGAACAGCAGTGGAAGCTAATGTCATGGCGGTAATGACTTCTCATATATCTTACCCCGCCTTTGACAAAGAAAACATAGCGACGTTTTCCAGAACCATCGCCAACGATTTATTGCGAGGTGAATTCGGATTTGATGGTGTTTTGATCACAGATGACCTCGAGATGGGTGGAATAGTTGAACACGATCTCGTGCCAGAAGCTGCGATCAAGGCATTGAATGCTGGCCATGACATGTTACTGATATGCCACGATCAAGAATTGGTCAGAAAGTCGGCGAACGCAATAGAAGAGGCGGTTCGTAAAGACATACTCTCCAAGGAGCTTTTACTGCAATCTGTAGAGCGTATTGGCAAAATGCGTTCTTTTGTGAAGGGTGGAGGTATAAGCTGATGCGGTCTCGCCTATTGTTCATGACACTACAGTGGATAAAACTGCGCAGGGTTCTGTTGTTGACTCTTCCGGTGGGAATTGTTGCCGGTTTAGGTTCAGTGGTCTTCTACGTGCTTCTCGATCTTTCCCACACCATTTTCTTGGATCATCTGGCTGGCTTTAGACCCATGGGACCAGCAGGCGAGCACTCCCTTTTTCCTCCTTCAAACAAAGAGCTCATTCGCTGGATGCTCCTTGTAGTTCCAACCTTGGGGGGCATCCTGTCTGGACTGATAGTCTTCTCGCTGGCCCCAGAAGCAGAAGGGCATGGAACAGATTCTGCGATAGAGGCCTTTCATTTTAAAAAGGCAATCATCAGGCCCATAGTTCCTTTTGTAAAAATAGTAGCTTCAGCCATAACTATAGGCTCTGGGGGATCTGGAGGCAGGGAAGGGCCAATCGCCCAGATAGGTGCCGGATTTGGCTCCATCATAGCAACCAGGCTAGGCCTTACGGAACAAGAACGCAGGGTGTTGATGATGGCTGGAATGAGTGCGGGAATTGGCTCTATTTTCCACGCCCCGTTGGCCGGAGCTATTTTTGCTGCTGAGATTTTGTATCGCGATATCGATATGGAATATGAACTATTGGTGCCCTCAGCGATTACTTCTGTAATAGCCTATTGTGTTTTTTCACTTTTCTTTGGTTTTGGCACTTTGTTTATAACACCATCTTTCAAGTTTCATTATGCAGGCGAACTATTTCCATATACAATCCTGGCGCTTGTTGTTGCACTTGCGGGGAACGTTTACGCTAGGATCTTCTATCTTGTCAGAGACTTCTTTACCAATCTTCCTATGCTGCCTCATTTCAAACCTGCCCTGGGGGGATTTTTGACAGGTGCGATTGGATATTTCATACCAGATGCCTTGTACACAGGCTACGGATTAGTTCAGCGGGCACTGGATGGTAACATTGTAGTCTATACTTTAATCGTTGCTGCTGTTGCGCGCATGTTTACAACTGCATTCAGCATCGGTTCTGGAGGAAGTGGGGGCGTCTTTGGTCCTTCGGTTGTAATTGGAGGTTCTATTGGCGGCGCTTCAGGAATGATCATGCAAAACATGTGGCCCAACTTGGTTCCCAATCCTGAAGCCTATGCTGTCGTAGGCATGGCAGGTTTCTTTGCATCAGCTGCCAGTACACCTTTTTCCACTGTGATCATGGTCAGCGAAATGACCGGAAACTACGAACTTCTGCTTCCTTCCATCTGGGTATGCACTCTGGCCTTTCTTTTGAAAGGCAAAAAAGGCCTTTATGAAAAACAACTTATGACAAGATATGAAACGCCCATTCACCAGGGAGAATTCATGCTTGGCGTTTTGGGCCGACTCACTGTACAGGAAGCCTTGGTGAGATACAGTAAAACAAAACCCAAAGTCCTGTTGGCAAACAGGCCTGTGCATGAGCTATTGAGGGAAGTTTTACACTCCCGGCTGCCCTATCTTCCAGTAATAGATGAACATGGCAAATATCTGGGTGTGATTGAAAGAAAGACTGCCAGGCGCTATTACAAAGAAAGGCACAGAAAAAAAATCAAACTCGAAAAGTTGTTGTCAGACTGGCCGGCTGTTTATTCATGGCATACGTTAGACAGGGTTCTGCACAATATGGCTTCGAAAGGCGTGGACGAAGCCGTGGTTCTTTCCGAACGCAGGCCACCAGGAAATGTGGTAGGCATTCTTCGTACTGCGGATATTGTAAGGGCATACCGCGATACTGTCTATTCAGAGGGATCAGAGTAAGTTTCATTCGTTATGAATTGCTTGTATCCTGAAGTCCTATTGGTTATCCTGAAGTTTAAAGAAATCTCGACAAGAGACGGCGACAACACTCAACATCAATAGGAGGCATTATGGCCAAAACCCCTATCAAGTCAGGTAGTTTGGATGGGGTTATCAAAGACCTTGAAGCTGAACTGCAAAAGAACCCCAACTCTGTGATTGCAGCACATCGCCTGGCTTTAGCATATTGGAGAAAAGAGCGTTTCGATGATGCCATCAAAACTTTTAAGAAGGCGTTGACTATCGATCCATCGTCCTATGAACTCCACATAAACCTCGGCACCCTTTATTTTCAACTGGGCAAACTTGAAGAAGGTATAAAAGCAAACGAAAAGGCGTTGAAAATTCATCCTAGATCTGCCGAAGCCATGGCAAACATTGGCTCAGCATATGTCCAGATGAGGAAATGGAAAGAGGCTGCAGAGCTTTTCCAAAAGGCTTTGCAGATTAAGCCTGAGATGGTAGTGGTCTGGACGAACCTATCCACCGTCTTGGTGGAATTGGATCAGCTTGAAGATGCAGTTGCCGCAGGCAAAAAGGCAGTGCAGCTTGCTCCTACCTTTGGACTGGCGCACAATAACCTGGCAGTGGCAAGTTATTACAACAAGGACTATGAAACGGCAAAAATTCATTTAAACAAGGCCAAGGAATTGGGTTATCCTGTCCATGAGGCCTTTGAACAAAAGGTAGCTGAAGCACTAGCTGGAGCGTAAAAACAAATGAGTCGTGTCGGTGGGCCACACCCTCCAAAGTGCCCATTCTGTGACCGTGTTGTCGCAAAACCTCATGGGGTAGAACCTGTACGTTTGGGGGACTTCACCTTTGGAGACTGTGAGTGTGGAGCTGTCTTCTCATGTGATATTACAGGTCATAACCTTGGAGCTGCTTATGTAGAGGCATTGGGCTATGCCTGTAACCAGGACTGGGATCTGGTATGGAGCCTGATGCCTGAAACTGACTATACGGAAGCCATTGTTGAAAATTATGATGAACGTCACCATTTGATTCAGCCATCAGGCCGTGATCAACAAGGCCGCCGCACTAGAGGGGTCTTGACTTTTATAAGACTGGCACGAGACGTAGCCGAGGCCGTTACGTCTGATAAAATTGACCAAAATTTCAAAGAACCAGAATCTTTGTTGGAAAGACATGTTGGAGCCCATGAATGCGCCTGTGGCTCTGATCTACCTAGCCCTCCTCCCCCAAAACGTGGAAACCGTTATTCCAAACGCCAGGTAGCAGATGCGGTCAAAAAAGGACAGTTTGACATGCTTGGGGCAATGGCCCTGGAAGATTCCATTGTTTTACGAAGGATCCAACGCCTTCTCTACTCTCCAGATGATGAGCTAAAATGGAATGCTGTGAAGGCTCTGGGTAAGGTGTGCCATGCAATCGCTGATCAGAAACCATCCCAGGTTGGCGACCTGTTTCGCCGGTTGCTTTATTCAAGCAATGACTCTGCAGCGGCCAACTGGGGAGCCATTGAGGCCATGGGAGAAATTATTTGTAACCTTCCAACCCTGTATGGATCTTTTCTAAATCACATAATCGCGCTGGTCAGTGATCCGCCGTCAAGGCCTGCAATCATGTGGACATTGGGCAGGATAGCCCAAGAGAACCCCGAGCTTGTCCGCTCCCACGCCTTTTTTGTCATGTTTGATCTGTTGCAGGACCCGAATCCATATACCCGTGGATACGCAGCATGGGCCCTTGGCTGTCTCAAGGCAAAGGAGGCAGAGGGGGGACTTCGAAAACTGTTGGACGACAATGAATCAATGATCCTATATGACGGCGCTTCTTTTCATGACACAACTATTTCCGCCATTGCTCAAGAAGCATTGGATAAAATAAATGTCACAGGAGTAAAAAATAACATGTCTGCAGAACATGATCAAAACAAGTCAGATGAGCAGAATCCGTTGGCCATGGCAGATCGATTATACCAGGAGGCTAATATGTTGGCAGCCAGGGGTATGTCACTGGATGCCATGGAAAAATATGGGGAGGCCCTGTCTATTTTTGAGGAGTTGGGCAAGGAACAGCAAATTGCCAACGTATGTGATAGGAAAGGCGACGTCCACGTGATGCGGGGCGATTTTAAGGCGGCTATTCCCAATTATTTGCGGGCCCTGGCCATATGTGAAAAACATGGCGACAACATTAGTTGGATTTTATTGGCTGAGAAAATCACTGATATTTATCGCAAAGAAGGCAAACATGAGCTCTGTCTGCCATATTTTTTCAAAGGCTTGGAGATTGCTGAAGAACTCAAGGACGCCACCAGGGCAGGTGTATTCTTAGCTGGTATTGGCGACATCTATCAAAGGCAGGGTAAATATCGGGAAGCCTTGGATTCGTATCAGCTTGCTCTCAAGATCTTTAAAGGCATGGGAGCGCGGGAAAGGGCTGAAACAGTGGAGCAGGGTCTCAAAAAGTTACAGGAGTCTATGTCTCAAGCCAGCGAATAAATTGCCTGGATCAAGGATCGCAATGGATATCGGCCAACGCACCCGGCCCATGGGTCCAGGAGAAAGTTTTTGGCTTAAAGCCAAAAGTTTCTCCTGGATGGATTCAAGATTCAAAGTGGGATAACTGGCACCTTTTTCAAATCTGCTTAAGCCGCAGACATGACTTGCACCTTGGAAAAAGGTAGGTATTCCATATGTGCGGCAATTTACTGGCCTTGCAGAATAAAGAAGACATTCATTCTTTTTTTTCGATAGTAGCGGACACCTGATCCTCATTTTGGAAACTTCGGTTCCCATCTCCTTGAGCTTGTGCCACTGGACGTTAAATTTTTCGGCAGCTCTTATAATTTCTCGCTTGCATTTTCGGTCTAAGCTGGAAAAAGCGACATTTATATTCACTGCTTCTATCAAGGAAATATCGAAAAAGGCGTGGCAGCAATCGCAACAGCCTTTTCGGCACACCATCTGCCGGGGATATTTTGCCTTGACTGCTTCTACTGAATGATCGCAAAGTTCAAATATAGTATATAGTTCCTTAAAAGGATTTCTTATTTCTGCCATGTCCGTAGATTCCAAAAAAACTCATTTAGACGAGCAACCAGGTTGCATCAGATGTGGCACATGCTGCCAAAAGGGAGGACCTGCCCTGCACAAGGCTGACCGGAACCTCATAGTGGACCGCCGTATCCGATTGATTGACATAGTCACGTTTCGAATTGGCGAGCCAGCGCTGAACCCCGTAGATAAAAGCATAATAGAATTGCCCTGCGAAATGATCAAGATCACTGGTATATCTGACACCATATGGCAGTGTAAATTCTATTCAGAGGAACAATCGGCCTGCCTTATCTATGAACACAGGCCTCTTGAATGCAAGACACTTAAATGTTGGCAGCCTGAAGATGTCGCTTCCCTTTTTCTAAAAGAAATGTTGTGCAGATCCGACCTTATTCCTTCGGACAATCCTATTTGGGACGTTGTCAAAGCCTATGAAAAGACCTTTTCCATACCCTTGATAGCAGCTATTTCGCAGCAAGCTGCATCTGGTATAAAAGAGGCCGACTTGGAGCTAAAAAAATTGGAACAGTTTGATATACGGTTCCGGAACAAGGTTGCAAACGCATTCAACCTTGAATTCTTGTCACTCAATTTTTTCCTGGGACGTACTGTTAAAGCGCTTGCTGCCACACTAACTGGTTAAATGAAAAAGGCACATCAACCCCATAAAGGACGATGTGCCTTTTGATTTGCAACTCCAAAGTCTGAAATTACTCTTCGAAGGCCTCTTCTACGCCTTTCCCCATTCCAGGAACACCATACATGGTGGTGCTTCCAGAGGAAAAGAACTCTAGTTTGCCTTCGCGAACCAGCTCATTGGCTGCATTCTTCACTTCCCGTGGCTTTGCCTCGGGCATGGCCTTGTATAAGTCCTTTATATACATCTTTGACTTATGTTTGGCCTTTTTCGTGGCAAACTCCAGTATTTTTTGTTTCAATACTTCTTTATCAACTGCCATCTTTTCTGCCTCCCCCTCTTTTAGAGGTTATCAGTATGCACAGACCACTTGAACTGCGTAGTGGTATGATAAGTATCGTATGCCAACCGATAGTCGTCAATGGATTTTTCTGTAAAGGGAATATCGCATTTCTCAAAGAAGCGCTCCCAGCCAATCCTTTCGGCCCATTCGCCCAAACGTTCATACTTGTGAGCATCCGCTGAATAGGTCTCAAGTATCTTTCTAATGGTCTTCACAGTGCTTGGCCATCTCGGTGGCTCATTGGGGATATAAGGAATGACCAATTTGGAGAACTTCGGTGCACTCACCCTGTTGGAAATCTTACCGCCAACAAGTATTGCTATGCCGTCACCTTCACCATCGGCCAATGGCATGGCTGGGCACATTGTGTAGCAGTTTCCACAGAACATGCAGCGGTCGTTGTTGACCCTGACGGTTTTCACTTTTTCACCATCGATTTCCACAGTGGCCGGTTTAATAGCACCAAGGGGGCATGCAGCCACGGCAAGGGGTATCTCGCACACATGGGAAACACGGTCGTCCTCCACCAAAGGTGGTTTTCTGTGGATACCAAGAATAGCGATATCTGAACAGTGCACGGCACCACACATATTGAGGCAGCATGCCAGGGCGATTCTCACCTGGGCAGGCAACTTGTGGCTGCCGAAATATTCATAAAGGTCATCCATAACTGCCTTGACTACGCCAGATGCATCAATGGCTGGGGTGTGGCAGTGCACCCATCCCTGGGTGTGAACGATATTGGTTACGGAAGCGCCTGTTCCGCCGACAGGGAACTTATTGGACCCGCCTGGGAATTTGCGCCCGGCAAGATCATCCAACAGGGCTCTCAACTGATCTTCTGAAGTGACGTGGAACTCTATGTTGTTGCGGGTGGTCCACCTGACATGACCTTCACAAAACTTATCAGCAATTTCAGCAACTTCACGGACAAGATCAGTGGTCATGAGACGAGCTGCGCCGCATCTCACAACCCAAACAACGTCACCAGTTTCGCTCGTGTATTTAATTACGCCTGGCTGTACTATTTCGTGGCTCTTCCACTTTCCATAATTCTTCTTGATTACTTCCGGGAAGAACTGTTCATAGTGTGGAGGACCAATATCAGTGATACGGTTCTCCATAGGTTTTTTGGGGTTGTAAAGCTTTTCAGCCAGTTCCGGATCATAAGGCTTATCTAACAACTCAGCCAAGTTGGTATTATCAATGCTCATTATATTCTCACCTCCTGATGATTTAGGTTCAATTTAGGCAGCGTGGCGTGCACGGAATTCTTTGACATCACGCTCCCAGCCGCCTTCGACCTCGTCTTCAGACCAGAAGACATAGGGGTTTGACCTGGGTTCTTTAACCATCTGTGGAATTGGTTTCAGTTTAGCGCGCCTGATAAACTCTTGCAGGCTTTGACGCTGAATGAGCTCACCAAAACGCTCACGGTTCTTACCTTCTTCCATCCACCACATCCAGATCTCATCTACAAAGTCTTTGAAGTCATCATAGGGAGGCTCCATCTTGATAAATGGAATGGCCAAAGTGGAGAGCTGAGCGCCATCCAGGATGGGGGCCTTTGCTCCTACCAGAATTGTCGCACCGGTGTCGACGCCAGGACGCAAGGCTTCTGGCATGACATTAATGCAGTGCATACAGCGTGTACACTCGCGGTTGTCTATTTTCAGTTCGTCGCCTTCCATCCACATGCATTTTGTGGGACAAAGATCAATAACTTCCTTCTGGATATCGAAGGCACCCCAATCACGGTCGCTATGGGAACCAGCGTTAGGCTTGAGTTCGCCACCTATATAGGCCTTTACAGCTTCCTGATCGATACGGATATCGTCACGCCATGTACCGATTATAGAACAGTCTGACCTTGCTATGGCTGCAACGCAATCATTGGGGCAACCTGAAACCTTGAACTTGAATTTGTAAGGAAATGCTGGCCTATGCAGCTCATCCTGGAATGTCTGAGTCAAGTCGTAGCAGATATCCTGGGTGTCAATACAAGCCCACTCACACCTTGCCTTGCCAATACAGCAGGATGGGGTACGCAGGTTTGATCCAGAACCACCCAGGTCTGATCCAAGCTGATGAGTAAGATCGTAGAAAATAGGCTCCAACTGATCAGTCTTGGTACCCAACAAGACCATGTCGCCTGTGGAGCCATGGAAGTTTGTCATGCCGCTTCCACGATGATCCCAGATGTCACACAACTTGCGCAGATACTTGCTCGTATAAAATTTACTGGCAGGCTGATTGACACGCACTGTATGGAAGTGCGCGATGCTTGGGAACTTGTCTGGCACATCTGAATACCTTCCAATAACACCGCCGCCATAGCCAAATACACCGACTATGCCGCCATGTTTCCAGTGAGTTTCCTTGTGCTTAAAGGAAAGCTCAAGCTGACCAAGGAGATCCAGGCACTCCTGCTTCCCCTTCAACCCTTTTTGTTCAATGTCGTCCGCAAAACTCGGCCACGGCCCACTCTTCAGGTCATCGACCATCGGAGTGTCATGCTTCTTGACATCAGCCATAGAGTTATACCTCCTTAATGGTATTTTTCCGTTATTTTCAGAAGACCCGGTTTTCTCCCGGCCCCAACTAAACTAAATGAACGCTCATTCGGCACATTGAACGTCTTTTTTACAGGTGAAAACTTTTATAATCTTTGTATAGCTTTTTTGTCAAGCCTGTTTTCCTATTTATTTTCAACTTTTTTCACATGGTTACCGGACCATCGAAAAAATACATTTTTTCCTCTTTGTTTTTAGGTAGTTAGAAGCCAACAAAACAAACAGCCCTTTTTCTGCTTTTCCTCGGTTATTGAATCCAAATTCATTTCAGGCCCAATTTCAAACAAACGACAACAAACATTTTACTCCCTTCTTTTTAAGTATTATTGTGTTTAAACTCTTTTGAGGCCTGAAACCCTCATTTAAATAACGATGGGCATGTTGCTAAAATTTATTAAAAGGATGACTATGAAACACAAATGTTGCGATCTGCACACCCACACAATAGCTTCTGATGGTTCAGACAGCCCAACTGAATTAGTTAAAAAGGCTGCTTTTTCACAACTTGCCGCAGTAGCCATTACCGACCACGATACGGTGGAGGGTATCCCTGAGGCCCTTGAAGCCTCCCGCAACTACCCAGTTGAAGTGGTACCTGGAATCGAATTGAGCGTGATTGCCCCAAAAGGTAATATGCATGTCTTAGGCTACTTCATCGATATCAAAAGCCGTGACCTGCTGAATGTGATTGAAATGGTGCAAAACGCAAGGGCAGAACGCAATCCCAAGATACTGAAAAAACTGGATGAACTTGGACTCCATATTTCAGAAGCAGAACTCGAAGAAATGGCACAAGGTGGCCAGATAGGCAGGCCTCACATTGCCCGCGCATTGGTGAATCACGGTTATGTCAAATCTGTTTCAGATGCCTTTGAAAAATACCTCAAAAAAGGAGCCGCTGCCTATGTTCCAAAGTCAATATTAACACCTCAGAGGGCCTTTCAGGCAATCCACCAAGCTCGCGGCGTAGCGGTTTTAGCGCATCCAATATCACTGAAATGCCCCTCTTCTGAGCTTGACGATTTGGTATCCCGATGGATCGAACAAGGACTGGACGGCATTGAATGTTACTACAGTGAACACAGCGACGAAATGACAAGGCTCTGTCTCAACCTTGCAGACAAATATGACCTTGTTGCCACTGGAGGCAGTGATTATCACGGCAAGGCAAAACCCTACATAAAATTGGGAGTCGGTAAAGGCAACTTGTGTGTTCCGGAAAAGTGTGTTCATGCGCTCAAAAATCGCAAGACCCAACTTTTTGGATGAATAATGAAGTTGTTGAACAAATTTTTCCTGTTGTTGTGTATTCTATGCCCGCTGGCTGTTGCGGCAGGTGAAAAACCCCAATATGGCGACATGATCGTTGTTGGTAGTATTGGGGATGCCTCTGTACTCATCCCAATGTTGGCCTCTGATGCAACTTCCCATCAAATTGCCGGTCTCATATTTAACGGCCTAGTAAAATATGACAAAGACCTCAATTTGGTAGGCGATCTAGCCAAATCCTGGGAGATTTCAGAGGGCGGCAAGGTGATAACATTTCATCTGAGAAAAGGTGTAACTTGGGAAGACGGTACCCCTTTTACCTCCGGGGACATCCTTTTTGGATTCAACCTTATCACAGACCCCAAGACGCCCACTGCCTATGCAGGTGATTTTCTAGAAGTCAAAAATGCTGAAGCACCTGATCCATACACTTTTAAAGTCACTTACAAACAGCCCTTTGCCCCGGCCTTGAGCTCGTGGGGAAACTTGGTGGTACTTCCAAAACACCTTCTGGAAGGCCAGGACATCACCAAGTCCTCCTTTGGGAGAAGGCCAGTAGGTTTGGGCCCTTTCAAGTTGAAAAATTGGGTTACACAAGACAGGATTGAACTCATTGCAAACACAAACTACTTTGAAGGGCGCCCATATCTAGACGGCTATGTGATGCGCATTATTCCCGACCCCGCTACCATGTTCCTTGAACTTAAGTCTGGAGGCCTGGACTGGATGGGCCTCTCTCCTATTCAATACGACAGGCAGACCAACACCCCATTTTTCCAACGCAACTTCAAAAAATATAAGTACCTGTCGTTTTCATATACATATTTGGGCTACAATTTGCGTATGCCTCTTTTTAAAGACAAACGCATCCGCCAAGCCATTTCCTATGCCATAGACAAGGAGGAGATAATACGCGGGGTGCTGTTGGGGTATGGTGTACCGGCCACAGGCCCATACAAGCCTGATGCCTGGTTCTACAATCCCAATGTGAAACGCTACCCTTACGATCCAGAACTAGCCAAGGCACTGCTGGCCGAAGCTGGCTGGGCAGACCGTAATGGAGATGGCTGGCTCGAAGACAGTCACGGCAAAAGATTCACTTTTACTGTTATCACCAATCAAGGTAACGGCCTACGCGACAGAACCGCACAAATCATTCAATACAGGCTCAAACAGATCGGCATCGAAATGAAGATTAGGACATTGGAATGGACTGCCTTCATCAACGATTTCATCGATAAAAGGCGGTTTGAGGCAGTAATACTGGGCTGGACTCTTGGTCAGGACCCGGATATTTTCGATATCTGGCACTCTTCAAAGACTGGAGAAAAGGAACTCAATTTTATAGGCTACAAAAATGAGGAGCTTGATGATCTGCTTGTACGTGGAAGACGTACCTTCAACAGGGAGGAGCGCAAGCGCATATATTGGAAGGTTCAGGAAATTCTTGCAGAAGACCAGCCATATACATTTTTATATGTACCCATGTCTCTGCCAGTGATCCACAAGAGATTCAGGGGCATAAAACCTGCACCTGCAGGTATCAGCTACAATTTTATACGCTGGTGGGTTCCCAAAAACGAACAGAAATATATTATGCCGTAGGTTATGCTCAGATTCCTGCTTCACAGACTTTTGGTTTTGATTCCTACATTCATAGGAATAACTTTGATTTCCTTTTTCGTTATGCACCTGGCGCCGGGGGAGCCTATGGGTGTCTCTGCAGACTTTAATCCCAAAATGACACCAGAAATGAGGGAAAGGCTAAAGGCACAATACGGCTTGGACAAACCGTTACATGTTCAATACTT
This sequence comes from uncultured Desulfobacterales bacterium, assembly GCA_964459155.1. GTDB lineage: Bacteria > Desulfobacterota > Dissulfuribacteria > Dissulfuribacterales > JALVPX01 > JALVPX01. Next base: position 64,663 of record CAYWKF010000005.1, read on the forward strand.
GAACTGGTTCAAGGGGCTTATCAAGCTCGACCTGGGACGCTCTTTTTCACCTGACAGACGTCCTGTCTGGGACAAGATCAAAGAAAGATTACCTGTAACTCTGCTCATAAACGTATTGTCTCTTCTTCTTATCATGGGGATCGCAGTGCCTATAGGTGTTACTTCAGCAGTGCGACACGGGGGAATTTTTGACCAGATTTCCACTGTAATCGTATTTCTGTTTTACGCTGCTCCGGCATTTTGGGTGGCCCTTCTTCTAATGCTTCTTTTTGGCGTACACTTAGGCTGGCTCCCCATCTCAGGTCTTCATACTTTGATGGGTTATGACCAGATGGGTGTCTTTGAAAAAGCCTTGGATTGGGCAAAACATCTGTTGTTACCGGTAACTGTTTCCGCGCTTGGAGGGCTTGCAGGCCTCTCTAGATACACCCGGAGCTCAATGTTGGAGGTGCTTCGCCAGGACTACATAACCACAGCAAGGGCGAAGGGTCTTGCAGAACGGACTGTAATATATCGACATGCGTTGAGGAATGCCTTGCTTCCCCTCATCACTATATTGGGCCTTTCCATACCAGGCCTGATCGGCGGCAGTGTAATTTTTGAATCATTGTTTGCCATACCAGGTATTGGCCAGCTCATGTGGGCCAGCGTCATGGCAAGAGACTATCCGGTGCTCATGGGAAACTTGGTCATTGTGTCCATACTAACGCTCATGGGCAACTTACTTGCAGACATAGGTTATGCACTGGCAGATCCACGTATCAGAACCGGAGGTCGAGGAGAATAGATGGAAGGCAGGACGTGGCTCGATAGGCTCTTGAACAGGCCTCTTGCTGTTGCAGGGTTCGTAATCGTTGCTGCTCTGGCCCTTGTGGCCCTGTTTTCTCCTTTTATAGTTCCCTACGATCCACAAGCCATCGACACCTATCACATCCTTGAACCCCCGTCCCGAGCCCACTTCCTTGGAACGGACATCTTGGGCCGGGACTGTCTTTCAAGACTTATTTATGGAGCCCGAATATCCCTTTTGGTGGGCTTTGTGGCTGTTGGTTTGGCCACCATCATAGGGACTGTGCTCGGAGCCTTGGCAGGCTACTACGGAGGGTGGGTAGATGGGCTCGTGATGCGCCTGGTGGATATAATGTTATGCTTCCCCTCCATATTTTTGATAATGGCAGTCATTGCCTTTTTGGAACCGTCTATCTGGAACATAATGATAGTTATAGGCCTTACTAGCTGGATGGGCGTAGCCCGTTTGGTTCGGGCAGAGTTCCTGAGTTTGAAAACCAGGGATTTCGTGCTCGCAGCCAGGGTGTCTGGTGCTTCTGATGCAAGGATCATCTTTTCCCATATACTGCCAAATGCCATGGCTCCAGTACTTGTTTCAGCCACCCTTGGGGTAGGAGCTGCCATATTGATCGAAAGTTCGTTAAGCTTTCTTGGAATTGGCGTACAACCTCCAACCCCCAGCTGGGGAAATATGCTGACTGAAGGAAAGGACAACCTTGAAATAGCCTGGTGGCTTTCTGTTTTTCCTGGTCTTGCAATATTGATTACGGTCCTTGGATACAACCTCCTTGGAGAGGGTCTAAGGGACGCCCTTGACCCGAGAAGCAGGGATTAAAACAATGGATACACCTGAGAGGAAAACCGATGACAACCAGCCCACGCTGCTGCGCCATATGGGCTTTTGGGCCATTGTTGCGTATGGGGTGGGAGACATTCTTGGAGCCGGTATCTATGCCCTGATAGGCAAGATTGCTGGTATTGCAGGCCACTATTGCTGGATCGCTTTTGGTGTGGCCTTCATAACCGCATCCTTTACAGCCCTATCCTATGCCGAATTGGGAAGCCGCTTTCCAAGAAGTGGCGGCGAGGCCACATTCTGCCTGGAAGGCTTCAAGAGACCATGGATCTCTTTCCTGGTAGGCTGGCTGGTACTCTTTTCAGGCATAGTATCTATGGCCACTATATCAAGGGCATTTGCAGGGTACCTGTCTCCCATGATTCCAGGGGTACCCGTACCAGTCATCATTATTGCCTTTTTGCTTCTGCTTACTGCTATAAACTTTGCCGGTATACGCCATTCATCATCTGCCAACATTTTGTGTACGCTCATTGAAGTTAGCGGCCTTCTGATAGTAGTTGCTATAGGCATCAACACCCTTATAAATCACGGCGGACTGGTCCTGATACCTTCCAGCAGTGAAAAGATCTCCCCAACACTAATGCTGCAGGCCGGCGCCTTGGCCTTTTTCGCCTTCATAGGCTTTGAAGACATGGTCAATGTATCCGAAGAAGTGAAAAACCCTGAAAAATCGATTCCGGCTGCGATAATAACTGCCCTTGGCCTGGCATCTCTGTTGTATGTAGCAGTAGCCGTAATTTCTGTAAATGTGGTAGATCCTGAACAACTTGCCGCTTCGAGTGCTCCTTTGCTTGAAGTGGTAAAGGTGGGCGCACCATCCTTTCCACTCTTTATTTTCACCATCATCGCCCTCTTTGCAGTCTCCAATACATCGCTGCTCAACTTTATAACAGGCTCACGCCTCATATATGGCATGGCAGACCAAGGTCTATTGCCAAGGCAGCTTGCGCGGATTCATCCAAAGACCCACACTCCCTATGTGGCCATCTTGCTGGTACTGGCTATCACTATGATCCTGGCTTTGTCAGGCACTTTGACCTTCCTGGCAGGAACCACCAGCACTCTTCTGCTGCTAGTCTTTATTGCAGTAAACTGCTCTTTGCTGCTTATCAAAAAACAGGGGAATAAAGGAGGGAAATTTTTTGTACCTGCCATAGTGCCGCTCCTTGGAGTCTTTTCATGCGCCGGGCTAATTTCTTTTGTGCCTGCACATTCCTTTATCACAGCCTCGGGTGTAGCTGGAGTTGGAATCGTGCTCTGGCTGATCAGCCAAAAAAGGTGATTTTTTCATGAAATCACCCATGAATGGCGTCTGGTTTGGCCTTTTACTTGCAGCAGTCATTTCTGCTGCAATTACTGGCAATATGGAGGCCGTCACCAAAGCATCCTTCGCTTCTGCCAAATCAGCGGTAGAGCTTGCCATAGGCCTTGTCGGCCCCATGGCCTTGTGGCTTGGTCTCATGAAAATTGCTGAAGAAGGTGGCCTGTTGAAACTGCTGGCAAAGGCACTGAGGCCCATCATGACCAGGCTTTTCCCTGATGTGCCTGCTGATCATCCAGCTATGAGTTCCATGATCTTGAATCTTTCATCCAATGCCCTTGGGCTTGGCAATGCAGCTACTCCTTTTGGCGTAAAGGCCATGACAGAGCTTGAAAAGCTCAATCCATCACCGGGCAAGGCAACCAACGCCATGTGCCTCTTTTTGGCAATAAACACCTCGAACGTGACCTTCCTTCCACTCGGGGTCATGGCGGTGCGTGCAGCGGCTGGCGTAAACCAGCCAGCAGACATATTGTTCCCCACGCTGTTTGCCACTTCAGTTTCCACCGCAGTAGCCATAGCAGCAGCCAAGATTTTACAAAAAAATGAAACCGATTTTGTAATCAAAAGTAACATAGATGAAGAAGCGAAAAAAAAGTCAGACGGCGTCGCTGGTGCTGGCTCAGACCTCAAGCCTTCAAAGCCCAAAACACCTCGACTTACTCCAACCACAATGTTGATCTTTATTTCCTTTCTGATTCTACTCGTGCTTGCGGCAAGGCATGTAATATTGGCCCCAGCCGTTCCTCAAGCCTTGAACACCATAGCCTCTCACTGGCTCATACCTGTGCTCATGCTCTCTTTGGCAGCCTATGGCGTGGTAAAAAAGGTGCCAGTTTATGAAGCAGCATGCGAAGGAGCCAAAGAGGGCTTCAACGTTGCCATAAGAATCTTGCCCTATCTTGTGCTCATTCTGACTGTTATTGGAATGTTCAGGGCATCTGGAGGATTTGACATGGCGGTACGCCTGCTTTCGCCAATAACTTCAACCATTGGCTTTCCCCCGGAAGTGCTTCCGGTAGCCCTATTGAGACCGCTCTCTGGTTCAGGAGCCTTTGCACTAATGAGTGATATTGTTGTAAATTCGCCCAATTCATTTGCATCTTTTCTTGCATCCACAATCCAAGGTTCAACAGAGACAACTTTTTACGTACTCGCAGTCTACTTTGGCGCTGCAGGAATAAAAGACCCGCGCCATGCAATTTGGGCAGCCCTTACGGCTGACTTTGCAGGGATTATGGCAGCATTTTCCATCTGCAAGCTCATGTGGTGATTTTGACCATTTCAACATCTCTTGACAATTAATGGCTACCTCTTTATAACTGGCTGCCTTTGCATGAGAATTGCATACTCAAAGATCCGGACATTTTTTTGAAGAAAGAGGAAACAGAAATGGAAGCAAATAAATGCACGCTATTCCACAGCGGACTCAAAGGAGCTGAAGATTATTTTGGTCAAGTGGCGGAAAAATATGGTGTTCAAGAGGTAGTATATTCTTATGAAGGCCGTACGCCCCACCGTGCCAGAAATGTGAAGGTGCTCACCGATGATGAGTTGAAACGGGGTGATATAAGCATGGAAATAGTCTCGCAGATGCTCAATAGGAAATTCTACGAGGCCGACAAAATTCGCAAGGTATTGCAGATTATATTTCACATGGTGAACAATGGCCACCAAGTCTTTGTCATTGGCACTATTTTGGATGACAACACCGTTAAAGGTGGTACCGGTTGGGCAGTAGAGCTTGCCAAACTGTTCAACAGGCCGCTTCATGTTTTTGACCAGGCCAAAGAAAAATGGTTCACTTGGGAAAAAGGGGCATGGAAGGAAGAGCGGCAGCCCAAGATCGAATATGATTCCTTTGTTGGCTCAGGCACCCGGTATCTTGAAGATTCCGGCAAGAAAGCCATCGACGACCTTTTTAAAAACTCATTTTAGCCCTTTGCACTTGAAACAGAATGATGAAAACTTTTGATCTTAATGAAACCAATATCTTTGAAGGCGATATCAAGAAATTTTGGGTGCATGATTCACCATATTTCAGGATTATTAACTTCAACATCCAGGCAGGCAAGACTTTTCCTGTGCATTCCCACAATGTAGAAGGCCAGCTGAGCATTCTCGTCCTCGAAGGCGAAGGGGAATTTTTGGGCGAAGGAGAAAAGGCCATTCCTGCAAAAAGAGGGGAAATGCTGATCTGTGATATTAATGAACCTCATGGTGTGCACGCTAAAACAGACATGCGGATACTGGTAACCATCGCACCTCCCTTTTAGGCCTCTTCGTCCTTCATAAGTGGCTCAATTTTGTGTGCTTCCAGGATGTCTAAATATTTTCGCACCCTCGTTTTGTGCCAACGGGACAGTGCCTTTGCCAGATTGGCCTCGTCCATGAAGTTAAGTTCTGAAGAAATTTCAGTGAGTATCTCTATCAGGCTCAAAAATTCTGCAACAAGCCAAGAGTAAAGGCTGGCAAGTTCCTGTTTTGTTTTGTAAGGCCCGTATGCCTCGGAAAGCAGGTGGTATGATCGCCGGCCTATCTCGATAAAATAATCTATGTCAACCATTCGCCTGGTGAGAAATTCTGGATAAAGGCCTGAGAAAATTAAAGAAAGATCACCAACCGCCTTGAGGTCCCTGGTCTTCTCGAAAATATTTTTATGCAGTGCCTCCATGAGAACGATGCCCAAGGGTTTGTCCTGCACGACTTCTGAATAAAAGAAATCACTGCTTTCAGAAAGCCGTTTCAAAAGATGTATCAAATACAGCTTGGAGTGAGGACTTATCTGCAGGTTGAGTTTTTCCTCCGCAGCCTCAATCTCATCCACAAAAAAGGCATCAAAGTGCTTTACCACCTTCATAAATGCACCTCCTGCATATTCTACTCATCGGCAAGATTGAGAAAGATTCGCTTCTACTTGAACAGTGGTGCATTTTTCTACTTCTTTGTTGTACACTCTAAGTTGAACATATTAAAAGATTTTTTCAAGATATGGGATGGTCACGCGGGATTAACTTAGCGTGGAAGAGCGAACAGGAACAACACATGGAACCCGAAATGGGCCTGCCGCAGGGCAAGCCCTGCAAAAGGGGACCAATATGGTGACCACAGGTGTTTAGTAGGGCCGGCTAGCCAATCTGCGGCACTTGTTCCAAAACCGTATACACCTTCCGCGCGGCCTTGGGCCTGTGCCCCTGAACCAGCCTCCGCGGCCTGGCCACCAGTTCATATTTTCAGGCTGTTCATATGTCTCGTTAGCCGGCTGGCCTTGCGGTAATACGCTCTTTTTCCAACCACATGGTCCAAGGCCTCTTCCTGGCCTGCCTCTTCCGAATGGGCCTGTTCCATTCATTCTAGGCATAATGTCACCTCCTATTATGAGCTTATGCCCAAAATAACACTTTAAAACTGGTTGTCAACAACTTGAGGTGACCTCCAAAGTAACCCAATTGAAACGGAAAAAGCGCCTGTCTTTTTTCCAATTTGACAAGCGCTTACTACTAACACTACAAAGTTAATTTGCTAATGCGCCACAAAATATTCCCTGGAATTAGTGAACATTTACTTCCACAAAATCCCACCAGAACTTACTTAACACCCCATCTGGCTTATTGTCTACTGCAAAGTAGAACGCATAATTGCCACTGGGCAGACTAGTATTCAATAGCGAAACTGATTGCAACTCAAAAAGTGGAGCTTGAATACTCATATGGAAACCAGGTATCCAACCTGCCGGAAAAACGTAAGAAAACAAGCCAAATGGTGTAGATGCCACAAGCCACCAGTCACTTAATCTACCACTGTAAGCTCCTGGATCCAAAGCCAAGGTAACGGATACAGGCGATTGAGAGGCTATATTGAGGCGTTCATCATGACCATTTGCCTTTACAGAGGGAACTGGCCAAGCCTTTCTTGCATAAAATCCAAACGGGATACCATTCCAATACGTAATTCCTGCCATGGCATCCTTGGTTTGTGTAAAAAGATATCCCTCAAATTTTTGATCGTCACTTGTCTGGGCAGTATCTTCAAAATCTATATAAAATTCAATTTTGTGATCTGGTCCCCAGGCAGCTGGCATAGCATAGGTAGGGGTACGAACCCATGCGTATACATCGTGCGTCTTACCGTCTTGATCTTTATAAGTACCTTTTATATTGGGAAGGTGCTGTGCAGAATCATCATCTACTTTCCATAACGTAAGCTCACCAACCCAACCGTCATGGTTCATTTTGAAAGTTCCAACGAAATCCCCTTTCTCAACACTACCAGGATCTGCCCAAGTGTCTACCGCAAACCCAGGCCCACCGTGATCGGGCTTTGCGCAATAAAACCCAAAAGGCACCCCATTCCAATACGTAATTCCTGCTATGGCATCCTTGGTTTGTGTAAAAAGATATCCCTCAAATTTTTGATCGTCTGAATTCTGCTGAGTATTGTAAAAGTCTACAAAAAAGGTGATTTTGTGATCAGGCCCCATTGATTCAGAGATTGGATAAACAGCAGTACGGACATACCCATATACCCTGTATTCCTCGCCATCCCGCGACTTATATGTCCCTCGCATATTGGGCATGCCCTCTATAAAATTGCCATTAGCTTTTTCTAGATTCAACTGTCCAAACCATCCATCATGAACCATATAATACGTACTTACAAAGTCTGCACGCTGAAATCGCGACACTCCTCCAACTCTTAGAGATGGGTCTCCAAAAAGCATATATTTTTGAACATGGTGAAAAAGCGCTGCAGGATACCAATCAGACCCACTGTTGAAATCAATATGAAAGTCATTGTTAATATATTTCCAGACTGCGTAATTCCACATGGACCCCAATGTAGGAGGTTTCATGCTTATAGCGTAGGCTTCGTAAAAATATTTGTCCAGGTATTGCGACCCCCCCTGGGTGCCGGTGTATCCGCCTATATAACCTATGGCGCCGACCAAACTTTTTACTAGAAGGCTTTCAGCCATGGAGTCTGCATCCCAATTTCCTGAATCATTTTTTTGCACCGGCGCCGGTTCCGGTGCAACCGGCGCTTCAGGATTTGCTGGCCAACAACCGTGAACCTCATCATTATTTGGACACTGGACCCGCGCATTGAACACATCACCGTTTTTGGTCAAATAGATACCATCTGTGTGAAAACGCGCTGTGGAGCACGCAGCAGCAAAAGCAATAGTTAGCTTGTCCGTATTATTTAAGTTGTTGATATCGCCTAAACCAAATGCTCCACCCCAGATACCTGGGGCTCCGTGACCAGAAAAATTGGTAAATCCAACTCCATTATTCAAAATTTGTGTGATTGTACTGACAGATGGATCTCCATCGCTAAGACCGGATGGCAGACCAACTATACGATGATCATATAGTCTAGTAACAGCAAAGCCCTGGGATTCCAGTTGATTGGCTATATATTCTTTAGCATCCCAACTACCTGGATATTCTTCGTATCGGTCAAGATTACTGTTGTAATATCCTGGCACTATCAGAAGGCTTTTCTTAAACCAAGGCTTTTTATATGCTGCGAATTCATAACTTATCACTTTACTGACATATGTTGACACCTCTGCCTCTGTAGACGCGGGCACCCTGCCCAATTGAATATCTGGATAGAGATCCATGCCATCCAGATTAATGTCTTCCAAAGTAGAGCCTGGCACCCAGGTTCCACCTTGCATTTCACAAAAAATTGAATCACCGTCGCCATCCCAGTCATCAAAAGACATGTCCTGCTTAAACAAATCTGCATAATAAAGATCGGATGGTACGTATCCATGGCCCCAATGGGTAGGATCATACATACGGCAAAAACGTACAGGGAACATGTCGGAGTCACCCACCAGCATTACATACTTGACTCCAGCATTTTTCATGTAATACCAAATGGCTTTTTTGATTCGTTCTGGTATATCACGTCCTTGCGCCCTGAATTGATCATTTAGTTCTTGCCACGAAAATATCTTTGTTTTGACATCTATGTATTCTTTATGTTCCTTTAGCGGTTCCAATTCATCAACGAACTCTTCATGGGCAATGATCATCAAATCAAAGGACTCGGGCACCACAATTGAACCGATGTCAATCGGTGGTATGAGTTCGAGGGGAAGGGCCTTCCAGGGCTCCTGATCCAAATTTACTGGGGGAGCTGGAGGCACGAGCAATTCACCCGGAGGCACAGGGGATACATACAATTCCAATAAGCTGGTGGGAATTTGATATGGAGCAAAGGTAAAATCAAACAATGAAGGCACTTGAAGAGTTGTGGCGGCTCGGCAAATTGATAGTTTGAAACAAAAAGTTATCAATAAAAATACCAATGTTAAAACAAACTTGCTATACACTTTCATGGCAAACACTCCTTATCTGAGGTTGGCGTATATTGTTATGTTGCTTTTTGGGTATCTTTACATAGCTATCCCCCTTGAAGCTAAATAGTTATTATTTAATTTATAACAAATTAATGATTTTTACACAAAAGAAAATAACCAATGAACCTTTTTGCTTACGGCACCCTGATGGACAAAGATATCATGCTAAAGGTTGCAGGTTGTCTTCCTGATTGCGGCCCTGCGAGATTACAGGGCTTTAAACGAATGTGCGTCAGAGGAAAGGCTTATCCAGGGATTATTCCATCAAACTCGTGTGCAGTTGATGGTCTGCTTTATAGAGATGTTCCGTCATTTGCCTGGCAAAACCTGGATGATTACGAAGGCATAATTTATAAAAGGCAATTAGTTGAAGTGACAACCCATGAAAACTTGCGTTCAGAGGCCTATGTCTATGTAATCAGAAAAGCATTTTACCACCTGTTGGAAGATAAACCATGGAGCGGCACGGACATCTTCACAATGGAACGATAAAATAGAGATACAAATCCAAGCGGGAGAGGGCTTTTAGCCGGAGTATTGTTCTGGCTAGCTCACCGAGCCTCCACGATTCGTACTGGAGCGGCGAAATATAAATGGCACATCTTCCGTGCGTAGGAGAAACAGTGGTTAGCGAGTTTTCAAGGTCTTTGATGTGTTGTGGAGGCAATGTGCGACCGAGCACTAAATTAAAAGAAACGTTCAATTTCGCCGACAGTTCTGCTATTTTGAGGCCTTGGTGGAAGGCTTGCAAGACTTGCAAGCCCTTCACAGGCTTACCCAACATCTCCAAGCTATCTTGATTAAAGGACTCTAAACCCAGATTCAAATAAATGTTCTCGTAGGGTAGTTGTTCCAGTTCTAAAATATCTGCAATACCATGTTCCAAAAAAGAGCCAACGCTTCCGAACAAGAAGAGGTTGCTCCCCTCCATTACAGATGATCCTATGTTGAAGAACTCGAACGCATGGGTTGCGGCCTTGACCACCCTTTCTATCCCGGCTGCCAGTGCATCATTTTGGCCCAGAAAAATGGAATTATAATTGATGATGTCTTTTCCTATGAGAAAGCGCAGCATTTTCATCTGCTCATTTAACTCGGTATCAGACACCATCTCAAAACTGCCACCTGTCTTTACCGAACAAAATGAGCAATTGTAAAGGCAGCCCCTTGAAATAAAAACGGGAATCACGTCGTATTCCACTTTTATAACGTCTGGTGGCAGTACAGGAATGGTGCCCTTGAGCACTTTGGCGAGAAGGCTTTTTTGAGCCATTAGCTGCTTGGAATCTGCCACCTTATAAATGGATGAAACTTCATTGAGAATTACAGCTATTTTTTCCAGATTCTTGTGGGTGGTTTGATCTGACCACGGAGTTTGCAGACTTGCAAAGGGCACGGGGAAGTAATACCGGCTGGTTAGTTCGTAAACCCCTGCGTAAGCGCCGCTTTCATAGAGAAGCCAGTTGTTGCCTAATGTCCTTCTTAGATAGTTTTCTGGACCAGGCCAAAGGGTGGCCTTCAAGGGCAGCACCCATTTTACGCGGCCTTCCAAGTCCAGTAGAAAACGGTATCCATTAAAATCGATATTTTTCAGATACCCATAAAAGGAAGCCGTGCTGATGGCTCTATAATTGGTACGATAGAGCCGGGGATTGGGTCCGCTTTGCTGCTCCTCAGATATATTTCGCCTCCCTATGAAAAATTGTAGTGTTTCCTGACGGCTTTCTTGACTTGCCAAACACAGTCAAGCCCCTGGGGGAATGTCACCAGATCGCCTGGACCTATGCGCACTTCTCCTTCATCAGTTTTAACAGTAATGTCACCCTCCAAGATGTAACATGTCTCTGTTTGATCATAATGCCAATCAAACGTCGAAGGCTCACAAGTCCATATAGGCCAATCCTTTACCCCCATCTCAGCCAACTTTTTTTCTTTCGGCTTCTCAACCTTGATTTTCATGACGATGCCTCCAAGTTACTGTTCAGAATAGACAGGCCTTATTTCAATGCCTTTTTCCTTCAAAAACCTTTTGACTTCCTGAATGGGCACTTCCCTCCTATGGAAAATGCCTGCTGCCAAGGCGGCCTCTACGTTCGTCTTGGAAAAGACCTCGTAAAAATGTTCCACAGAGCCTGCCCCGCTCGAAGCAATAACAGGAATAGATACGGCTTCTTCCACAGCCTTGATCAATTCTAGGTCGAATCCTTTGTTGGTTCCATCCCTGTCAATACAGTTGAGTAGGATCTCACCTGCACCCAGCCTTTCACATATTTGCGCCAAGGTTACAGCGTCCACGTCTCTTCCCTCACGGCCGCCTTTGATAGTGCACTGGTACCAACAGTAACGCTCTCCCCTTGGGCCAGGAATTTCAGTCTCAATTACAGGATGGCTGGTCTCTTCCGGAGATTTCACATAAATGCGCCTGGGATCAATAGAGATTACAACTGCCTGGTTGCCATAAACACGAGATATCTCTTCAATGGAGCTTTGACCTGAAGCGCCTCCCCTTTGCAAATATTCTTCCACAATCAAGACGGCGTCACTACCAATAGAGATCTTGTCAGCCCCAGACCTGAAATATTCTGAAGCCACTTCAAGGGCTGTATAATGCCTGCCATTTTTGTCTGTGAAGTCCCTTATGCCCCCTCCTATGGTGAGTGGTACAAAGACATTTTTGGAGGTTTCACGCAAAACATCGAGCATGGGCATATCTTGAAGCGGGAAATCCCTGAAGCCGGTTATATTGAGAAAGGTTATCTCATCGGCTCCTTCACGGTAATAGCGTCTTGCAAGCTCTACAGGCTTGCCAAGATTCCTTACCTCCCCCTTTTCCCTAACATCGTATTGGTCGCCCTTTGTTACCACCAAATCACCCTGGTCATTGCTCCGCACATCCAGACAAGCAACTATACGCTTGGCCAGCCTAGTGCTTTCCAGCCTAATTTCAGGTAGCACCTCACGCTTGGAGTCCGATTCCAGGAAATTTTTCAAAATCTTGAGGCCAGCCTCACCGCTTTTTTCAGGATGAAACTGGGTGGCTATTACATTGCCCTTTTGAATGGAGCTGGTGTATTCGTAACCATAGTCTGTTGACGTGAGGATCACGTTTGGATCTTCGGGTACCACATGATACGAATGGACAAAGTAGAATTTTTCATCACCTTTTAGGCCATTGAAAATCTTGGATGGCTGACGGCACTTTATTCCATTCCAACCTATTTGCGGAATAGATATATTGGTACGGAATCGTTCAACCCTGCCCTTTATGAAACCCAAGCCTGGAGTTCTTGGAGACTCTTCGCTCTCCTCAAAAAGGGCCTGCAGGCCCAAACAAATCCCCCAGAAAGGTCTGTTGGATTCAAGATAGCGCTTTAACGCGCCTACAAATCCTTTACGCTGCAACACCTCCATCATGGAGCCAAAATTGCCTACCCCTGGGAAAATAAGCCTTTCAGCATATTCTATGTCTTCGGCGCTTTTTACAAGCTTAACGCCCTCACCAAGATTCTCTACAGCATTTATTACACTACGGACGTTGCCTGCTCCATAATCAAGTAGTGTTATCATTTTCACTCCAATATCATGATATTTAGATGACTATAAATACCATTATGGCCACATGGATGACAAGCTGACCGCGTAAACATAGACTGGAATATGACAATAAACCCAAGTCAAGGCGGATAGAGAAAAAGATCCAATTTTTAGAATCCGCCAAATGTCTTGGCAATTTATAAAAGGTGCGTTAATGAATAGTGAAATTATAAACGAGGAGGAGTTGTTATGAAAAAGAAAATCGTTGGCTTGGCATCAGTATGTCTTTTGTTTGGCGGCATGGCCTTCGCTGGTGGCCACGGAGCACATTGGGGCTACACTGGAGACGTAGGCCCTGCACACTGGGGCGATCTCGACTTCAGGTATATCCGATGCTCAACAGGGCAAAACCAATCTCCAGTCAACTTGACGGGCATGGTGGAAGCAGACCTTGCTCCTATTGAAGTAGCCTATGGTACTAAGCCTGTTGAAGTTGTTAACAACGGCCACACAATTCAGGTAAATGTGGCGCCAGGATCCACTCTCACCTTTTATGGCCAGACCTTTGAGTTAAAACAGTTTCATTTTCACACCCCCAGCGAAAACCAGATTGAAGGTAAATCTTTTCCCTTGGAAGCCCACTTCGTTCATGCCGACAAGGATGGCAATCTTGCGGTAGTAGCACTCATGTTTGAGGAAGGCGCAAAAAATGAGGTTCTTGAACAATTCTGGAATGCAATGCCTGAAGAAGCTGACTCAAAAAACAGTGTTGAGAATGCCCCCACCCCAGACAAACTTTTGCCTGAAAGCAAGGATTACTACTACTTCAATGGTTCGTTAACCACACCTCCATGCAGCGAAGGCGTGCGCTGGATAGTTTTAAAGGCCACAGCCACTGTTTCTAAGGAGCAGGTGGAAAAGTTTGCCCATGTAATGCACCATCCGAATAACCGGCCAGTACAGCCACTCAATGCCAGGAAGGTGCTCAAATAAATCTAGCCCACACGATGCAAAAGGCAGCTCGACAAACGGGCTGCCTTTTTAATTTGAGTCAAGTTGTACGCCCCTCTCCTCTATTTTCTAAGGGTAAGCTTCATGCCTACCATGCCACTTACAAACAACCAAACAGCGGCTGGCAACGGCACAGGAGCAGGAACAGAGTATGGGCTAGCCAAAGCGGTATTTATTTGGCTATTGTTCAATCTTGCTCCATCGTCATTATAATTCATCAGATTTTCAATCTCATTTATGTGATCCAGTCCGAGATTATGCCCTATCTCATGGGCCACGACACTAGCGATAACCTCTCGCCCTTCAGGCCATGTCAACAAATTGCTGCCCACATACTGGGAGACACCATTTGCATCTATGAAGGCCAACCCTGCAGCTTGATTCGGACCCAGCTTTGCATAACCTGCAGGAATCTGGCCAAAGAACATATTTATCACCAGTGGATTTGGGTTTGTGACCCCTTGGCCCTGACCGCCATTTACTATTGCACTTAAGTCACTTGTGGGCCTGGTCTCGCCTCCATTATCTGGGGGACCATTTTCTCCCCAGTTGGCAAATGTGTCATGCCAGTAACTTGGCGCTAAAAACTCTACGTCAATTCCAGCCTGTGCCCAAATGGTGTCGACATAGCTTTCGATACTGTTTTGCTGATCAGGCGTACCGAAGAAATTAGCTAAGTTCGAGCCATCGTCATCAGACAAAACAATTGGCTGAACGGTTACTATCTCGCTTATTGGCAACGGATTATTGACAATTAACGAGGCCAGAACTGAACCAGGGCCACTCAACAATAGCACAAAGGCAAAAATCCATACTTTGTTCTTCATGAAACCTCCTCTTTTTGGTAATTTTTCAGTTGATAAAATTCACATGTTGGTATGGCCATTTTTTTGCAAACAGCGTGCCTTATACATTCGGCCACTTGCTCTCCCCGTGAAACTGCATAAATGAAAAAACTATCTCTAAAAAAGGACTTGATTGTTGAAAGGTAAACCTTCGCCGCGGGAAAAAGAAGGCTTGCACCTACTAAATTACACTGAAGATTATTTTCGAAAGCTGGCTGCGGCCTTGACCAGCGCATGGACCGCTTCCGGGGAACTTCCCATGTGAACATGAATATAACTGCCCAATGTGTTGTCCATGGTCCAACCTGGCGATTGACAGGTAAGACCATCTGCGTCTCTCACTTCATAGATTTGGTCTGGGACAGGCCCATTTTCATCTGGCACCAGCCTGGAATAGTGAAACTCATGGCCCCGCAATTTGATGCCGCACTTTCCTATTATGGAATTCTTGACAGTTGTAACCTCTCTGTAGCCCAATGCCTGAAATCTATGTTCCATCTTTATCCAAAACGGGAATATCCCACACCACCGCATCTGTTTACCGTTTTCTTTCTGAATTCCATTGCACAAATATATAAATCCACCGCACTCCCCGTATATTGGCATTCCAGACCTGGATGCCTTCTTTATCTCCCTGAGCATTGAGCTATTTTCTGAAAGTTCCTCGGCATAAAGTTCGGGATAGCCTCCACCAAAGTAAAGAGCTTGGACGTTTTGAGGCAGATGGGCATCCTTTAGCGGAGAAAAAAAAGTCAGCTTCGCACCAAAAAAATTGAACATGTCCAGGTTGGCCTGGTAATAAAAGCAAAAGGCCTCATCTCTGGCGACCCCGATACTAGGGCCGTGTAGGTCACTTGTTGCCTCTTCTTTTAAGTCCGTGCTCTGCGCCAAAGGAACGCTACAACTGGCAAGAATTTTCAAAAGCGCTTCTATATCACAATATTGCTCCACCCATGAACCAAGATCTGACAGTAGATCATCAATGCCATTCTGGTCGTGAACCGTAACAAGACCCAGATGTCTTGAAGGGATCTTTATGGCACCATTTCGGCGCAAACAAGCACACCATTCGAAGCCCGAGCCTTCCAAGGCCCTCCTGATGATTTGTTCATGACGGTCACTGGCCACTTTGTTGATCAAGATGCCTACAAACCTGACCTGAGTGTCAAACTCGGTAAATCCTTTTACTAAAGCGGCCACGCTTGCTGCCATGTGGCTGCTGTCCACTACTAACAAAACAGGAATGCCAAGCACCTTGGCCACGTGTGCCGAAGCTCCAGGACCATATCTTCCGCCAGCTCCGTCGTAAAGGCCCATCGCGCCTTCTATGACTGCTATGTCGGCCCCTTTGCAGCCTTGTGAGAAAATCTGCCTCACAGTGGCTTTATCATTCATCCATGTGTCAAGATTGTGTGATGGCTGAAGACACACCACCTTATGATAACCTGGATCGATGAAATCAGGCCCAACTTTGAATGGTGCAACTTTGAGGCCCCTTTTTCTCAGGGCGGCCATGAGGCCCAAAGCCACAGATGTTTTGCCACAACCACTGTGGGTGCCAGCAACCATTATGGCAGGTATGGATTTGTTCAAGGCAGCTTAACAGGTGAGGTGGAAGGCTCCGGCCACTTTGTCTGTGCCATGCAGTTCGATAAGCTCGTTAAATCGCTCCTTGGCCAGGCTGCTGGGCAAAGTCTCCACGCGGATTCCCATCTCTGCAAGCACGTTGGGCAGTTCTGGATCAACCTTCAGACGGCCTGGCGATCCTGTGCCCACAATCAAGGTGTGAGGCCGTGCCTTGACTATGTCTTCGATATCCTGATACTGTAGCAAGTGCCCGCTTTCCCTCCACCATTCAGGAATGACCTTGCCATTTATTATTTTTACGTCTTTTGTATAGACTTGGCCATCTATAACAATTCTTCCAAAAGAGTAGTCCTCAATTTTCATCCCATTACCTTCCTGTTCTATAATGACATCCAAATTCAACTGTTTATTTTATTGACACAACCTTCTAACCTTTGGAAGGCTGGTTGACAACCCCAACCATCTGTTACATTATGACAATCCGTTCACGGTCGGGATGTGGCTCAGTCTGGTAGAGCACAGCGTTCGGGACGCTGGGGTCGGGGGTTCAAATCCCTCCATCCCGACCATCATTTTTTAACATTCTTAAAAACACTTGCGCGGAGAGGAAGGGAACCATGACCAAAATTACCAGGGCTTTGATCAGTGTGACAGACAAGAGCGGAGTAGCAGACTTTGCCAAAGAACTTGCTGCCATGGGTGTCGAGATAGTCTCCACTGGCGGCACTGCGAAAGTCATTAGAGAAGCCGGAGTAGCAGTAAAAGATGTTTCAGAGCTTACAGGTTTCCCCGAAATGATGGATGGAAGGGTAAAGACGCTCCATCCCAAGGTTCATGGAGGCATTCTTGCCATCAGAGACAACGAAAAACATATGGCCCAAATGAAGGAACATGGTATTCCTTCTATTGAGCTAGTGGTGGTTAACCTCTATGCCTTTGAAAAGACTGTGGCCAAGGAAGGTGTGAGCCTGGCAGAAGCCATTGAAAATATCGACATAGGCGGCCCCACACTGCTTAGATCCTCAGCAAAAAATTTCCGTTATGTCACAGTAGTAGTAGATCCAGGAGATTACGAGAAGGTGCTGGATGAAATGAAGTCAAACAATGGCGCCACCACGCTGAAAACCAGGTTTACGTTGGCAAGGAAGGTCTTTGAGACCACAAGTAGCTACGATTCGGCCATTGCTTCATATCTAGCCACCATAGATCCAGACAGCGACCCCTATTTTGCATAGCTGTTCACATATGATTTGTGCTGCCATACAAGCAAAAGGGGCCACGGAGTTCCTTGATCATGTAAATCTAGTAAAGGACAAGGCATCTCTTGCAGAAGTGCGTTTGGATTTTTTCAAAGATCCTTATTCGGTGGACTTCGAAGAGCTTGTGCAGGCTTCACCTGTGCCATTGATTTTTACCAACAGGCGTCATAATGAAGGCGGAAACATCCAGCAGGAAGAGGAAAAACGGTTAAGTCTTTTGAAACAAGCTGTTAATGCAGGTGCCGAATACATTGACGTGGAGTTTGGCAGCGACAAAAGTTTACGGAACGAATTGTTGGCATATGCCAATGAAAGATCGTGTAAAGTCATCGTATCCTGGCACGATTTCCAAAAAACGCCAACATATAAAGATCTTGTAAAAATGTTGAAAGAGATGGGTGAATGCAGTGCCCATATCATAAAAATGGTGACCACCGCGTTGAATCAAAGTGATGTGAAAAGATTGTTGTCCCTCTACTGTTTGGCACTAGTCCCAAAGTTGAAACTACTTGCTTTCTGCATGGGAGACATTGGCAAAATAAGCCGGGTGGCCTGCCTGGCTCTGGGGGCCCCTTTTTCTTTTGCAAGCTGCACGGAAAAGGGTGCAACGGCTCCGGGCCAGCTCACTGTACAGGAACTTTTTGATATTTTGCGAGTTCTTGACTATTAAAGGAGAGAAAATGTTTATTTTAAAGAGGCAACCGAAGATTTGTATCAGCTCGAATCAAAATCGAGGGGCTCGATGAGGAATAATCACCTTGACGCACTAAAAGTTTTTATTAAAGTGGCTCAAAATTCTCGGGTGAAAGATTTCATATAATAAAAATGAATGGTCGCACAATATTTTTTCATCAATTTTTAAAGGAACCGTTGCAAATAGGCTCTGTGGTACCAAGTTCCAGATTTCTGGAACGCAGGATTGTCAAAACCGCTAATGTGGCCTCAGCCAATATGATTGTTGAACTGGGCCCCGGAACCGGTGGTACAACCAAGGCCATTTTGGCAGAAATGAAGCCAGAAGCCAAACTGCTGACTGTGGAAATAAACCCACTGTTTCACCAGCTTGTCAGCCAAATAAAGGATGACAGGCTCATAACACATCTTGGCAATGCAGTGGAGCTGAAAGATATCCTTGGGACCTATGGGCTCCCCAATCCTGACGTCGTGATTTCCGGCATCCCGTTTTCCACCTTGGACCGAAATCTTGGCACCAAGATAATCGAAGTAATATCGTCGGTGCTTGTGTATGGGGGCAAGTTCGTGGCCTACCAGGCCAGAAACCGGGTTGCGGACTTGTGTGAGCCAGTAATGGGCTGCTGCCACGACAAAAAGCTGGAGTTGCTTAACATTCCGCCTATGCGGGTCTATTGCTGGAGCAAAAACGGATTCAAAAGTAGGAACAAAGTGCAATAATTTTTGAAGGCAAACACGATGATCAAACAAAAGGGGCTGCGATATTGCAGCCCCTTTTCTGCTGTAGTCCTTATTGGATTTGATTAAATGTCATAGTAGAGGAAAAACTCATATGGATGTGGACGAAGCTTGACTTCGTTTACCTCGTTCTCTGTCTTGTACTCTATCCACATGTCAATCACATCCTGTGTGAAGACATCGCCTTTGAGCAGAAATTCGTGATCCTCTTTCAGTGCCTGCAAGGCCTCATCCAATGAACCTGGAGCTGAAGGAATGTTGGCAAGTTCTTCAGGCGGCAGGTCATAGATATTCTTGTCCAATGGCTCGCCTGGATCGATCTTATTTTCTATGCCATCTAGCACAGCCATGAGCAACGCGGAAAAGGCAAGGTAACCGTTGCAGGATGGATCTGGAGTCCTAAACTCAATCCTTTTTGCCTTAGGAGACTGGGAATACATTGGGATCCTCACCGCAGCGCTCCTGTTCCGGCTTGAATAGGCAAGATTTACAGGGGCCTCGTAACCAGGCACGAGACGTTTATAGGAATTGGTGGACGGATTCGTAAAGGCGCAGAGGGCACGGCAGTGCTTCAAGATGCCGCCTATGGCATACATGGCGTCCTGAGAAAGGCCTGCATACTTGTCGCCGGCAAAGACTGGTGTGTCGCCATTCCAGATGCTTATGTGGGTGTGCATTCCTGTTCCGTTGTCGCCATACAAGGGTTTGGGCATAAAGGTGACTGTGCGCCCATATTTGTATGCAACGTTTTTCAACACATATTTGAACCACATGAGCTGGTCGCCCATAACCAAGAGAGGTTTAAACCTCATGTCAATTTCTGCCTGGCCAGCAGTGGCAACCTCGTGGTGCTGGCACTCGGTGTCGATGCCCAAGGATTCCAATACCAAGAGCATCTCGGTACGCATATCTTGGAATTTGTCTGTGGGCGGAACTGGGAAATAGCCCTCTTTGTGGCGCGGTTTGTAGCCCAAATTGGGGCATTCATCCCTTCCGGTGTTCCAAATACCCTCCAAGGAATCCACTTCGTAGAAGCAACCGTTGCTTGCATTGTCGTAACGAATATCATCAAAAATGAAAAACTCGGCCTCGGGTCCAATGTAGCAGGTGTCGCCAACACCAGTGCTCTTCAGGTAGGCCTCTGCCTTCTTTGCGATGTTCCTCGGGTCCCTAGAATATGCTTCTTTGGTAATGGGATCTACGATGTCGCCAATGAGAACCAAGGTGGGTTCTTCAAAAAAAGGATCAATCTGGGCTGTGTTGGGATCTGGCACCACGAGCATGTCGCTAGCGTGAATCGGTTGCCATCCCCGGATGCTGGAACCGTCGAAGCCGAAGCCGTTTTCAAAGGCAGACTCATCAACCTCTTTAATAGGTACAGTGAAGTGCTGCCACACGCCTGGGAAATCAAGGAAGCGAACATCAACAACCTTGATGCCCTTTTCTTTTGCAAAATCCAATACTTCGTTTGGGGTCATCTCTGAAATCCTCCTTTTTGTATTTTTGCCTGATTTTATTTGCTATCCTGCACAGCCTGCTGCGTACAGCAAGGCATTTTCAAGCTCTGTCACAAAATCTTTCTCAGTCAGTTTCTGGCCAACCCTATCCAATACGTAAAAGACATCCACCACTTGATCTGCAGAAGTGCCAATCTTTGCCCTATAAATTCCAACCCCCATATCACAGAATGTGCGGGTAATATCAAATAGGAGTCCAGGCCGGTCCTCTGCATGTATTTCGACGATGGTGTAAAAATCGGATGATTCATTATCCACTACCACCTTTGCCTTTGGTTTGAGGCATAGATGATGCTGCCCGGTGCCAACCGGTTTGTGTTTTCTGGCAAGCCTGGAGGGCAGGTGCATTTTGTCCGAAAGGGCAAGCCCTAAGTCATGTTTGATGCGGTCCCAGTCTTCCGGCTCAATGCAAGTGCCAGACACAGGAGACACATCCAGCACATCTACAGCAGTTCCATCCTTCATGGTAAAGATTTGAGCTGCCAATATCTGTACGTTGTGCAAAGCCAGTACACCCAGAATTTTGGAGAGTAGGCCAATCCTGTCTGGTGCCATAAAGAGGACCGACCAGTAGTGGCCCCTGTCTTCCACCTCCATAACAAAGGCCTTATTCTCTAGCCCTTTCTTTAGCTCAAGATGGTGGCATATGGCCTCCGGGGTAAAGCTCAAAAGATAATCTTCTGGAAGCTGACAAAGCTCTTTTCCTGCCTTGTCACCCAAACACCCCCTTATCTGATCCAGCATCCACTGGACTGCCTTGACTCTGTCTGGATCAACGAGATCAGTCCTTTCGAGCAAATGGGATACCTTCAGGTACAGATCCAGCAGCAAGGCTCCTTTCCACTCGTTCCATACTGTCGGCCCTGTGGCTTTGGCATCTGCAATAGACAACAAGTAAAGCATGTTGAGGAGGTCACGGTCCTTTATGACCCGGGCGCACTTGATGATCAAACCTTCGTCGTCCAGGTCACGCCGTGTGGCCATTTTCATTAAATAAAGATGATTTTCAACCAGAAAACGAAGTGCCTGAACCTTCTTATCTCCCAAATGGAGCCTTTTGCCTATTTCTTCAGCGATTGGGGCCCCGATTAAGGCATGTTTTCCGCCGCGCCCTTTTCCGATATCATGAAGAAGTCCTGCCAAAAATAAGACGATCGGCTCTTTTATTTCTTGGAAAATGTGACTGTGAGTGTCTTTCAAAGAGTGCAACACCCTAACGGTCTCAATGGAATGACGGTCAACTGAATAAATGTGATAAATATCATATTGGGCCAATGAACGTATCTTGTTGAATTCAGGGATATATTTTACCAACAGCCCGGTATTGAGCATGGCGGTCAATGCATCGCCTGCATATTTACCAGCCAACGCCTGAAAGAACACGGCTGCCATTCTGGAGGATTTCTGCTGCCGCTCTTCGATCAAATCTAATTTTTCGGTGATGATCCGCCTGGTGCGGTGATATAGAGGAGTTCCATCAGTAGCCAGATATGCAAAGGGTTTCATTAGGAGGACCCGCTTTTTGTCGATCAAACTTGGATCGCTGAAATGTATGCGGCCATTTATCACCTCGAGGCCAGGCTCCAGCGCCTTTGCCTGAGCCTTTGACCTTGGTTGGCGGACGGTCTCCTCCACATGCTCAAAAAAGAGATCCGAATAGATGGCTATGGTCTGAAGGTTTTCATACACCTCACGCATGAAGTGCTCAACGCCTAGCACCCCCTGTTTGTCAAGGTGACCAGACAACTTGGCAATCTGTTCCTGATATTCAAAAAAAAGCCTGTCATTCTTCCTGTTAGATACGAAATGGAGGCGGTTTCTTACTTTTATGAGATTGTCCCAGGCCCCAGACATTCTATCCAACTCAGCCTTAGTAAAAATGCCAGCTTCTTCCAGTTGCTGTAATCCACTCAAACCATACAGCACATTGGCTATCCAAAGAACGGCCTGTAGGTCCCGCAAGCCACCCCGACTCTCCTTAATATTAGGTTCCAAAAGATATACATGTGACCCAAACCTTTTGTGGCGCTCCTCCCGGTGAATTTGCATCTTGTGTACAAATTCCCGGCGCTTGCCTTCAATGAACTTCCTTTGGAATTCCGAAGCCAGTTCTCCGGTCAAGGTTTCATCTCCGCACAGGTGCCTCATATCAAGCAGAGATACTTGGAAGAAAAAGTCTTTCTGGGCCTGCTCCATGCACTCCTTTATTGTGCGCACACCGTGCCCCACTTCCCGGCCTGAATCCCAAAGCGGATAAAAGATGTGCTCAGCCATATCTTCAACCCGATCCTCCATGGATGGATGAAATAGGAGCATTAGATCCAAATCTGAAAAAGGAAAAAGGTCCTTACGGCCATACCCCCCCAGTGCCACAAGCGATATGCCCCTTGGAGATTCAAAGCCGTTAGCAGCAGCAGCGAAAAGGGAGCACACAAAATCATCCACCACGCGGGTATGCTCCTGCAGCAATGCGCGCCCTACGAGGCCTTTGTCCCAGAAGGCCTGAACGGCCTCAGTCCCCTTTTTTAAAAGTGCATATTTTTCCCTTGTGGGAGCCATGACTGGGTGCAGACTATATTGCTTCTCTTCCCCTTTCGCCTGTCCTCACTCTCACAACCTCCTCAACAGGCAGAACAAAGATCTTGCCGTCACCTATTTTGCCTGTATAGGCTGCTTCCCTGATTTTATCAACCACTTCTTCGGCCTTCGCTTCTTCAACCACAATTTCCAATTTAACTTTGGGCAAGAAGTCGACCACATATTCTGCCCCCCGGTAGATTTCCTTATGGCCCTTTTGACGGCCATAGCCTTTCACCTCTGAAATAGTCATGCCTGCCACCCCGATTTCATTCAAGGCCTCTTTTACGTCATCCAGTTTAAAGGGCTTTATAATCGCCTCTATTTTTTTCATGATAGCCTACCTCCTAATTTAGTTTTAACAGGCGGAAATTCATGGCCTTTATAAATAAAAAGGCCCCAAAAAACCTTTTGAGAATGTTGTTGATTCACACTTAACCCAACTCATGTATGCTAACAACAATTTTACGCACTATTCCGCCTGCTTTCTTGTCAATTAATTGTAAGCGGTCTCACTGTGCTGACTGAGGTCAAGGCCTTGAACCTCGTCTTCCACACTCAAACGCAACCTTGAAACCGCATTTACTATCTTCAGCAAGACAAAGGTTACCACAAAGGCGTAGACCAGAACCACGACAACGGCAAAGAGCTGAGTTACGAAAAAACTGCTGTTGCCTGCAAAAAGGCCATCGGCGCCTCCTGGATTTACCGCCTTCGATGCGAAAAGCCCTAAGCACAGGGTGCCCAGAACACCGCTCAGACCATGGATTCCAACCACGTCAAGGCTATCATCCAAACCAATCTTTGTCTTGGAGGCTACTGCTGCATAACATGCAACCCCTGCCAACAGTCCAATGAGAATGGCGGAATTGGGGCCAACAAAACCTGCTGCCGGTGTAACTGTGGCCAGCCCTGCAATGGCACCCGAAGCCGCACCCAAGGTAGTTGGATAACCCCTGTGAAGCCATTCCACCAGAACCCACATGGCCATGCCCGCCATGCCTGCCAGATGGGTATTGGTAAATGCCACGCCTGCAATTCCATCTGCAGCCAGGGCGCTTCCGCCATTGAAACCAAACCAGCCAAACCACAGCAAGGCAGTGCCAAGGAGTGTCATGGGCAAATTGTGGGGCAGAAACCCTTCCCGTCCGTAACCTTTTCTCCTGCCTAAAACTATGGCGGCAGCCAAGGCCCCGGCACCTGATGAAAGGTGGACGACCAGACCACCTGCAAAATCAAGGACTCCTTTTGCCTTCAACCAGCCGCCGCCTCCCCAAACCCAGTGACAGATAGGATTGTAGACCAACACTGCCCACAGCACACTGAATATCAAAAAGGGCGCAAAGCGCATTCGCTCTGCGAAGGTGCCTGTCATCAAGGCTGGAGTGATTACTGCAAACATACACTGATAAATCATAAATACCATGTGAGGGATTGTTGGCGCATAGTCTGGATTAGGGGCAACCCCTACACCTTTTAGGCCAACAAAGGACAAATCCCCTAAGAAACCGCTTATATCTGGACCGAAACTCATGCTGTAGCCCAGATACACCCATTCCAGGCTCACCACAGAGATCATGATGAGGCTTTGCATTATGGTTCCCAGCACGTTCTTTCCTCTGACCATACCGCCGTAGAATAGTCCAAGGCCAGGAGTCATCAGCAGCACCAAGGCTGCTGAAACCAAAATAAAAGCAGTATCTCCAGATTGAATCTGTTCCATTTACCCTCCAGAGGTTGGCTTAATTACTCGATTAAATTTTAAACTTTGTTTGTATTGCAATATGGATTCCGAGAGGCACCCAAACACAACTTATTGTTTTTAATGCCTTTTTCATCAAACAAATTTACTACAGACAACACTTTTCTAACAAAATTGTAAAAAACAACCTGTCATATTAGCAAAAATGTAAAAAGTGCGGCCGCCGTACCTGGGG
Organism: uncultured Desulfobacterales bacterium; assembly: GCA_964459155.1. Classification (GTDB taxonomy): domain Bacteria; phylum Desulfobacterota; class Dissulfuribacteria; order Dissulfuribacterales; family JALVPX01; genus JALVPX01. The sequence goes on from CAYWKF010000005.1 coordinate 89,703, forward strand.
AGGAATAAGCAGCCGCACGCTCCCTGGGAAGGGAAGGAGGGAAAAAGGTCAAAAAGAAAGACTCAATGTTGCTCCTCCAAAAACATTCACTTCCCTGCCTTGGTGCATTCCGGTATCACCGATTATGTCTGCTGCATCTTCAGAAAGAGGCAGAGAAATATAGACTTCTGGACTCAAAGAAATGTACGCATTTACAGGCACCACCAAAGAGGCAGAAAGAAGTGCCGTATGCAAAGCACTGTATTCGTCATCTGGATCGCCAGGATCTGCATAGGCCCCTTCATCGTTGGAATCCAAATAGCTGATCTCTGCGCCGAGATCCAAAGACATGCCCGCCGTCACCGGAATTGTATGAGACACACCGAAGGTGATGTACGTCCCTGGATAATGGGCAAACTCTCTGTAAACAGTCAAGGTAGGCGACAAAAAGACGTTGCAGGACGCACTCAGGTAGATTTCGTGGGAGTCATATGCATTGTCCAGTGAGTACCAGATATAACCCAATTCTGCTGACCACGAACCAAACTCCCACCCATAGGCCAAAGTAACATCCGTTTCATTAAGGTTGTCTGTGGAACCTCTGCCAGATGTCGACCAAGGATCTGTGTCAATATTTTGCCAAATATTGAACGATACCCCTTTGTATGCCAATGTCATGGATGGCTGAATCACCACACTGTCCCGGCTGAACTCGAACCCTCTCCAAATATATTGGCTGTAGAAGCTCACCGAACCGTCAAAGGCTGGTTTTTCTTCTGCCTTGGCCAAAGAAAGCCTGCCTAGACCGCTGCCCACTAAACCCAAAAGCAATACCGCTACCAAAAACCGTTTCCGCACTCCATTCATGATCCTTTCCTCCTGTCTGAGATTGAATTGGTTCAAAAGTTGAAGTGTTACCATTTCGGTCGTGCCTAGATTGCCTCCTTTCCCCTCTCACCAGTCCTTACTCGAATTACATCCTCCACAGGCAGGACAAATATCTTCCCATCCCGATCTTGCCTGTGTTGGCTGCTTCCCTAATGGCTGCTACCACAGACTCAGCCATACCTTCTTCCACCACCACCTCTACCTTCACCTTGGGCAGGAAATCGACGACATATTCCGCCCCTCGGTACACCTCTTTATGACCTTTTTGACGTCCATAACCCTTCACCTCAGATACAGTCATACCTTTGATACCTATGGCATCTAGAGCATTCTTCACCTCATCCAATCTGAAAGGTTTGATCACGGCTTCTACTTTTCTCATGTCCTATTCCCCCGTATGCGGTGACAACCAGGAGTCCACCTGGCTGCCTCACTTTTTGTGTTTTTAGTGTTCAATCACCATGAAGTCGTTGTAGGCATGGCCTCCGTGTTCAGTAACATCCAACCCTTCCATCTCTTCTTCTTCGCTCACCCTGAGGCCTACCAAGGCATCGATGACCTTGAACATGATCAGGGCTGTAAAGAAGGACCATACGAAACACGCGCCTATGCCGATGAGCTGCGTAGTAATGATTTTTGCTGTAACCCCACCCATATTGAACAGGCCAGCAGCAAGAGTCCCCCAGGCACCACACACTCCATGAACTGAAACAGCGCCAACCGGATCATCAATTTTCAACTTGTGATCTATAAAAAGCACAGAGAGCACAACAAGAACGCCAGCCACAGCACCTATCAACAAAGAGCTTGTGGGTGAAACATTGGCGCATCCAGCCGTAATTGCTACCAAGCCGGCCAAGGCACCATTTAAGGTCATGCCTATTTCTGGTTTCTTGAACAAAGTCCATGATGTGATCATGGCCAAAATGGCACCGGCTGCCGCTGCCAAATTGGTATTGACAAAAATCATGGCTATAGATGTGTCCGCGGTAGTGGTGGAGCCTGGATTAAAACCGAACCAGCCAAGCCACAAAATAAAGACACCTATGGCTGCCAAAGGAATATTGTGGCCCGGAATGGCCCGGACTTCCCCCTTTGGGCCGTATTTTCCGAGCCGTGGCCCCAACACCATGGCTCCTGCAAGAGCGCACCAAGCACCCACTGAATGAACGACTGTAGATCCAGCGAAGTCTATGAAGCCCATCTTCTCAAGCCAGCCATTCCCATTTAAAAGGCTGCCCCATGCCCAAGAGCCAAAAACCGGATATATAAATCCACATATGAAAAGGCT
>CAYWKF010000006.1:0-36791 GCA_964459155.1 uncultured Desulfobacterales bacterium
CAAGCCTTTTGATGGTGAGGCCTTTTTCACCTCTGCTATTATGGCCACTCCATGTTTTTCTGTGAGTGCCTTTTTAAAACCTCTCAAGGCATTGTCCGGGGCTACCATGGGTTGAATGCCGCGTTTTTTGGCCTTAGACACCTCCGCTCTTTTATGTTCGACAATTTTGTCTAATATCGTCATTTTTTGTATTTTTTAAGGGCTTCGAGCTTGCGTAATGCCGCTCCAGAGTCGATGCTCTCAGCTGCAACGTGAACCCCGTCCTTCAAAGAATCGGTCACGCCCGCCAGATATATGACAGCTCCACTGTTCATGAGCACCATGTCTCTTCTCGGCCCTAGATTCCCCTCCAATATATCCATCAAGATGGCAGCATTCTCTTCAGGATCGCCACCAGAAAGATCATCTATGGAACAGGAGTTCAAGCCAGCATCTTCAGGAGTTATAATAAGTTCCTCAACCTTCTCACCGTCCCATTGGGCTACCACATTGGGTCCTGTCAAGCTCAGTTCATCCAGCCCGCTGTGCCCGTGGACCACCCAAGCCCGCCTTGCGCCCATCTTTCCCAGGACCTCTGCCAGAATAGGTGGAAGTTTTGGGTCAAAGACTCCAAGAAGCTGCACGTTTGCACCTGCCGGATTCGTAAGAGGACCCAATACGTTGAAAATTGTGCGAACACCTAGCTCCTTCCTTGGCCCTATTGCATGTTTCATGGCTGGATGGAGGTTCGGTGCAAAGAGAAAGCCAATTCCAATATCTTCTATTGCACTAGCCACCTGCTCCGGGCTCAAATCCAGCGAAACGCCCAAGGTTTCCAGCACGTCGGCACTACCAGACTTTGAAGAGACTGACCTGTTGCCATGCTTTGCCACTTTTATACCTGCCCCTGCTACAACGAAGGCTGATGTGGTTGATACATTGAAAGTTGTTGCGCCATCTCCTCCCGTACCACAAGTATCCACCAAAGGCTCTCCTGGATCAAGCTTTACCGGAATATGGAGCGCCTTTTCGCGCATGACACTTGCTGCCCCGGTTATCTCTTCAACGGTCTCCCCTTTCATTCTAAGTCCGATCAAAAGGCCGCCTATTTGAGCAGGCGTACACCTTCCTTCCATCAGCTCATCCATTACCAGAATCATCTCTTCCTTAGAGAGATGTTGATTATTAACAATTTTTGAAATTGCATTTTTTATCATTTTCATAATATATTATGCTACATTTTTAAAAAATTTTTTAAAAGTTTTGGCCCCTCAGGCGTCATTATTGATTCTGGATGAAATTGTACACCTTCAACCTTTAATGTCTTGTGACGCAAGCCCATTAGTTCATCTTTTTCAGACCATGCAGTGGGAAGCAAACATTCTGGCAGAGTATCTTCTTCTACTATAAGAGAGTGGTATCTCATGGCCTCGAAAGGATTGGGCAATCCCTTGAATACCCCTTTGCTGTCATGCCGTATCATGGATGTCTTGCCATGCATCAGCCTTTTGGCGCGCACGATTTTCCCACCAAAGGCTGATCCAATGGATTGATGGCCCAAGCACACACCCAAGATAGGTATTTTCCCTGCAAAAAAACGAATTGCTTCCACAGATATGCCTGCTTCATGTGGAGTGCAAGGCCCGGGTGATATTAGCAGCCTATCTGGTGACATTTCCTCCACTTCTTTCACTGTTACCTGGTCATTTCTCACAACCAGCACCTCAGCGCCCAAAGTTCCGAGGGCCTGCACGAGGTTGTACGTAAAGGAGTCATAATTGTCTATTACTACTACTCTGGACACTTAACTGCCCCCTTCAGCCATCTCTATAGCCCTCATCAAGGCCCTGCCCTTGTTCAAAGTCTCTTCCCACTCCTTTGTTGGATCTGAGTCAGCGACTATTCCAGCCCCGGCTTGCAGGTAGAGCATCTGCCCTTTTTGGCACAAGGTCCTTATGGTGATGGCAAAGTCCATGTTGCCTGAAAAACCCAAATAGCCCACTGCCCCTGCATATGGGCCACGCCTGGCATGCTCAAGCTCTTCTATGATCTCCATGGCCCTTATCTTAGGCGCCCCGCTCACAGTACCAGCTGGAAAACATGCCCTCAACAAATCGAACATATCTTTGTCCTGCCTTAATCTTCCTGTCACACCGCTCACTATGTGCATGACATGGGAATAGCGCTCAATGACCATGAGATCATCCACCCTGACCGAGCCCATTTCAGCCACCCGGCCAACGTCATTTCTACCTAGGTCCACCAGCATGAGGTGCTCTGCCCGCTCCTTGGGATCCTTTAAGAGATCCTTTTCCAGAGCCAGGTCTTCTTCCGGAGTAGCGCCTCTCGGTCTTGTGCCTGCAATAGGCCTCAGTTCGATTTTGTCTTCAGTAAGCCTCACCAATATTTCAGGTGAAGAACCGATGAGGACCTCATCATCCATGCGCAGATAATACAAGTATGGAGACGGATTGATCCTCCTCAACACCCTGTATATCTCAAAAGGGGGTAGGTTGCTCCTACCTGCAAAACGCTGTGACAGCACCACTTGAATTATGTCACCTGCCCTGATGTACTCCTTGGCCTTTTTGACCATCTCCTCAAAACGCTCTTGGTCAACCTGGGGTTTAAGGGAAGTCTTTTCTATTTCAGAATTTGGCCTTGGGTAATCAATTCCCTTGGATATCTTCTTTTTGACCTCTTCTATTGATGAAACAGCCCTGTGATAAAGCTCCTCAACCGTGTTCTCCTCATCCTTGTAAGCACAATGAATGATCTTTAGGCTCTGTTTAATATTGTCAAACACGAGCAACAAACTGGGAAACATAAAGAGTGAATCGTGGAAGCCTGCAGTGTCCTCAAGATGAGTTGGAAGCCTTTCCATGAAGCGGACCATATCATAACCTAGGTAACCTACGGCTCCGCCATAAAATCTTGGTAGGCCTTCCATGCCTGCTGGAACAAAAGTAGACATCAGCTCCTTCAAGGACTCGATCGGGTCGGCAACTTCTTTCTCAACCCTACCTTCAGACCCCTGTACAAAAAAAGAGTTGCCCTTGGAACCTGCTACCAGGAATGGATCAAACCCCATGAAACTGTACCGTCCCCATTTCTCCCCGCCTTCAAGGCTTTCGAACAAAAAAGAATATGTTCCTTCGCCCATCTTGGCGTAGAGAGAAAGCGGGGTGTCCATGTCCACTACCATTTCTCCATAGACTGGAATTATGTTGGCATCTTGAGCAGCCTTTTTAAACTCTTCAAAACTTGGCTTTATCATAAAAACGATCCTAAAAAGTGGCTTTCAAAGACTTTACCCAGGTAATTTCATTACGCAACCACCACGTCTTGGGTCTCCAGCGCCGCTGCCGCCAGGCTCCACTGCGTGTACACCCCCGAAATAGACATCGATGTCTTCCCATACATTTATTTCAAACTCCTCTTTCAGGGCTTCAATGGAGCCTTTGCCATATCCAGGCTCTATCTGAAGCTTTTTGCCATCCCAGTGGAGCCTTGGTGCCCTAACACTCGCTTCGATATCCAAACCGAAATCGAGATAATTGAGCAAGACCTGCACCAAGGCAGTGCGTATACGCTTACTCCCACCGCTTCCAAGCACAAGGCTAACAGTGCCTTTGTGAAGCAGCAAAGAGGGCGACATCATGGATGAAACCCGGTGTCCAGGCTTACTGGAATGAAAGCCTTCTGGATGAAGATCATCTTCTCCCATCATGTTGTTCAACATAATCCCCGTACCTGGAACAATGTAGCCGGAGCCTTCACCATTGGAAGTCGTCATGCTGGCAACGTTGCCATAGGCATCTGCAACCGATACATGGGTTGTTCCCCTGGACCAGAGCCGTTTCCTCAAGAAGTCAGCAGCTTCAGAAATCTCATTCCTGCGCAGTAGTTCATCCATCTGGTGACAATTTTTTGTACGCAGATCTTCAACCTCGCGCTGAGCCAATGCTACTGCCAGCAAATGTTCAGACGTGCCCCACTCAAGATTGCTCATATCTAGCCTCGACAAGAGTTCCAAGGCCATCCTGATCAGCACCCCTCCAAAAGAAGGGGGAGGATTAGTCAGCAACAAAAAGCCCTTGTATTCTGCAATGAGCGGTTCTCTTTCCAGAACCTCATAACTGGCAAGATCTTCTTTGGTCAAAAGCCCATTTCCTGCCTCCATGTCTGAAACAATGCGCTGGGCTATCTCTCCTTTGTAAAAGAAGTCAGCACTACCTTCGTGGGCCAAGTTGTCAAGAAAATCTGCCATCTCACTATTACAAAGAGTGTCTCCTTCTTGGACATATTTCCCATTTGGTTCAAAAATCTTCCGGCTTGCCTCAGTCACTACCATTATCGGCTTCAGCATGTTCAAAAAGTAGGCCTGATGCCTGTTCAAAGTCACACCTTGCTTGGCCAAGGTGATGGCTGGTTGCACGATCTCCTTAAGCGGAAGTGAACCCAATTTTTTATGGACATGGAGATAGCCTTTTATATTTCCAGGCACTGCCACGGAACCAAGCCCAACGTTAAAATCCTGGGTTGAACTAGGAAATTGAATGGTTACTGGAAAAAAGTGGGGCTCCAAGTCCTCAAGCGGTTTTCCTTTTCCAGGGGTGTCAACGAAGAAATCAAACAGCGTGGCCTTACCTGATGGATTTCTGGCAAGCAAGAACCCGCCGCCGCCCAGACTCGTCAAGGCCGGCTCGGCTATTGCGCCAGCAAATCCCGCTGCCACCGCTGCATCGAAGGCATTGCCTCCCATCTGCAGCATTCGAATGGCAGCCTTGCTAACCTCAGGATGACCAGTAGCTACAATTCCTTTATGCCTTTTCAATATTCCAAAATTCCTTTCTCATCGCTTTGATCATTTCAGGAAAACTGCCAGATTGCGCGTACAGCCGCCTTTGGCAATGAGCACTAGTCCCCCTCTTAATAATGTTTTTTATCTGCTTCAAGTGCCTCTCAGATCCGCGGTCCTCTGAAGCTGGCCTTAGCCTTTCTACGAGATCCAGCAGTGCATCTCTAGTAGGTATTTGGCGAAGATTATATGGCTCGACATACTTTCCGTCCACACTCCGTCGCAGTGCATTCCATTTGTTGTTGGTGATAACAGCTCTGTGGCTCACTGGACAGCTCAGGCTGTCAGTGGCTAGCTCGATCACTAGCACATGAATCATGGCAGTTATTGCCAAAATATCCGCCATAGATGAAGGCAAGTCACATATTCGGATCTCTATGGTTCCAAAGTGAGGATGAGGCCGCACATCCCACCATATGTCCCTGGGATCTTTTATAATGGCTGCCCTCCTCATCAAATCGATGAGTTTTGTATAATTCTCCCAGGAACCCAAGGGCTCTGGCATGCCGGATCTTGGAAGCGCATTGAAGAGCTTGGACCGGTACGAATATAAGCCAGTATCTTCGCCCTGAAAAAAAGGTGACGACGTAGAAAGGGCCAAAAGAAGTGGAAGAAATATCCTGATTTGATCAAACACCTTTATGGCGGTCTGACCATCTGGCAGCCCAACGTGCACATGAAGCCCTTGAGTTATGAGCCTTCTGCCAACGATCTGAAGTTCGTCCAGAATCTCTTTGTATCTCTCATTCGAAGAAAGCCTTTGATCACGTGCCTTGGAATATGGGTGCAGGCTAGCGGCAAAAGTGACCACGTTCTCCTTTTGGCACAAGGATTCAAGGATTCGTATGGTGGAACTCAGATCTTCTTCCACTTCGTCCATGGAACTGCAAACATCTGTTGTCACCTCCACCATGGACTGGATAAATTCTTGTTTGATCCTCTCACGGAGATTGACTGGCACCTTTTTTAGCAAGGCTGGCGCTGCTGGCACAAGTTCCATATTTTCCGGAGAAAGGAGTTGAAATTCCAACTCCACACCAATTGTAAAATTTCTATTAGATTTAAATTCCACTATCTAAATTTCTTTACTAAAATTCTCCCTTTTCAAGTTTTTCCAAGGCCCTGCATGCCACTTTGGCAAGAAAGGCAGCCCCAAATGACAGTGCCGACTCATCGAAGTCAAAATAAGGGCTATGGGCAGGCACGTTTTCAAGCCCCTTTTTGGCAGCTCCGAATCGGACAAAGCATCCCGGCACTTTTTTTAGGAAATATGAAAAATCTTCGCCACCCAAGCTTGGATATTTTAGCCCTGGCACGCAACTTTTTCCAACCACGGCCGCTGCTGTTTCAGCTGCTATTTCAGACGCCCTGGGATCATTGATTACCGGAGGAAACCCTTCAGTAAGAAGAATGTTGGTTTCTGCGCCATAAAGATCCCCCATTGAGCGTACCATCCTCTTCAACCCTTTTATAATCTGGCGCCTCACATCCGAATGGGTGGATCTTATGGTGCCTTCAAGAATGGCCTTTTCCGCTATGACATTGGACGCAGATCCACCTTGAATCCGGCCCACTGTCACTACGCTGGGATAAACAGGATCCACCTCTCTTGATACAAGGGTCTGGATACTCATGACCAGGAGGCTAGCCACTACGATAGAATCTACGGTTTCATGCGGTTTGGCCGCATGCCCTCCCTTGCCCTTTATCTCTACTCTGAAGGTGTCCGTAAAGGCACATATTAGACCTGGCTGCACTGCTATTTCACCTGGCCTGAAATGGCGATCTACATGGCCTCCAAAGATCGCGTCAACTCCCTCAAGAACACCTTCTTCCACCATTTTCCGCGCACCGCCCTCACCTTCTTCCGCAGGTTGAAAAATTAACCTTATCTTACCATCAAAACGTGTATTTTTCAAAATTGAAGCTGCACCAAGCAACATGGCAACATGGCCATCATGCCCGCAGGCGTGCATCTTTCCTGGATGGAGAGAAGAAAATGGCAGGCCTGTCTTTTCTTCTATGGGCAGACCATCCATGTCTGCACGCAGAGCCACGCAAGGACCTGTTCCATTGAGATCTCCTAACTCCGCTACCAATCCAGTTTTGGCTATGTTGTTTTGATAGCGGATACCTAAAGTTTTCAGAGTCTTTGCAATGTAGGCTGATGTCTTCAATTCCTCGAACGAAAGTTCAGGATAGCGGTGAAGCCAGCGGCGAACACCAGTCATCCAGTTATGCAGCCTCACAGGTACGATATCTTTGAGTTGCAGCGTGTAAAGTTCGTTTTGACCTATCATGGCAATTTGACCTGCTCTTGCTTTGGAAACAACTTAAAATAAAGAAACGCTGAAAGGGCAGAAATCAACAGGTAGATGGCAAGATCTGGCATGACCCTGTTTTCGGAGTACACCAAGGCAAGCAATGAGAGTGGCGCCAGGAATTGATAACCGATCTTATGAAATTTCCAGATCTCCCTGAGAAGATAGAGGTTTATTATTGGGACAACCAGGGAGGAAAGCATAATTATGGCATAATCTTTAAAAAGATAGGCAATTATCAATTTTTTTAAGGTTATATATGACAGCAGCACCATCAACGAAAAGTTGAAGAATCGGAATTTTCTACGCTGCCTAGGCATAGGAACATTGTTCAAGTGAAAGAGAAGACTATCTTGTGAAAATTCCTCAGAGAGCAAATCAAACACCTGCCTCTTTGTCTTGCCCTGAGCTAAAAGGTAATCTATTGATTTTTCTTCTGATTTAGGCATATTTCATTAAACCGTTCAATAAAATTAAAAATATAACTATAGCCCTTTTATTGTCATTATAAAAGCATATACGCCTTGAAACAAAATTGCGAACTGTACGATCTTGAATAGAATAGACTCCACGAAACCGATTGAGGAGGCCAAACTGTGTATAATCCAAATGGTAGAACTTGTGTTTCACCAGACGGAAGGTTTGTGTGGGGCATTCATGAACCAGCTTATACTGTAAAAAATCTCAGGAAAAATAGTTCAATATCAAAATTAGGCCACACAGAAGATGGTCAGCCAGTAGAAAATCGTGTCAACTTTCCTCATGGTGACTTGGAGTTCCAAGGCGCACAACCTATTGTTGAAATTCCAAACCCCTTTCCATTCTGGGGTGCCACCTATATTTTGACAGGGCCAGCTGATAGGTTTGCACACGGTGCCCATGATTTTAGATTTTCACTGCCTAAAAATGAACCTGAGGATTTTTTGGACTCACTAGTATCAGCAAAGATTAAGGGAATTGACGGAAAAACTCTTGACATAGGCCTGCTTCCAAGATCTTTGCGCCTTGCGGCTGCCCAAACGAGTAGAAACGAAAAAGTGCTTGTTGCCTTGGCGAGGCTTGCCTGCAGCCTGGAATTTACCAGTGATGGGAAAGCTTGCGGAATAAAATTCCAAAGGGAAGAAAATGGTGAGCTTAAGCCTGTGATACATGACCACGAACTATTTGAAATACTTGGGAACAACCCCTCCCTTCCCTACGACTACAAGCTGGCCATGGTGCTCAAGCCAGGAGTACAGGGAACCAGCCCGATAGTGGGAGAATTTTGCAGCGGTGTAGAGAGCCATGTTTGGGAATACTTGCGCGCAAACAGCTACATACCCTGGGGCCACTATGCTTCAAACATGGCCCACGATTGTGTACGTTACAAGGCATCTCAGCTGAGTCTGGATGATGTAAGAGGGCTACGTCACCTCTACTACCAACGGATCTATGTTCAGCTTGCCCTTTCAATGGATGTGGCTGAAGACTTCAACATCAATGAACACACCTGTTCCCTGCCAGACAATTCCCTTGAATGCATGCGCAAAAAAATCCTTGAAAAAATATTGGAACTGGTGGAACAGGACGTTGATCTTCCATATACTTCTACACTGTGGGGCTGGAACTACGGCTTTGACTTTGCCCCATCCGGCTACAGGTTGCATGCTTCTCATCAGCAGGTTCACAATCAATTTGCCTTGATAAGGCCCTATGTAAATGCAATAGGAGGCAGCAGCATACCAAGTTATGCTATAGGCGACTTGGTGGCTGATTTCTGTCTACGTTTTTATTCTGCCCATGGTGTCCCTTTCTTTGATGCCTATCTGAAGGCCATTGAAAACAATGAACGGACGGATGGAGGGTCCAAGTCTCCATCCTCATTGATAATCTGGGAAGATGAAAATGTGATGCTCTTTGTACCAAAGGCACAACGCTCCCAAGGCGAAATCCAGGTTATTACGAAACAAAGATCAGGAAATATCCTTGAGACAGGACCAGAGATACGTCGTTCACTGGACACGGCAATTTTGTTGGCCATGAAGACCTTAGACAACATGGGGGCAGAGATGGTGACATGTGGTGAGATTTCCAAGCGATTTGATAATCCAGACAACGACCAGCGGCTGCTCTATTTTTTCCTGCCGCGACATTGCGATTCCCCTGGTGCCTTCAGCGAAAGGCAGGAAAGGTGGGTAACTGGGCACTATCCCGAAGATTTTGCAGAAGCAGCCAGAAGGTCACTTCCAATTATTTGACCTTCACGCTCGGGAACAAGCTTAAATCCGTATGCGGCAAAAATAGGCAAGAAACGTAGTGATCCATGAAACTCGGGTTGTTGCTGAGATCAAAGTGGGTCATCATCTTGGCCACTTCACCCTCTTCTGCTATCACAGACCACGACAAGGCCGCAGCTCTAGCTCCCATAAGGGATGTGTTGCCTGCAAAGAAGAACCTGTCTCGCGGGATGTCTGGCAGAAGCCCAATCGTAATGGCCTGCTCAAGGTCAAGGTAACTTCCGAAATTACCAGCAAGTACAACCCTTTCAAGATCTTCTATGGTCATTCCCACAGATTCAAGAAGGGTGAGGTATCCAGCAAACATGGCGCCTTTGGCCCTTATTAGGTTTTCTATGTCTGCCTCAGTAAAAACGATGTCTTTGCCAGTCTGGGTTGCTTCGGCTTCCACCACCACATATTCCCAACCACTTCTGCCTTCTCTTACCCTCGGAGTCCTTAAATCCCGCCTAAACTTCCCTTGCTGATCTATAACACCGGTTGTGAAAAGACCAGCAAGCAGGCTTATGATACCTGACCCGCATATTCCCTTTGCCTTTTTACCCCCTATCGTAAGCACCATTGGCTCATATGTCTCTGGGTGAATATGAACGACCTCCACTGCTCCAGTGGTGGCCCGCATGCCATGTTCTATGCCTCCACCTTCAAAGGCAGGCCCAGCAGAACATGCCGCACACGCCATCCAATCCTGATTGCCTAACACTATCTCGCCATTTGTGCCGATATCTATGAACAGTGTCAACTCGGGCTGACGATTGAGCCCAGAACCAACTACGCCTGCGACTATATCTCCTCCAACATAGCTTGCTACACATGGCGCCATGAAAATGCGCACATGTTCCGGCACGTTGAAACCCATCTCACGTGCACGCACTGGCGGAAACTGTGTGGCAACAGGAACGTAAGGCGCTGCTCTCAAATATCTGGGATCAAGGCCAAGCAAAAAGTGTGTCATTACCGTGTTGGCTGCCACAGAAAGAAGGCTCAGATCCCCTTTTTCCGTATTACTTTCCCTGCAAATCTCATCTATGAGCCTGTTGAGGCATTCGACTATCTTATCTTGCAGGATCTTAAGCCCCTCGCCTTTTCTAGCAAACTCCATGCGTGATATGACGTCTTCACCATAGCTGACTTGAGGGTTGTAATCTGAAGATTCGGCCAATATCTCACCGGATGCCAAATCCAAGAGCTGAACAGAAACAGTGGTTGTCCCTATATCAATAGCTGCTGCAAGGTGGAACCTGGTGGTATTGCCAGGCTGAACTTGTATGAGTCTCTTGGTATCTGGATGCTTGCCCTCCATTATGCTGATCGTGGCAAGCCAATCTTCAGCCCTCAGCGCCTCTGGCAACGTTCGCAATATTTGGTTGTCCACCTCCAAAGTCACGCCCTGAAGCTTTCCTTGGCTCAGTTCCCTCTGGAGCCTCTCTAGGTCGCTTACACTGTCCTCAAGAGTCGGTTCAGGAAGGGTGACCGTGGTCTTTTTTATTACAGGATCCAGCGGCCGTTCCAACACCTTTGCCTGAACCTGTATCCAGGAGGCGGCCTTTGCCCCTTCGGCACGGACCAGGGCCTTCCTGTCCATTTCAGATTCGACTGGCACCCTTACCACGAGATCGGTCAGCGCCACGGTAGTGCACGCCTTGTACCCGCCGTCAGGCAGCTTTTCACCTTCTGCCTGGCCCTCTTCCACGAAAATTTTGCACTTGTTGCAAACCCCTGCCCCGCCGCAAGAGGCATTTATATGTACTCCTGCACGCATGGCAGCCCGCAGAAGATTCTCATCCGAAGACACTTCTATTTGTACATTTGAAGGCGTAAAAGTTACCCTAGGCATTTTTCCTCCTTCTGGAGAAGGTGATCAATATTCTGCAAGCAAGGCCTGCTTGGAAGACAATTCTATACCCTGTTAATCTGTTCTATGCAATTTAGTATGGGTGGAGTTGAATATTTGTCCAGTCTTGAAACAAAAAAGCCTTGAAACAACACCAAAAAGGCATTGATTCAAGGCCTTGATTATTCTTGATCTAAATTATGCTACTTTTCTTTTGAAAAGACCTATGGCCCCTAACCCGCTCACCAGGAGCAATATGGCGGATGGTGTAGGTGATGAGCTGACTTCGATTTCTAAGCTAACATCGTCAAGAGATAGATTTTGAGGGCTGACGACCCAACTAATCGAATCAAGTTGATCTATTGACGGTTTCCCATAAGTATCTAACTGAAAAAATACATTAAGATCAACAGCACCAATATAATCTTTCAACTGGTCCCAATATAGATAATTAGTTGCACTGGGGCCAAATTGCAGCCAAGCACGGGATTGGTATCTCGTTTCATAAATTCCATAGATATGATGGCCGCCAGTATCATAGAAATCAAACCCTATGGATGCACTCAGAGGATAGTAATATAGTTGGCCATCTTTCAGGCCCTCGGCCATGGCAGAATCAAACAACGCCCAAGTCTTGGCGGAGATGTCTTGAATATGTCCAGCATATGCAGAAAGATCCACGAGTTGATGCATACCCATTGTCGCACCTTGAAGCAAGTGGTCCAGCAAATTGTTGTCAACTGCAAAATGGTAATTGCCACTATGATGATCACCAGAATCTAATGCAGTGATTCCCTCACTGTTCCATCCACTCGTGTCCCCTGTTTCTGCACCTGGATTTACTATCGGTACGGCAATAGTAGCTGAATTAACCCTTAATGGACACGATAATAAGAAAATAACAAAATAGCAGCAATAAGTGATTGTTTTGATGTTCATTTTTCCACCTCCCATAAAGATTAAAGACCTACGCGGCTAATTTTTCTAACCTCACTATGAGAAAGTGTCAGATTCTTACACTTTCTCCCATCCCCCAACACGTCATTTTTAATATATTTTTAAAAAATTCACAATATCTTTAATTAAAAAGCCTTGCATCAAGTCCTGCAAGGCCTGATGCAAGGCTAAATAATACATTTGTGATTATTGCAACCAGGCTTACTTCTTTTTTCTCCTAAAGCAAAGTGCAGTCAAACCACTCCCCAACAGCAAGATTGCTGAAGGTAGGGGAACCGGATTGACTTCAAGTTCAAGACGCACATCATCAAAGGCCATGTTCTCAGGAGGCAGGAAATCCCAGTCGGCCCAGTCAAGCTCTCCGATTGGGGGAGAGCCCCATGAAGATAGCACGTAGCCAAATTCAACCTCAATTGAATAAATATCGCCTTTTACATTATTCCAATTTGAATACCAGGTACTATTCATAGTTATTTCTTGCCAACCATCGGCCTCTGTAAGTCTGTTGAGGCCATGGATTCGATCACCATTAATATCATAAAAGTCATATCCAACATAAGCTTCTAATTGATATTCATAATAGTCCCCATCTTTTACACCATAGGCTTGTGCCTGATCATGTCTTGCCCAACCATGCACCTTTATATCTTCTATCCTGCCAGCCCAAGCGGACAAATCAACATGCTGTTCCATCCTCAGCCACACTCCATGAAGCATATCGTCTGCCAGCCATGGCTCTACTTCGAAATGATAATTTCCGCTGTGATGACTGCCTGTTCCTTTTGCCATAAAATCTGAACCAGTCCATCCTGTCATGTCACCGGTTTCAGCACCTGGATTGATCAATGGGATGGAAACAAGTTCTGCTTTTCCGCTCGTGGCCGCAAAAAGGCACAAGGCCAAGGATAAAACACTACCAATTACTCTTTTCATACGCATTACTGCCACCTCCATATTTGATGTTTCGGCCAACTGGGGCCGTGTTTCGCATTTGATATGCATTATGAGCGTTTTTGGCAGATCGATATAAAAGGACCACTCCCCATCCTATTTCAAACAGTAAACCTCTAAAATAGGAATATGATTCTTTTAACACAAAAAATATATATTTCAACTTTTTGGTAATTTCTATTTTAACTCTTTACACAGACAAAAGTTGCGTTTTGGATCCCTAGCAGGAATATTTTACGTTTCAGCAGGTTGACTGCCACAAATGGTATGTCATTGGCTTAACCACTGCCTGCAAGGCATTTATCAGTGATTGCGAATGTCCCGAATCAAATGGTAACATCTTTACAATAGTTGTTTGGTCAAAAGACAAGGAGAGAATATGAAAATTTTGGTAACCGGAGGCGCAGGTTTCATAGGCTCAAATGTAGTTGATGCCTATATTGAAGAGGGACACGAGGTAGTTGTCGTAGACAACTTATATTCCGGCAAAAGGGAAAATCTGAATCCTGAGGCAAAATTCTACTTGATGGACATCCGTTCCGAGGAGCTGCACAAAATGCTGGAATATGAAAGGCCAGATGTAATAAATCACCACGCTGCCCAGATATCTGTGCCGGCGTCAGTGGAAGACCCGCTTTTTGATGCCTCTGTAAATGTCAGCGGATTCATAAATCTGTTAGAGGGTGCAAAAGACGTTGGAACCAAACGGATAATTTTCATCTCTTCAGGAGGTGCCATTTATGGCGAGGCAGAGGAATATCCCACCTCTGAAGAGTATCCTCCCCAGCCTCTTTCCCCTTATGCTATTGCCAAGGCAGTTTCAGAGGACTACCTGGCCTTTTACAATCATCAATATGGCCTTGAATATGTGGTGTTGCGCTATGCCAATATCTATGGACCGCGTCAAATTCCCCACGGGGAGGCAGGGGTCGTTGCCATATTCATGGACAGGCTGTTGAAGGGCCAAGCGTGCACCTTGTTCCATTTTGAGGATGAACCGGCAGGCATGATCAGGGATTATTGCTATGTTGGCGATGTGGTAGAAGCCAACAAGCTTGCCTTAAATTGTAGGCCCAATGATGCTTTCAATATAGGTACCAATGTTGAAACGAGGACACTAAAACTTTTTGAGACTATTTTTGATGTAATGGCCGATAAGCTGAACCTTGATCCTAAATTGAGGTCACCCGACAGACAGGCAGCCAGGCCAGGCGACCTGACCAAAAGCTGCCTCAGGATAGACAAGGCAGCAAAAGGGCTGGGCTGGAAACCTGAGACAGATTTAAAAACCGGCATAGAAAAGACGCTGGAATGGCGCATTAGGGTTTAGACATTGCCCAAAAAAGTCAACATAGGCCTGATCCAAACAAAGGCACAGAGGCTCAACCATGAAGCTGCCTTGGAAAAACTCACCAGCTTCATAGAGCGTTACGAGCTTAAAGGGTGTGATCTCTTAATCTTGCCAGAATTGTGGAACAGCTCCATTTTGGGGCCTGACCAAAATATTTCCAAATATGAAAGCCAACAACTTCTAAAAGGGCTGAGCGACATCTCGCAAAGACTGGGGATTTCGTTTGTCAGTCCCATGGTTGAGCCTTTAGAGGAAGCGTCCCCCAAAGGGCTTTACAACTCATCATTCATTGTTACTCCCAAAGGTGTATCTGGAGTGTACAGAAAAATCAATCTGTTTGGGCCCATGCACGAAGACAAAGTCTTTATCAGGGGAGAAGAGATTACCACCTTTGATATCCCGGTCCGTGGCGGTACCATCACGATTGCACCTTTCATATGTTTCGATCTCCGCTTTCCCGAACTCGCCCGGAAAGCGATATTTGAGGGTGCAGATCTGTTGGTCTACTCTTCCTTATGGCCAAGAAACAGGATAGATCATTTCCTATCACTACTCAAAGCCAGGGCCATCGAAAATCAATGTTTCGTGGCTGGTGTGAATAGCGTCGGAATTTTTGGAGGAGTAGAGTTTGGAGGCAGAACATCCCTTTTTTCCCCTACAGGAAAAATTGAAACAACAATCGAATCGCAGGAATCTGCAATCTCATGTACAGTCGACATGGAGGAAATGGAACGGGTAAGGAACATTTTTTGTACTGCTAGGCCTTCTTCTGGCTGGCCTCCTCTTCCAGAGTCGAAAATAGTCGAACTACGTGTCCTCCTAAAAGTCTCAATGAAACGCAAGGCCTTTGGACAGAAGCTCGTGTTCACTAATGGCTGCTTTGACATTCTCCATGCAGGCCATGTGGACTACTTGACCAGGGCAAGACGATATGGCGATTTTTTAATAGTAGGCCTCAATAGTGATTCTTCCGTCCGCTCTATCAAAGGTCCCTCAAGACCGATAAACTCCCAAGATTTCCGGGCAAGGGTCTTGGCATCCCTTGAATGTGTTGATTATGTAGTAATTTTTGACGATCTTGATCCTGCTCATCTCATCGAATCACTGATTCCCAATGTACTTGTTAAAGGTGCAGACTGGAAAGAGGAAGAAATAGTAGGTAGGGACACGGTCCTAGCCCATGGCGGGCAAATTGTAAGAATACCTTTTCGATACAATCTCTCCACAACCAAAATAATTCGCAAAGCAGGCAACAAGTCAAACTTTTGACTGCCCTCACGTATCAACATTGCTGAAACAGGCAAAGTATTCCTAGTTCAATTTTAGATTTCCTATATTTTTTCAAATAGTTAACAAGTCAAGCCATTTTCTGCAAAGTGGCACAGGTGTTGCTCAATACTACTTTGCGCAAAACCCTAAGGGGGAATCATATATGGCAGACAAAGAAAAAGAACAAAAGAACGGGGAAGAACCTAAAAAGAAAAAACCCTTGTTGCTTTTTATCATCCTTGGCTTGGTGCTTCTTTTGGGAGCTGGTGGAGGTGCCTACTTTTTTTTGATGGCCGGTCCAAGCGAAGAGGAACTTGCTGCCGAACTAGCAAAGGATGAGGCGCCTGCCAAGGCCGTTGCAAAGAAGAAACAAGAGGTTGGGATCATGGTCAATCTTGATCCTTTTATTGTAAATCTTGCCGATCCTAAAGCACGCCATTTCCTGAAAACTACTATTACCCTTGAAGTGGCAGACGATGATGCAAAGGAAGAGGTAAACAAGGTTCTGCCAAAAATTAGAAATGACATAATAATGCTCCTAACCAGCCAGACCATGGCAGACATCCTTACCATGGAAGGGAAGATAAGGCTTAGAGACCAGATAACTGCCCGTGTAGAACGTATTTTAGGCCCTGACAGGCTTTTAAATGTCTATTTTGCTCAGTTTGTAGTCCAATAAGAGGTTAAAAAAGGAAAGGCAGAGCATCCATGAACCAGATTTTGAGCCAAGACGAAATAGACGCCCTACTTGGTGGTCTGGATGAAATCCAGGAACCAGCCCCTGACCAGTCGACTGTGAAAAGCCACAACGACTCTGAGGTTGTGCCTTATGACTTTGCCAACTCCATAAAAATGAGCCGGGTGAAATACCCATCTCTCGATGTGGTAAACGATCATTTCAACCGTGGTCTCAGAAGCACACTTTCTTCAGTGCTAAGAATGGTGGTGGACAGCTCTTTGCTGCCCATGGAGATAATCGCCTTCAAAGACTTCCTGAGACGGGTCCCGGTGCCGTCAAACATTCATATTTTAAAAATGGAACCGCTACCAGGCAATTTTATGATGGTGCTCGATCCATTACTGGTCTTTTCCATAGTGGAAATATTTCTTGGTTCAACCACCATAGGTCAGGCGCGTATTGAAGGCAGGGAATTTACTTCCATAGAGCAGCGACTGATCAGAAAAATAGTCGACTCACTGCTCATTGATCTCAACAAGGCTTGGAACTCTGTTCACCCAGTGGACGTGAAATATGTGCGCAGTGAGATAAATCCACAGTTTGCAAAAATTGCCCAGGATGATGATGCAGTGATAGTGAGCAAGATTCAGGTCGATCTTGAAGAAATTTCAGGTGCTATAACCCTCTGCATTCCACTGAATGTATTGCAACCAATAAAATCGAAATTGCAGGGGCAAATACAAAAAGATGAGGCTGAAGATCCTGCTTGGAAAATTGGGCTTATTTCAAATTTGAGGCAAGCACCAGTAGAAATAAGAATTCCTCTGGGAAGCGCTGTCTTGACAGGCAAGGAGCTTATGGATCTCACCGAGGGGGACATAATACAGCTTGACACTTCCATTGATTCCGTCTTGCCAGTGTTGGTGCAGAATCAGCTCAAATTCCTGGCAAGCCCAGGGATCTTCAAGGGGCAGCGGGCAGTAAAAATAGAAAAGACTATAAACGAGGAAGAAGTCGTTCACTAAGAATACTGAGGGGTAGCTATGCTTTCACAGGAAGAACTAGACCAGCTGTTGGAACAAGAAGGCGATCAACAAGATACTTCAGGCGACGAAGGATCTGCTGCGCAAGAGGCAGTGTCTTCTGAGGAGCAAAAAGTGCAGGAAGATGGCTCGCCCCAGGAGACCAGCGAAGAATCCTCAGAGGCAAAGGATGAGGCAGCAGAAGATGACATCTCGTGGGAAGATGCGTTCAAAGAGGCGGCTTCAGGTGGTGATTCTGCAGCGGCAAAGGCCATGCAAGAAAACCAGGGAGATCTAGGGCAGGTATCTCGACAGCAAGAGAGTGAACCTGCTGACTTCCAGAATTTTAATAAAGATTCATCACCAGATTCATCAAGGCAGGGCCAAGACAACTTGGAATTCATACTGGATCTGCCTTTAGAGATTTCCGTAGAGCTTGGAAGGTCAAGAATGCAAATAAGAGACCTGCTTCAGCTAGGCCAGGGCTCAATAGTTGAACTCAACAAAATGGCCGGAGAGCCAGCCGAAATTTACGTGAACAATAAATTGCTCGCCAAGGGTGAGGTGGTGGTGGTCAACGAAAAGTTCGGCATACGGCTCTCCGAAATTATTAGCCCTGCAGACAGGGTCAAAACGCTGGGTTAACTGTGGAGGCTGCAAAAATAATCATAAGAATGGCCAGTGCCCTTGCAGTCGTGCTGGGCGGCCTTCTGATTGCCCTCTACTTATTAAAACAAATGGGAAAGAATTTTAGTAAGGGAAAAGAAGGCATGATCGAAGTAGTGGCGGCAAAGATGATACTGCCCAAAAAACATATCGTAATAGTTAAGGTTGGAAACAAGAGACTTGTAGTGGGTGCCTCTGAAAATGGGTTGAACCTGCTTGCCAGCCTTGAAGGGGAAGAGTGTGACTCTACCGTGGCGCCAAAGTAAAAATTCGATATTGATTCTTCTTGCGGCAGCAACCTTTGCACTGCTTCTGACTTTCTGCACCCATGCTTTTGGAGCTGCCGTACCTGACATAAGCATCAAAGTTGGCCAGAGTGATGATCCTGGAAAAGTGGCCACTGCCCTCGAGATTCTGGCGATATTAACCGTCCTTTCGGTTGCTCCGGCGATCTTGCTAATGATGACCTCCTTTACCAGACTCATTGTAGTATTCGGCTTCCTAAGGCAGGCCATTGGAACACAGCAGATGCCTCCCAACCAAGTCCTTTTAGGTCTGGCCCTATTTTTGACTTTTTATATCATGCATCCCGTATGGACTCAGGCCAACCAAACAGGAATCCAGCCCTATTTGAATGAAGAAATCAGCTTAAAAGAGGCCTTCACCAGAATTCAAAAGCCTTTGAGAAAATTCATGTTCCATCAGACCAGGGAGAACGACTTGGCCCTCTTTGCAAGGTTGGCGAAAATCGAAGAGCCTAAAACCAAGGAAGAAATCCCCACCTTGGTCCTCATCCCGGCCTACATGATCAGTGAGCTTAAGACGGCCTTTCAAATAGGTTTTGTGCTCTACATCCCTTTCTTGATAATAGACATGGTTGTTTCAAGTGTTCTCCTATCCATGGGAATGATGATGCTTCCACCTGTTCTCATCTCCTTGCCCTTTAAACTTCTGCTCTTTGTGCTGGTCGATGGATGGAACCTGCTGGTCGGCTCGCTTGTTAAGAGTTTTGTATGAGGTACGAAATATGACACAAGAAATGGCATTAGGACTGGCAAGACAGGCAATAGAGCTCACCCTGCTCATATCTTTGCCGATGCTCGGAATAGGTCTCATTGTGGGTTTGGCCATTTCAATATTTCAAGCAGTAACACAGATCCAAGAAATGACTTTGACCTTTGTGCCGAAGATCGTAGCAGTGCTCTTGGGCCTGCTCGTGGCCTTTCCTTGGATCATGAACAAAATGGTCGACTATACCAGGGGTCTAATATTGAACATTCCACATATGATCAGGTGAGTCAGGCAATGGAACAGGTGCTATTTACCAATATCTTGGACAATTACAAGGCCTTCTCGCTAATTCTTGTGAGGGTGGCTGGCTTCATATTCCTTATGCCAATATTCAGCAGCAAAACCCTTCCAATGGTAGTAAAGGCTGCCTCTTGCCTGGTGATTTCCACCTTTCTGCTGCCACTGCTGAAAATAGATCCCGTAGCCTTTCCGACAAATTTACCATCTTACCTGATCTTGGTGGTTGCGGAACTCTTTGTAGGAATGACCATGGCTTTGATGCTGAGGCTGCTCTTTGCTGGACTCCAAACCGCAGGACAGATGACGGGTTTTCAGATGGGTTTCAGCGTCGCCAATGTGGTCGATCCGTCAAGCGGCGCACAGTCCGTGATAATTGCTCAATTCGTGTATTTGATTGGACTGCTGCTTTTCTTAACCAGTAATGCACACCATTTCATTATATATGGGCTCTACGAAAGTTTTTCCATTTTAAAACCTGGCCAGCTCGTGCTTGCCCCCAGCCTGCATAGATTGCTCATGGACATGGGGCAGATGATGTTTGTGCTTTCTATTAAGATCCTGGCTCCAGTCTTGGCTATTTTGTTTCTGTCCCAGGCGGCTCTTGGAGTTTTAGCCAAAGTGGTACCACAAATAAATGTGCTCATGGTGAGCTTCAGCCTCAACATAGGGCTGGGCCTTTTTTTCTTGGGGCTTTCGATGCAGTTCTTCTGGCCTATTTTTTCAAAATATCTAGAACGGAGCCTTAGGCTCATACCAGTAGCTTTAAGGCTTTTTGCCGGTCAATAAGGAAGGGAAATGGCTCAGGAATCTTTTCAGGAAAGAACAGAACAAGCTACTCCGAAAAGACGTAGAGAAGCTCGGGAAAAAGGCCAGGTCGCCAAGAGCAAAGAGATTCCATCTTTGGCCGTACTTTTGGCAGGCACTCTCACCCTCACCTTCGGAAGCGGCTTTTTCTATCATAATATTTCTGAGCTCATGCGGTATTATTTGAGTAACATTGGATCTGTCCAAGTAACTCAGGCCAATATGACAAATATGGCCTTAGTTGCGCTCCGTTACTCTGCCACACTCCTAGCTCCCTTGTTCACAATATTGGTTTTCGTTGCCTTCTTATCAAATTATCTACAGGTGGGGTCTTTGCTAGCCTTTGAAGCTATTAGGCCAAAATTTTCAAAAATCAACCCCATAGAGGGATTCAAAAGGCTTTTTTCTGCCCAGGCGGCCATGGAGCTTGCCAAATCTATTTTAAAGCTCATGGTGGTCAGCTGGATTGCCTATGTTACCATAAAAGGGGAACTCAATAATCTTCCATCGCTACTTGATTCGACTCCTGGTCAAATTCAAACATACCTCTTTTCAGTTGCAGGCGTACTCTTCAAACGCACATGCATGGTGATGCTGATTCTCGCTGTGCTCGACTACCTTTTTCAACGCTGGGAATTTGAAAAAAATCTCAAGATGACAAAGCAGGAAGTCAAGGAAGAAATGAAACAGACCGAAGGAGATCCCCATGTCAAGGCGCGCATAAGAAGCATACAACGGGAAGCCGCCAAGAAACGCATGATGGCAGACGTTCCCAAGGCAGACGTTGTTATCACAAACCCAACACGACTTGCCGTTGCATTGAGATATGACTCAACAGAAATGGATGCGCCCATGGTGGTGGCCAAAGGCTCTGGTCACGTGGCTGAGCGCATAAAAGAAATAGCAAAGGAAAACGGCGTGCCTGTAATTGAAAACAAACCTCTGGCTCAGAGCCTCTACAAGATGGTTGAAATAGGAAGGACTATACCAGAGGCGCTTTACAAGGCTGCAGCCGAAGTGCTGGCCTATGTTTACAAGCAAAAAGGAAGGAGAGGAAAGGGCTAAATGGCAGTAGAGGCAGCGCAGGCAAAGGGCTTGTTTGCCAACATAAATTTTGACCGCAGCAATCTGCTGGCCGCTGGGGCAGTGGTGGCAATAATGATCATCATGGTCATGCCACTTCCAGCCGGATTTATGGATATTTTGCTGGCAACGAACATAAGCCTCTCTCTTCTAGTGTTCCTTCTTTCTCTGTATATTTACAAACCTTTGGATTTTCCTGTATTCCCTTCCCTGCTCCTGCTCACTACTCTGTTCCGCCTTTCTCTAAATATTGCGTCAACAAGACTCATCCTACTTCATGGCCACGAAGGTGCTGGAGCCGCCGGAAAAGTGATAATGGGATTTGGCCAATTCGTGGTAGGCGGCAACTATGTGGTCGGGGCCATTGTCTTTGCCATTTTGGTGATCATAAATTTTGTTGTCATCACCAAAGGTGCAGGCAGGATTGCCGAGGTCGCCGCACGTTTTACCCTGGATGCCATGCCAGGAAAACAGATGGCCATCGATGCGGACCTTAATGCTGGATTGATCGATGAAACCCAAGCAAGGCAGAGGCGACAGGAGATAGCAAAGGAAGCCGAATTTTATGGTGCCATGGACGGCGCCAGCAAATTTGTTCGCGGCGAGGCCATAGCAGGTCTCATAATAATGGCCATAAATGTAATCGGCGGTTTTATAATAGGGGTCTTCCAGCAAGACCTGGCCGTGGATGCTGCTGCCCAAAGTTATACATTGCTTACCATAGGCGACGGCCTTGTTTCACAAATACCAGCCCTGATCATCTCAACCGCAGCTGGCATCCTTGTGAGCCGGGCGGCCTCTGAGGCATCCATGGGCTCAGAATTTATAAGACAGTTTGCTGTGCAGCCAGAAGCCTTGGCAGTCACTTCAGGAATCGTCTTCTTTTTCGGTATGATCCCAGGCCTGCCCACACTTCCCTTTTCTGTTATGGCTGTGGGTTTTGGCACCCTTGCTTACATTGCCTACAGAGAGAAGGCTAGAAAGATTGTTGAAAAGAAAGAAGAAGAAAGTATTCCAGCGGTTCCTGATGCCCCGGAACCTGGCAGCCAAGAGGAGGTGGAAAACCTCCTTACACTGGATATCTTGGAACTTGAGGTAGGATATGGCCTGATCCCCTTGGTCGATGAAGAACAGGGAGGAGACTTGCTAGACCGGATAAGATCCATCAGGCGGCAGTTTGCTCAGGAAATGGGGCTGATTATCCCTCCCCTGCACGTGAGAGACAATCTCCAAATTGATCCGGGGGCGTACATCATCTTGATAAAGGGAGTGGACATAGCCAAGGGTGAACTGATGATTGGCCACCTGCTGGCTATGAACCCAGGCCATGTCAAAAGAGAAGTGGAAGGGATTCCAACCACTGAACCCGCCTTTGGTCTGCCTGCCCTTTGGATACCTGAGTCAAAACGCGAAGAGGCCCAGCTTGCAGGATATACGGTGGTTGATCCATCCACAGTAATTGCCACACACCTTGCAGAGGTAATTCGAACCCATGCAGATGAACTACTTGGGCGCCAGGAGGTTCAAAACTTACTGGATGCCCTGGCAAAGAATCATCCTAAGGCAGTGGAAGAGGCCACCAATCTGCTTTCTCTTGGGGCCATTCAGAAGGTGCTACAGAATTTGGTGAGAGAAAGGGTGTCCATCCGTGACCTTTTGACTATTACAGAGACCTTGGCAGATTATGCACCCATGACAAAAGATCCGGACATTCTTACTGAATATGTCCGCCAAAAACTTGGAAGAGCAATCGTAAAACCGTTGTTGGGAGAGGGAAACACACTGGACGTCATAACTGTAGATCCAGTTGTGGAAGACCAACTCAGAAATTCGCTCCAGCAGACGGAACATGGCAGCTATCTGGCCCTTGATCCAGCCACTGGACAGCGCATTGTGGAATCCGCACAAAAGAAGGTGGAGGAGGCAGCTGCCAAAGGATACCAGCCTGTGATCTTGTGCAATCCAGCAGTGAGAAGGCACATGAAAAAGTTGATTGAGCGTTTCATACCCAATGTAACCGTGCTTTCACACTCAGAGCTTCCAGCTGAAATAAAACTTAAATCTATTGGAGTCATCAGATGAGGGGGAGCCAGTAATGAAGATTAAAAGATATGTAGCCAGAAACATGACCCAGGCCCTTCAAAGGATCAAAATAGAGCTTGGTGACGAAGCTGTTATCCTGGATACGAAAAGACGCACTAAAAAACAAGGGAATTCTGGCAAAGAGATTCAATACATCGAGGTCACTGCAGCAATTGACCATGAAATAAGACAACAAAAAAACAGAGGGATTCCTGAAAGAAGCAGCCAAGTCTTCTCTGGATCGTCAGAACTAGCCCATACGCCGTTACTTATATTACATGAGATATTTACGGGCCTTGGCATGGATCAGCGTCTTCAAAGGGCGCTGACATGTGAGTTTTTGAATGTTTACCACTCACATCCATACGTTTCTTACAAAGATGTGTGGGACTGGCTCAGGTCCTATTGTCTCAAAACAATCAAAGTGCAAAAAGAGCCCTTTGTGGAGAAAAGGACAAAGGTCAGATGGGCATTCGTTGGACCTCCAGGATCTGGTAAGACAACCAACTTGGCAAAATTGGCAGCCAGGATGAAATTCCAATTTGGAATGAAAGGGCTTCTCTTGACCACGGACACTTACAGGCTAGGCGCTGCCCATCAATTGGAAAGATTTGCCCACCTCATGGATATCCCCTTCACAGTGGCATTGGATCCTGAAAGCGTTGCCAAAATAATGGCTGCCCATGAGCATCTCGATTTCATATTGGTAGATACCATAGGAAGAAGTCCCCTTGACCCGGCTCACAAACATGAGCTTGGACACCTGTTGGGCACGGCCTTCCAACTAAAATGCCAGGTTGTCATATCTGCAACTGATAAAAACGAAGACATAGCAGCGGCTATACGCTTTTACAAAAGGTTTGCCACAGCAGGCTGGATTATCTCAAAAATGGATGCCACCAGATCATATTCAAATCTTTTGACGCCAATACTGGGAAACAAAGTTCCCATATCATACCTTAGCACCGGCCAGCGTGTTCCAGAAGATATTACGCAACCATCAGTGGAAATGATGCTGTCTTACCTGCTGAAAATGCCTGCACGGTATCACAAACACCAAACGAAGCTAACAACACCCAACAGGAAAGTGGCTTAGAGGAGCACATATGAACCAAGCAGAAACCTTGAAGCAGTGGAAAATGCAAAAAACATCGGAAAAGCCCACCACTGTTATGAATCAGGCCGGCCGGAAAGATAGGCCTCGGCAAGCGCCCATGGTGCTCTCCATCGGCAGCGGCAAGGGTGGGGTTGGGAAAACCAACGTTGTGGCCAACCTGGCAGTGGCTTTTTCAAGGCTTGGCAAGAAGGTTATGGTACTGGATGCAGACCTCGGACTTGCGAATGTAGATGTCCTATTCGGCCTTGCACCCAAGTTTACTATTCAACACGTATTCAACGGCGAGAAAGAGCTCAGGGATGTGGTGTTAAATGGCCCTGAGGGAATACAGGTGTTACCGGCAAGCTCTGGTATACCCGAGCTGACCAAGCTCCATCCCAGTGAAAAACTGTTTCTTTTAGGGGAAATGGAGCAGCTAAACCAATATATTGATTATCTGTTGATAGATACCGCAGCTGGTATCTCTGACAATGTGCTCTACTTCAACATGGTGGCTCAAGAACGCATTATAGTAGTAACACCAGAGCCCACTTCCATAACAGACGCCTATGCCCTAATTAAAGTGTTGGCCAACCGCCATGATATTAAGCATTTTTCAATATTGGTGAATTGGGCTGCTGATGAACATGAAGCACGGAGAGTTTACCAGCAGTTGACCTTTGTAAGCGATAAATTCTTGGGAGGGCTCTCACTCCGTTTCCTGGGTCACATACCAAGAGACGAAGCAGTTCCAAGAGCGGTCAATAAACAGAAAACCGTGCTGCAGCTCTTTCCTGAATGCAAGGCAAGTAAAAGTCTCATGAATATTGCACAAAACCTATTGGATGGAGGGAATAATGCCTATGTTGACGGCAACATCAAATTCTTCTGGAGGAACCTCTTCGGAGTCTAAGCAGGAAATGAAAAAGAGGCCTAAAATAGTCTTAAAAGACTATACTGAATTTTTCTTTAAGGATGGTAAAAAATTGTCTCCCCAAAAAAGGGAGGAGTTGATCCTTAAATATACACCTCTTATCAGATACATAGCCGGAAAGTTGGCCATGAGGCTTCCTCCCCACATTTCCATGGATGACCTTATGAGTTCAGGTGTAATTGGACTTATGGATGCCATAGAAAAATTTGATCCATCAAAAAAGATCCAGTTCAAGACCTACGCCGAGTTCAGGATAAGGGGTGCCATGCTGGACGAGCTCAGGGCTCAAGACTGGGTTCCTAGATCTGTGAGGAAAAAGGCTTCTGAGCTAGAAAAGACTTATCAAAAACTTGAGAAGAAACTTGGCCGCCCAGCAGAGGATGAGGAGGTGGCAGAAGCCTTGGGCCTTACAATGGACCAGTTCTACGATCTCTTGGAGAAGACCAAAAATGTCACCTTCCTCGACATTGAAGCACTTAGGCGGAGAATGCCAGAAGGCAGCGATGAGGATCTATTCGACCTGATTGCCGATGACTCTGAATCAGATCCATTTATCCAACTCAATTTGACCGAGGTGAAAGAACTGCTAGTCAACGGTATCAATGAATTGCCGGAAAAGGAACGCCTGGTGTTGTCCCTTTACTATTATGAGGATCTAACCATGCGTGAAATTGGTGAAATCATGGGATATACGGAATCCAGAATATCGCAAATGCATACCAAGGCCATTATGAGATTGAGGGCATCTCTGTCAGACGTGGCAAAAGAGTCTGACGGCTTCCTGCCTTGAATAAACCTTGTAGAAAATTTGGAAGGAAACCGATACAGAGAAAAACAATAAAATTTTAGCCTGGAGGGAAAGATGGCTATTGATCCTGGCATGAAGATACTTATAGTTGATGATTTTGCTACCATGAGGCGTATTGTAAAAAATATCTTGACTCAACTTGGTTTCAAGCAGTTTATTGAGGCAGATGACGGCTCAGTGGCATGGGATATCTTGCAAAAAGAAAAGGTCGATTTCATAGTTTCAGACTGGAACATGCCTAACATGACAGGTATCGATTTGCTCAAAAAAGTCCGGGCCGATGAACGCTTTAAGGACCTACCTTTTCTAATGGTAACTGCAGAAGCTCAAAAGGAAAACATCGTAGAAGCGGTGAAAGCCCGAGTGAGCAACTATATCGTGAAGCCATTTACGCCTGAAACATTGAGTGAAAAAATAGAAAAGATCTTTGAATAAGAGGACAATTGAAAGAGCGGCCTGAAAAGGAACTTAAGAAAGACGCGCCTGATGAGATAAGGGAAGAAGATCTTCCTGATGAAGATGTGGATCTGGATGGACTTCTAGCTCAAGATGAGCCTGAACCTAAAGATGCAAGCGAAGAAGGCCATGAAGAAGAGTCAAACGATCAAGAAGACCAAAGTACCGATAGTGTAACTATAGATGAAGAAGATGAAATCGGCATACCATTAAACGATGACGAGCTATGGGATGATGACAGTGGCCTTGATGAAATACCCCTGTTTGAAGATGAACTTGATCAAATTGAAGGTGAGGAAGGCCAGGATGATGCAGAGGAAACCATCCCTTCTGAGCAATCAGAAGATTTAGTTGAAGATAGCCTGGATACAGATCTTGCTGGCCAAATCGTAGACAAAGACGTTGAAAACGAATCAACCCCAAGTGCTGATCCAGATAATGGCAATGAAGCCCAAGAAGGCACTGCTGCCGTCCATGATCCACAAGACGAGTCACTTGCAGAACATAGCAAAAATTGGCTTGCATGGTTTGTAACAGGCATATCCGGCTTGCTCATCTTGGCCGGTGTCTTTGCTTTGCATAGACTCTACACGGCCCCCTACCCTGTTCAAGAACGGACCAATACAAATCAAATCAGTTCACCGGCCCTAATCAAAAAAACAAATGCTCCTGAACAAGTTTCAAAACCGCGTTACCCTAAAGAAAAAAAGAACCAAGTTTCTGGGAAAGCAGAGGCAACGAATCATTACCAGTCAGGCGGTCAATGGGAGGTCATGGCGCTTGCACCATTTCTGATACCGGCGTATCAAGCTGGGGAACTGGTTTTTTTTAAGGTTCAGGTTTCCCTGACAATTCCTGACATCGATACCAAACGGGCTTTTTTGAGACAAGAGGCCAGAATCAGGAATATCATATATCAAGGCTTGAAGGGCATGGAGGTGCAACCTGGCTATGGAAACGTACTCTATCAATACCGCAGACCGCTCATGGACGAGTTGAACAGGGCTCTTGCACCACTTAAAGTAATCGATCTGAAGCTTACCGGGTACCTGATGAAATAGTAAAATGGAAAAAGTGCCTCTCATACGCTATTCGGTTGTCCATGAACCTGGCCATGCAGAGTCAGAACACTATTGGGTCAAGGAAAAAGAGCATGACCGAAACAAATCGAAAAAAAGAAAGCGTCACAAGGCTGCCAAAAAACAAAAAGATCGCATTACATTGAAAAGCAAACTGACAAGACAAAAAATGCCCAAAAATATTGAACGCCTTTATAAGAAAAAGAAAAAAATTCAGACCAGTCATTTAAGATCCATCGATATCAAGGTTTGAATGCCATGACTTCCATCTCTTTATTGTTCATTTTGCAGTTCCTGCTTGACATTGTACTTATTATGCTGTTGCTCGCATTGTTTAAAAAGCTAAAAATGGCAGATCCAGGCCGGCTTCAACGGCTCATTGAAGCCTTGGAACAAGGAAGCATGCTAGCAGAAAAAATAGAGAGAAATCTCCAGGAAAAAAAAGAGCTTACAGATAAACTCGAACGGCTCATCAAGGAAACCGACAAAGAAAGCACAACATCATCACATGCGTCTCAGGCTACCGAGATTGGCACTGACAAACAAGCACAGGTAAAGGAGTTGCATAAACAGGGCAAAAAGAACTCTGAGATTTCAAGAATAACTGGTATTGCCCTAGGTGAGGTTGAACTCATCCTTTCGCTGGAAAAGGCGCAACGCTCCTCTTCTTAACCGGCTTCTTCCATACTTACGACCGGACAAGTCATGGTATGGCGGATGTCTTCAATGGATTGCATCTTACCCATCACGACTTGAGAAAGCGTATCATGTGAGTCAGTCTCCACCTCGGCTATTATATCGTAAGGCCCCATAA
The DNA here is from genome assembly GCA_964459155.1 of uncultured Desulfobacterales bacterium. Classification (GTDB taxonomy): domain Bacteria; phylum Desulfobacterota; class Dissulfuribacteria; order Dissulfuribacterales; family JALVPX01; genus JALVPX01. The sequence goes on from CAYWKF010000006.1 coordinate 28,634, forward strand.
TTATGTCTAAATGCTTTACTTCCTCCATTTCCATTAAGGCCTTGGCCACCTTCTTGGTTTTACCAATGACAGTGTTGATCAATATGTATGCCTTGAGAGCCATTTCGTTAACCTCCTTTGTGTTCACTCTCTTTTGTCCTTTTTTTAAAAAACCAGTAAAAATCCCATGCGATTTTGGACAAGAACAATCCTGCAATTGACCATGGGAAACAGCCATGAAATCTCTTTTTTCGGCCATTTCTTTTTATGGTCATCTTTTTTAGTGCCATAGTTATAAATTGTATCATAATGGCCAATATGTCAAAGACCGAAGTCACCCTTTGACAAGTGTCTGGAACATCAATTATTGATAATAGGTCTTTTGATAACAATTCCAAGAAGTGGGCCTGTAAATGCAAAAAAACAATTTTATCATACTATTTTTTATAACGGCAGTAATCATGCCTACCTTCCTCGTAAAGGCTGCAGACCCCAACAATGGAGCAACACCCCCTGAAAAGCTGTTCATCTATTCAGGGGTGTATTCTCCTTACCGGACATATGAAATAAGATCTGAAATTTCAGGAAGGGTAGAACGAATTTGGTTCCGTGAAGGAGACACCCTGCTGGCAGGCCACAAGCTGCTGAACTTGAATGTATCACTTGAAAAAAAACAGCTAGCAAATTATCAAGCACTGAAGAAAGCGCTGAAAACGGAAGAGGCTCTTCTCCAAGAAACAATTGCCATAAAGGATAAAGACTACAAACGCTACGAGAAGCTTTTTAAAGCTGGACAAGTATCTGAACAGGCCTTAGACAATAAAAGGCTTGCCTTAATCGGCGCCAAGGACAGTCTGGTCAAAGTCCAAAAGGAACAAATACAGATCGAAAATTCTATAGCAGCCCTTTCCGATCATATAAGAAAGGCTTCTTTTTCATTTGACAAAGATCTCTACGTGTCACAACTCTTTGTTGAACAGTATGAACAAGTGAATCCTGGAAGCCTGCTGGCAAAGTTGTTGGATGTAAGCAAGGCACGTATCACTTTAGTTACCCCGCCTGATCTATTTAAGATGTTGGAAGATAAAATAAAGTCAGAGCCTTTTATAAATGTACCGATAAGAATCACCCAAGATCGCTGGCAAAGCGTAAAAGCGAAGATAGAAAAGGTCAAATTCGACCCAGCCAACGACTATCTATACAGTTATAGTTTCGATCTAGTCCTTGCCCCGCTGGAACAGCTCCTATGGGGCGAGGTGGTAATGGTCGATCTCGGAACAATCATAGATCGGGCTGCTGATGAGCAATAAGACCAAGTACAATCATCCCAGCTCGCTTGCCACCCACATTGTATCTTTCTTCATCAAAAGGAGGCCTCTGGTCCATGCTTTGACCCTTTTGGTTATTGCCATGGGCGTCCTTTCCTATTTGAGCCTACCGCAAGAGATATTTCCTCCTATAACCACAGACAAGGTAGAAATAAGGGCCAGTTATCCCGGCACCTCCCCTGATACATTTGATGATCTAATCACCTCTAGGATCGAAGACGCTGTGGAAGATCTTGAGGGTATAGAGCTAGTTGAATCGATAACCTATGAAGGTTCTTGCCTTGTAACATTGACGCTTGAACCTGACACGGACGTCGAGGATCTTCTCTTCAGGGTGAGGGACGCGCTTGACATGATCAAGGCAGATTTTCCAGAAGATATGGACGACCCATCGGTTCACCGTGTGATCAAAAAATATCCCCTGCTTACACTCTCCATAAGTGGAGCAGAGCAGTGGACCTTACAAAATACCGCTGAAATCGTACAAAAACGCATCCAAAAGATACCCAATATCTCTTCTGCAGTGATAAATGGAGAAGCTGATCCTGAAATACACATTTATTTGGACAATGATAAACTGACTGCCCTTGGAATTGAAACATCAACCATAATCAAACAAATACGTGCCATAGTAAACAACAGGCCGCTGGGAATAATAAAGGCTGAGGGAAGCCATACCTTTATAACCACCCAGGGAGGACCTAAAGAACCCAAGGCGTGGGAAGAAACAATAATCCGTATCGGTGGTAAAAAATTATATCTTGGCCGGGTTGCAGAGATCAGGAAGGAGCTTTCTGAGGTAAAAACCCTGTCCCATTTTAATGGCAAGAGGAACATCTCTCTCACTATCTTCAAGACGGAACAGGGGTCATCAATTGATCTTTCAAGGAAGATAAAAGACCAGATTGCAAAATGGGAGCAGGAATTTGATGGACTGCGTTTCGATGTCTACAGCGATCTTTCAGTATATATAAAAAACAGACTAAATACCGTAAAATCTTCTGCTGTAGTAGGCCTCATATTGGTAACAATCAGTCTGTATCTCTTTTTGAATAGGGCCGTGGCTATAGCGGTGATGCTCGGTCTTCCCACAGCTTTTCTAATTTCTTTTGTGTATCTGGCGACCCAGGGAAAAACCATAAACATGCTCTCCCTGTTCTCTTTTTTAATGGCCCTTGGAATGGTTGTGGACGACGCCATAGTGGTAGGTGAAAATATATTCAGACATCTGGAATCAGGGTTAGACAGAATCTCTGCTGCAATCAAAGGGTCATCAGAGGTCTTTTGGCCCGTATCTGCAGCAACATTTACTACCGTTGCCGCTTTTTTGCCACTTTTGATGATAAGTGGAGAAATAGGAATTTTTCTGGCCATTATACCAGTTTTTGTTTCTACTGTTTTAATAGCCTCCTTGGCCGAAGCTTTTGCTATTTTGCCAGTACATGCAGTCGAACTTTTCAGGGGGCGCTCAAAAGGGCAAGGCTTTCTATCAGACTGGGCAAGTGCACAGAAACTTTACCAGAAAATATTGCAGCGGTGCCTCCACCATAGACGATCGGTGCTTGTAGCTGCAGCAGCTATCTTCATTCTTTCATTGATAACAGTAAAATTCTTCATGGGTTTTACCCTTCTTCCAGACTTTGACACCGATCAAATCTACATAAGGGGAAAACTTGGTGCACGTCACGGATTGTTTGAGACAGAAAAAGTAGTTTCTCAAATTGAACATATAGTACTTGATACCATATCTGAAAAAGACCTGGAATCCGTGGCTACGCATATAGGCACATCTTTCAACGACAAAATGGAATTCGATTTCGGAGAAGATCTGTTCCAGATTTTCATAAATCTTAACAAGCCTATGCCACAGAATTTCTTGGAAAAATGGATCTATCCAATAATCATGTTTGGCAGCTACGAAACAGGAACCAGGGAACACGAAGCCAGTGAGATAGTCCGCCAACTTCAGCCCCATCTTTCGCATATCTCCATTGAACGGCTGGAAGTGACAAAACCCAAGGCAGGTATTGTGAGGGCCGATGTTGAAATCGGAGTGCTTGTGCCGAGGGGACCGAAAGGAACAAAACAGGCCTTGCAGGCAGTCCAAAGACTTAAAGATAACTTGGTGCGTGTAAATGGAGTTTCAAATGTCCAGGACGACTATGATCCTGGAAAACAGGAAATCGAATTGAAAATCAATAAAAGAGGCAGGGAACTTGGTTTCACAGAAGGTTATCTGGCTTCTGTGCTGGCAAACTATTATTTGAACCCCAAGTTGGTAAGAATTATGAAACACACCTTTGAAGATATGGAGGTCAAGACATACATTTTAGGACGGGACGACTTAAACAAATTTTACAATATCAAGGTCCTGGTCCCTGGTACCAAGCAAGTCGTTTTTCTAAAAGAGATTACCGAGCAGTCATTACGCCATGGACAAGCCAGAATCTGGAAAGAAAATGGTATAAGGCAAATAACTATTACCGCATCACTAGACAAAAACATCATCACCAGTGGCACCTTGATGGAAAAAATCAGGCCTGTTTTGAAAAAAATTGAAAAAATGGGGATTGGTGTCGAAATCAGGGGGGAAGAAAAGGTTGCTGGCGAAACTCTTCGGGACCTCCTCAAGGCTGCAATCGTAGCAATATTTGGCATTTTTATCGTCCTGTTGCTACAATTCAATTCAGTGCGTGACTCATTGGCGGTTCTGACAGCTGCACCACTTTCCTTTGCAGGCGTTGTTGCAGGGCATATACTCATGGGACATCATCTCACTATCCCTTCCCTTCTGGGTTTTATCGGCCTGGCAGGTGTCGCCGTAAACGATGCCATCATCATGATCGATTTCTTGAACAGGCATCAAAAAAGTAGAACTGATCTGGATTTTCTAGCTAATGTAGCCTCAATGCGTCTTAGACCCATTGTATTGACATCAGTCACTACCATAGCCAGTCTTGTACCGCTTATTTTCTTTGCTACGGGCCAGGCCATGATTTTAAGCCCAATGGCAACCTCGTTTGGTTTCGGGCTATTGGCTGCCACTTTTACAAATCTGCTTGTGGTTCCAGTTATTTATGCCTATTATCACCATTAGTGTCATTATTTAACTTGCTTGTCAGGCCAATCGTGTTTAAAATTGAGTACGTATCAGGATGGCCCCAGACAGTAAGGGGTTTTTTTATTGGCTCCTGTTACAGAAAAATGAATAATTCAAACTCTTCCAAAAAAAAGGCATCCAACAATGGCAATGGCAAACTGGCTACTGTGAATGCCATGGCTAGAGCCACAAAACGGATGTCAAATATTGAAAGGCTGCGGGAATTTCTCGGTCTCTTCAAGAAGGCTGACAAAGTATTAATAGTCATAGTTGCGGACCCTGATTCCATGGCCAGCGCCATGGCGGTTAAACGCCTTTTGAGTAGGAGGGTTGAAAGCATCACCATAGCCCATCCTAACGAAATAAAACGGGTAAACAACTTGGTGATGCAAAAACTGCTCAAAATACCCCTTACAAAATTAAGATCCGTTGAGCCAGAAGAATTTAGCAAGGTCATACTCCTAGATTCTCAACCACCTCACAACACAGACATATCTGAATTGAAGTATGACGCAGTAATAGATCATCATCCTGTTACAGAGGGCTGGCAAGCCTCATTCATAGATATTCGTAACGATTACGGAGCAACCAGCTCCATGCTCACCGAATATCTTAAGGCGGCCAAAATAAAACCTGCTGTTGCTCTGGCTACAGCCCTATTCTATGGCATCAAGGTTGATACACAAAATTTTACCAAAAAGGCATCGCCACAGGATGTCTTGTGCTTTCAATATCTGTTCAAGCGCATCAATCAAAACCTGCTGAACCGTATAGAAACAGCGGATTTTAGAAAATATGACTTAAAATATTTTAAGGCTGCCCTACAAAACATGAAATTCAGCAAAAACAGAATCTATTCTCATCTGGGACGTGTTGCCAACCCTGATATATTAGTAATTGTGGCAGACTTTTTCACACACGTGAGCGATATTGGCTGGGTTATAGTTTCTGGACGCTGCGGCGATAAATTAGTTGTGATATTCAGATGTGACGGTTACAAAAAAGATGCTGGAAAACTGGCAAAAAAAGTGTTTGGAGAGCTTGGATCAGCTGGTGGACACCGTCAAAGTGCCCGGGCCGAAATACCATTAAAAAATCTTAACGAAAATATCGTAAATAAATTTAGTACCAGCAGCCTTCAAAGGCTCGTTTTGAAACATCTTCAATAAATACACCTAACATAAAATTAAATGGCTGCCTCAGCCTGCGTTTCATTGGCAGCATGCACCATCTTTGCAACCTCTACCCTGTTTCTACCAGTTTGTTTAGCCTTGTACAGGGCCTTGTCAGCCGCACTTACTAGTTCTTCAGCGTTACTCGATGGCATGTAGCCACACACCCCAAAACTGGCGGTAATTCTCAACTTGATTTTACCCCTTTGCGCAGTGAAGCAGGTCCTTTGCAAACATTGTCTGAACTCTTCCACATATTCAACTGCCTTTTCTGGAGAGAGACCAGGAAGAATTATGCCAAATTCCTCACCACCATAGCGATATACAGTACCATATTCAGCAAAATGATCTCTTAAAAGAGAGGCAAACTGCTTCAGAACAGCATCACCGACTATGTGTCCATGCAGGTCATTAACTTTTTTGAAAAAATCTATATCAGCCAAGATCAAGGAAAAGTTGAGCTTCTTGTTCTCTTCTTGCCAAGCCTTTTCAAGCATTTCTTTTAAGTCATTATCCCAAGACCGTCGATTCAAAACTTGGGTCAGAGCATCTTGATGTAACTGTTTTCGCAATTCCTCGAACATCTTGCTTTGTTCCTCAAGTTTTTGATAGGCGTCTTTCAAACCTTTTTGAAGCCTTTCCCTGACACCTGCCAAAGTTTCCATGCCATTTGACAATTCATGTTTGGAAAGACCTTCGGTAGATGTTTTCATAAGTTGTGCTTCCAGCTGATTTATACATTTCGAGGCATCCTGTTCAAAACCAGACAACACCTCCTTAGTCTCGCCAACTGCATCTTCTGTATTTGAAATAACCTCATTGAGCCTTTTTTCAATAAGGTCCCTATCCTTTTCCGCAGCCTTTAAGACGTTTTTCTTTCCCAGCTTGCGGGCTACTTCCAGAAACTCCTTTTCATAATAGCAGGGCAATGGCGGAACATTATGGATTACCATTTTCTTCAAGGTATCCCTAGCAACTTCCGAGATATCCTTGACCATTTCTTTCCACAGCATAAAAATGTAAGACTCCCTGAAAAAAATTTTATGACAAATCTAGAATAGTTTTTTGAATATTACCTTGACATATCATTCGGCAAAAAAACGATTTTTATAAAACGAAATATGGCGATATCATTTATTATTGCTTGATTTTACAAAATTAGATGGAAAGAATAAAAAATGGCCTTGCAGGTTATTTCCTACAAGGCCATATAAGGCTATCTCGCAAACAGCAAGTCTATTGTCCACTAATGCTGATTAATTTTCGTAATTTTTCAAGCCTCTTTTCACCAATACCTTTTATGACTGCGAGTTCTTCTATGGAGTTAAACCTTCCGTGACTCTTCCTATACTCTACTATACGCTTAGCTGTCTTTGGGCCAATATGTGGCAAGGCCTCAAGTTGTTCCACGGTTGCACTATTGATGTTTACTTTGTCTGCGCCAAGAGCGTACGTTGGAGAACTAACCAGCAGACCAATGACCAACATAATCCAAACCCAATGCGATACCCTGTACCTCATAACAATAATACCTCCTAACAAAATTTAGGAGAATTATCGACGGAAATCATACATAGCTTTAATTAGTATGATCGCTATTAAGTAAAAAAATAGTAAAAGTAAACGACATGTAGTTAAACAAAAAAGGGGAGCTTAAGCCCCCCCTTAACTTATTTTTTTTATTTGTTTAATTTTTTTTATTCTACTTGAACTCCGGTTACAGTAGCTGGTTCTTCATCCTTAACTGTTACCTGTATGGTTTTTTCTACAGAATGACCATGTCCATCAGACACAGTGGCCTTCACTGTATAGACGCCCTTTGAAGAATAAACATGAGTAGCACTTCTACCACTTACTTCCGGAGTATTATCTCCAAAATTTAGTATATAATTTAAATTATCACCATCTGGATCAGTGGCAGTAACAGTAAAAGAAATCACAGTTCCCGGATTGCTGACCAAATTAGGCTGGGCCTTGAAACTTGCAATAGATGGAGCTTGATTGATACCACCCGCTTGAGTCAAATCAACAGTTAAATGTGCAGAGTGGGAGTAGTGGCGAGGATTATCTGAATCATATGTAAAGAAAGAAAATTTATAAACAGTACCAAGCGTTATTTGTCCAGTAAATTGATCATCTTTATCTAAATGTCCAGACTTGTCACCAAAAAGTACTCCTTGATTGTGATTTGCTGGAAAGGGTGCATCAGCGCCAGTATTATATCTGATCATAACTCCTGCAAAATCCTGATTTTCTGGAATTAGATTGCCATTTTCATCGTAGCTTTTAGGGTTGGTCCAGCCAAGAGTAAGCATATCATGCTCTAATTTGACCTTGCGAGCATTTGTAATATCGCGTGGTGGAATACTGTTTACCACATAAATTGAAGAAATTGCGTGTAGACGGGCCTGATAAGTACTGTGACCATTTGATGACCAGTCTAAATCATCAGTATGATCACTTCGATCAAAATACATTTCAGAGTAGTTACTTGGTGTTATAAGATATACAGAAGGACTTTCCAGTAAAAAAGTAACATAATATTCTTTACCAGGTTCAATTGGGAAAAAAACTGGATC
>CAYWKF010000007.1:0-118091 GCA_964459155.1 uncultured Desulfobacterales bacterium
GCTATGGGCTGTATCAAATGCACCTCAAACGATACATTGTCTCCGGGCATCACCATCTCTACACCCTCAGGAAGTGTCACTACACCCGTTACGTCCGTAGTCCGAAAATAAAACTGTGGCCGATACCCAGCAAAAAATGGCGTGTGACGTCCCCCCTCCTCCTTGCTCAATATGTACACCTCTGCCTTGAACTTCGTGTGAGGCGTTATCGAACCAGGCTTGGCCACCACCTGACCACGCTCTACCTCGTCCCGCTTCGTACCACGCAACAATACACCTATGTTGTCTCCAGCACGCCCCTCATCCAATAACTTGCGAAACATCTCCAAACCCGTGCATACTGTCTTCTGCGTCGGACGTAATCCTACTATCTCTACCTCATCACCTACGTGAATTATCCCACGCTCTACCCTGCCTGTCACAACAGTACCACGACCACTTATACTAAATACGTCCTCTATCGGCATCAAAAACGGCTTGTCTATGTCACGCTCAGGCTCAGGTATGTAATTGTCAAGCGCATCCATCAACTCCCATATGCACTTGGTCTTCTCCTCGTCCGTCGGATTGTTAAGAGCCTCCAAAGCTGACCCCTTTATGATGGGTACATCATCACCAGGAAACTCATACTTGCTCAATAACTCTCGCAACTCCAACTCCACCAACTCTATCAGCTCAGGATCATCCACCATGTCGCACTTGTTCAAAAATACCACTATCGCAGGAACCCCTACCTGACGAGCCAATAATATATGCTCCCGTATCTGAGGCATGGGACCATCATCCGCCCCTACAACCAATATCGCCCCGTCCATCTGCGCCGCACCTGTAATCATGTTCTTGATATAGTCCGCATGACCAGGACAATCCACATGCGCATAATGACGATTCTCCGTCTCATACTCCACATGAGCCGTCGCTATCGTTATCCCACGCTCACGCTCCTCAGGCGCCTTGTCTATCTCATCAAACGGCGTAAAATCTGCCCAACCCTTCTCCGCCAATACCCGCGTTATGGCCGCCGTCAATGTGGTCTTACCATGGTCTATGTGACCTATCGTACCTACGTTTACATGTGGCTTCGTACGCTCAAACTTCTTCTTGCTCATAGCCCCTACCTATCCTGATTTTATTTTTAGGCATTCTTTGCCATCTTGCCCTTGGCTTGTTGGAGCCCACGACCGGGATTGAACCGGTGACCTCTTCCTTACCAAGGAAGTGCTCTACCGACTGAGCTACGTGGGCCTTGGTTATTTGGAGCGGGAAACGGGACTCGAACCCGCAACCCTCAGCTTGGAAGGCTGATGCTCTAGCCAATTGAGCTATTCCCGCCTTGTATCAGGTAAACGGCCTATCTAAATATTAAGTGGTGGAGAGGGGAGGATTCGAACCTCCGAAGGCTTCGCCAACAGATTTACAGTCTGTCCCCTTTGGCCGCTCGGGAACCTCTCCACCGGTTTTTTGGAGCTGGCGATGGGACTCGAACCCGCAACCTGCTGATTACAAATCAGCTGCTCTACCAATTGAGCTACGCCAGCCCGATTCGAAACGAGAATGATAGCCTACATTAAAAAAAAAGCAAGTTTTTTTTGTTGTCAAGTCGTAGGGTAAAAATACCCAAAAAAGGCGGCCTCTCCTACGAGAGACCGCCTGAAACAACTATGTTTTAACAAGTATATTAATGATCTTCGTCTGGCTCTCCAGGGAGTTCCATTCCAAAGCCAGCTTTGCCTGCTTTTACATCAGCAGCATAACGTTGGAACACATAAGCTGTGGTCCGGTAAAGAAGGTGTGCAAACTTCGTAAAAGGCAGGGCTAAAAACAGGGTAGCCACACATCCTAAATGAAGCCAATAAGTGGGATATGCTATATACCTTATACCGATTAGCCGGAATATCTCTGCAGCCAAGCCTGTAACACCCACCGCGAATATCAACCAAATCAGGTTCCAATCCTGAGCAGAACTCTTGAAAATACCTTCCTGGGTCTTCTGCTCTCTCATGCTCTTCAGCATCCAGATACCAGCTATCAACATAACTGCTCCAATGTTACCCAATATTTTAATTGGATTGTACAGAGCAAGAGGAGAATGGAATCCAGCACTTGGAAACAGATTCCCAAGAATGTCTGCATAAAACATTGCCAAGTTGGTCACTATGAACAGTATGATAAAGGCCCAAAGAGTCCACAAATGGCCTTGAGCGCGTTCTGCAGCCGCACCGCATTTTTTGAATCTTTCATGGGCCAGGATCTCTTTCACGGCAGGAACCACATATTCCTTAAAAAGGGGACCCAAAGCAGGCCTTGGTGCTGTGCCTGTATATGATTCGCCCAAACCTGCTCCCTTGGAAATATCCTCCCAAAAACGAGTCACTCCTTTATATGATACCCATGCCACAAATCCTGCTAAAGACAGATATATGATATCAATGGGGATGACGCTCAAAAACTTGTGATATTCCACAGTTCCTTTTGGGATTGGCCATGATTCTCCAGTAACAAATGACCATATCAAAGCCACAAAAAGCACCACCACCATAGAGGCAATCACAGTACTGATCATGCCCTTGCTTGTGCTCAAAAGGTTTGCCAATGACTTGGGCTCTGCATAATATTTAATGGCATTTGCCCTGATGGCGCCTAACACATCGCCAGGTTTTGCATCCCGAGGACAGTAGGCGCTGCAATCACCGCATTGGTGACAGAGCCAAACGTCGACATCTCCAGAAACCTTTGAGGCAAGTCCCCACTGGGCCCACAACATCTCTTTTCTTGGAAACGGACTATCTTCTGTGGACAGCGGACAGACAATCGAACACGTAGCGCACTGATAGCACCTGTTGACGGTATCTCCGCCCGCCTCCATAACACCCTTGACAAAATCAAGGTCCGGTTTGACTTTCGTATATTCCGACATCGCATATACCTCCTACCAGCCTTTGAAGGGGTTGGGACCCATCCCAACGACTTCCTCAACAAATTCATTTATGATCTCAGGCACCTTGTCATATTCATCAATAGCGACTTGTGCCAGTTTAACCCTTTCCGGCTCCATACCAAGCGAATTGAGAGTTTCTGCCACGTTCTCCATTCTACGATTGGCCAATTCGCTGCCTTTTACAAAATGACACTGATAATCATCGCCATATTTACAACCCAGTAGCAAGGCGCCGTCCATTCCGCTTGACATGGCGTCCTTGATCCAGGCCACATTGACCGACCCGAGGCAGCGCACAGGAATAATCCTTGGAAGTGGTGACCATGTATGCCCCCTTCTGGCTGCCATGTCAAGTGCTGGATAAGCATCATTTTCACAGGCAAAAATTACCATACGCAGTTTATCTTCATCGTCATCCGGAACTTCTATGGATTTTATCATGGAGCCGACTACGTCGATATTGTAGTCTTTAAAACCGATGATACGCTCCGGACATGCGCCCATGCAAGTCCCACAACGACGGCAGCGTGTTGGATTGGGTTTTGGAGTGCCCTTTTCGTCATCGTCAAGAGCGCCAAAAGGACATTCCTCTGTACACCTTTTACACTGGGTACAACGCTGGAAATAAAAGTCAGGATAATCATAATCCCACGTACGAGGATGGACTGCATGACCCTCGCTGATGGCCTGGAGACACTGAATTGCCTTCAAGGCTGCTCCGGAGCCATCTTCCATGGATTCTTCTATGGTTAATGAGCGACGAACGCCACCTGCTGCATATACACCTGTACGCCTTGTTTCATATGGGAAACATATGAAGTTTGAGTCACAGTAACCGCCGAAGAGATCCAAATCTCTGAAAGCTGGACCCTGGCGGTAGGCAAAGTTAATAACGGCTTCATCTCTTGTGGTCGGGACCATTCCGGTAGCCAAGACCACCAAGTCTACATCAACGCTGATGTTTTCACCCAAAATTGTATTTTCAACATTGACTGTCAGATTCCCAGCTCCATCATCAGTAACTTCTGTCACCGCGCCTTTAGTTAAGAAAATACCCGGGTCATTTTGAAGTCCTTTGTAGAAATATTCATATTGTCCAACAGTCCTCATGTGCTGATAAAAAATGTAGGCCCTGCCGTCTTCCGGCTGGTCTTCCCTGAGCATTTTGGCCTGTTTCAAGGCCACCATGCTGGTTACAGCAGATGCATATGGAAAATCAGCATCATCATCTTTACCACCTGGGCTGAGCACAAAGGCCACCGTCTTTACCTCTTTACCATCAGATGGACGTGTTATTTTGCCTTCTTTTGCCATCTTCTCAAAGGCAAAATTGGTCACCACGTTAGGATTGCCCCAAGCCAAGTGGGAGAATTCATCCTCAGCCGGTTCATATGGCTTCCATCCAGATGCCAATACAACGGCCCCAAACATCTCGGCATCGGGATCCACTTCCATGTAATCCTTTCGGCCCTCGTTTTTCTCTTCATATTTCTTTTTCTGTTCCTCAGCACTCAGCTCTTTGCCGTTCTCATCAAATTTTTCTTCTTCTGTCAAAGGAACTGGCGCATCCCATTCGCTTTTTGTTCCAGCAGCCTTCAGGCTCACCCTAAACTCGCCCGGCTCTCCAGCAGTACGTGCCACCTCAGTTGATGTCTTGACTGTGATCTTGTCGTTGGCCTCAACTTTAGAAATGAGCTCGTCAACAATTGGATCCGCCAACATAGAGTAATCTGGCCCGACAGGAATCTGTTTCCTGAAATATTTAGCGTTTCCGCCAAGTTCCGGCTCTTTCTCAACGATCACCACTTCATATCCAGCGTCGGCAGCATCCAAAGCCGCCCTCATGCCTGCCACCCCGCCGCCAATCACCAACAAACGGTTGTTGATCTCCTCCAATTTGAAGGGTTCAGGCATCTCCACTTTGTCCATCTTGGTCACATACATGCGGATGTAATCCTCAGCCAGTTCCTGAACATGTTCCTTCTGAGCTTCGGCATCTTCTGCATTTGGATCTATCTGATGTGACCAAGCCACCAGCTCCCTCAAGCCTACTTTGTCCAAATAGACACCAGGAAAGTCCATATAATCAAACTCATAACGAGGGGAATAACCTGCCAAAACAATGGCGTTCAACTCTTCTGATTCTATATCAGACTTAATCATGGCCGCAGCTGATTCTGAATATAGATCATCCACAGCCTTGGCCACTTTGACACCTAATTCCCCAGTGGCAAGCTCTATCAGCTTGTCCACATCCACGGCTTCCTTAATTCCATCACCGGTATATATGTACAATCCAATATTTTTTGACATTATCCTGCCCTCCTAACAACCTGAATTGCTTTTAATGCGGCGGCTGTAGCGCTTTGCGCTGATGACACAACATCAATGGGCCTCTTGGCACATCCACATGGAATAATACCTTCTTTTTCTACTACAAAACCATCCTGATCATAATCGATGCCTGGAATCTTGCTTTCAGCACCCACAGGCTGCATTCCTGTGGCCAAGACGGCCAGCTCCACTTCTTGCTCTACCCGACCGCCCCCAATTGTATCCTCGGCTACCAGAACAACATTTCCTGGTTCATTTCCTGCCTTAATATCTGCCACTTTACCCTTAATAAAATGAACCTTCTCATCCGCCTTTATCTTTGCATAAAAGTTTTCATATTTTCTGCCCGGAGAGCGAATGTCAATATAAAATACATATATCTCCGAGTCTGGATTCTGCTCTCGCAGGTAAGTGATCTGTTTTAATGTGGCCATGCAGCAAATATATGAACAAAATGCAAGATGGTTTTCATCTCTGGACCCTGCGCATTGACAGAAGCCGATAACCTTAGGCTCCTCATTATCGGAAGGCCTGACGATTTTGCCGTTTGTTGGTCCTGACGGTGAGGCCATGCGTTCCACCATCATATTGGTAACTACATTGTCAAATTCCGAAAAATGTAGATTATCCATGTTGTTGGGATCATAAGGCTTCCAGCCGGTAGCCATGATTATGGCTCCCACATTGAGTGTAACGGTTTCTGGCTGCTGTGAAAGATCAACAGATCCCGCTGGCATAGCATCAGCTATGGCTTTGCCTTCATCCGATGCGGCGATTGAGGGATCCACCACACATTGATTGGGATAGGCCATCGGGTGAGGCATATATATGCCCTTTCTGTTGTCCATGCCGAAATTGAATTCATTTGGCAGTTCAGTGGAAGCAGCTTCCTCCCCAGGTTTACAATTTGTACATTGGGGGGTTGTATACCGTGGATTAACGGTTACCTCCACTGTGTAGTTACCAGGTTCTCCGGTCACGGAGGTGACATCAGCCAATGTGTAAAAAGTAACCCTGGGATTGGTTTTGAGCCGCTTGAAATTTATTTCCAAGCCGCATGTAGGTGGACAAAGTTTCGGAAAGTACTTGTTGAGCTGAGCAACTCTTCCGCCAAGGTAACTTTCCTTCTCTACCAAATACACGTCGTAGCCTGCTTCAGCGGCTTCCAAAGCAGCGGTCAAACCGCTGAAGCCGCCGCCAACCACTAAAATGCTATTGCTCATATCATTACTCCTTTTCTCCCTGTAAGGATTTATTTACTGTTTCAAGGCTCAAAGCTCAAGGTTCATCCCCGTGAACCTTCAGCTTTGAACCTTACTTGAGAAAAATCAGTTATGAAAAATCCCAGGTGCCCGGATTCAACAGGCACCTGGGAGATTTTTTTTAAAGCGTCTTTTTTACAGATTTCACCGGATACCCATTATTCAGAAATGATCTGGTGACATTTCTTTTTAAAGACGCTCCATTCACCACTCTTTGGATCATACTTTGAGTTTACAAAGCACTTCCATCCACCAGCATCATAGTCTTTGTCATCTGCCTGCATGAAATCTCCGCGATAGTAGAAGCCAGGATAACGGCTTTCTTCACGGTACTGGATATGGCGGAGGTGATCCTCAACACACCAGATCCTGTGCAAGTTTTCCCAGGCACGGAGCAACTCATGGAGACCACCTGCTGCCATCTTCTCAGAGTCCTCGCGGAGCCACTGGAGATGCTTCATGACGATCTCAAGGAGTTTGCCGTTGGTCATATAGTACGGAGACCAACCTCCACCGTATTCGTCTGTGTACTTCATCAAGCGTTCCATCATATGACGAGGCTTGATGTAGTTGGGGTTGACCATCTCATCGGTGGTCTTTTGATAGTGCTCGTAGTAGACGGTCACTGGCTTGTAGATCTCTGCCTTAAGATCATCTGCGCTGACGGCCAAGGTTGGAGTAAAGTCAGCATTGTCACGGATGTAACGTGCCATGGCTTTTGCCGCAATGCGACCTTCAGCATGAGACCCTGAAGAGAATTTGTGGCCAGAAGCACCAACACCGTCACCGGCGGTGAAGAGACCGTTAACTGTGGTCATCCTGTTGTAGCCCCACTTATAATCATCGGGTACCCAATCTTCGTTGGGGCCGCTGACCCAGATGCCGCAGCAGCCAGAGTGGCTACCAAGCATATAAGGCTCGGTTGGCATGATTTCGGATCCAACCTTCTCGGGCTCAATATTCATAGAGGCCCAGAGACCAGCCTGGCCCACAGACATGTCAAGGAAGTCTTCCCAAGCTTCAGCTTCGAGTTCCTTCCAATATTTCTTCAAGGCCTTTTCGTCCATACCGGCAGCCTTCTTCTCTTCAAGAAATGCATTGAGAGCTGCTGCTGTGTCCATAAAGATTGGTCCACGGCCTTCCTTCATTTCAAAGAGCATCAAGTGGTTACGCAGACAAGTGGGTGTAACTGGAGCCAACCCATATGGAGCATATTTCTCCAACTCTGCCTTGGCGCGGTCACTCTTGACGTAGTGCTCACCATAACCGTTGGTGACTGTGGCTTTGAAGAGCAGGAACCAAGCACCAACTGGTCCATAACCATCCTTGAAACGGGATGGGGTGAACCTGTTCTCCATCATGGTCATTTCTGCGCCTACCTGCATGCAGAGTGTATAAGTGGAACCAGCGTTCCAAACAGGATACCACGCACGGCCCTTACCTTCGTCAGTTGACCTTGGACGGAAGATGTTAACAGCGCCACCGCAGGCGACTAGCATGGCCTTACAGGTATACACATGGACTTTGTTTTCGCGAAGATTGAATCCTACTGCACCGGCGATGGTGTTATCTTTGTTGGCATCCAGCAAGAGTTTGACTATAAAGACGCGCTCTATTAGATCATAGCCCTTGGCCTCCAGTGCTGCCTTTGCGGCCTCGGCCACAATGCACTTATAAGATTCACCATTGATCATGATCTGCCATTTACCAGTGCGTACAGGCACACCACCTTCTATGAGCTTCTTGCCCTCACTTCCTTCTTTCTTCCAAATGGGAAGTCCCCATTCTTCAAAATGATGAACGGAATCATCAACGTGACGGCCGAGGTCAAAGATCAAATCTTCACGCACAACACCCATCAAGTCGTTCCTGACCATGCGAACGTAATCAGCAGGGGTGTTTTCGCCAATATAGGTATTGATGGCTGAAAGTCCCTGAGCTACTGCACCTGAACGCTCAAGGGCAGCCTTGTCCACCAATGCACAGGAAGCACCCTCTGGAAGCCATGCACCAATTTCAAAGGCAGCGCCGCAGCAGGCCATACCACCACCGACGAGGAGTGCGTCATAATGCTTTTCTTCTACTGGAACCTTGGACAGATCTGGCTCAGCCAAAAGTTCCCATGTTGGTTTATTGCGAAGTGCCATATTAAATCCTCCTTAATATTCTTAAAATTTAATCAGCCTATACATTCAAATTTGCCTTATTAGGCAAAATCAGAAGGTTTGCAGGTAGCCCTGTCTGGTGATGGATAGTAGTTGGATGCAGTGAACAAAAGCTCATTATCCAACTGGTCTGCACCAGGGGTTGGCTTGCCCTCGTATGGCTTGATGGAGCCTTCTGGAGTGGTCCTGATCGGGAATTTGAAGCGCTTCATATTTCCATTACGGAATTTGATGGTCCACATAATGGAGTCTGTACCACGCATAGGCTGGACATAACCACCCATGGGAGCAATGTCGGCATAATGACGAACTTCAATGGCACCCTGTGGGCAGATCTTCACACATGAGTAGCACTCCCAGCATTGATCTGGTTCCTGGTTATAGGCCCTCATTGCGTCTGCGTTCAAGACCATAAGGTCATTGGGACAAATGTACATGCAGGCAGTCTTTTCGCCGCCCTTACAACCATCACATTTTTCCGGATTAACAAAACTTGGCATGTGTATACCTCCTACTGAGTGAGTTTAATTAAAGTGGATAACACAAAAATTGAAGACATGAAATGATCTCTCCTCTGCTGTTTCACACCCCCTTTCCTGAATGTTTTTAAAGGTTTTTCCCAAAACACATCCTAAAAGATAAAGGTTGCGGCACAGCCGCAACCTTTGCCTGTTTTTTATTTAAGGTCTTCAAAGGCACCTTTTTTGATCTTGACCTTTCTGGCCTCTGGATTTGCATAATATTCTTTGAGGATCTCCAAGACTTCTGGACGACTGAACTCCCTGGGCACCTCTTCAACCTTGCCTTCGCTCATGAGACGGCGGAATTTGGTTCCACTCACCACCACACGGTCTTCCTTGCTGTGCGGGCAAGTCTTTAGGGATGCCATTCCCTCACACTTGTGACACCAGAATGTCCAGTCGATCTTCAATGGCTGAAGCTCCAAGGCACCATCCCACAGTGTGTCATAAATTTCTTGCGCCTCAAACAGCCCGTAGAAATCACCCACACCAGCATGATCACGCCCGATTATCAAATGGGAACATCCATGGTTCTGCCTAAACACACCGTGAAGAAGTGCCTCTTTGGGTCCACCATAGCGCATTTCCAACGGATACACACCAAGCACGGTACGCTCTGCGTTATAGTAATTATCAATCAATGCCTTGTAGCATTTCATCCTAACTTCGCCTGGAATGTCACCAGGTTTCAGCTTACCCACCAAAGCATGAATAAAGACACCATCCAGCACTTCTTGGGCGATCTTCGTAAGAAATTCGTGGGACCGGTGTATTGGGTTCCTGGTCTGGAAAGCTGCTACTGTGCTCCAGCCACGATCCTCAAAGATCTGCCTTGAAACAGATGGATGCATATAGTGCTCACCATATTTCTGCACAAAGTCTTTTTCTGACAAAGCCTTAATAGGGCCACCAACATAATATTTGCCAGAGTTCATGACCTGCTGAACACCTGGATGTTCCTCAAGGGCAACATCCCAGAATTTTTCTGAATCTGGGCCATTTCCTTTGAAGCAGAGTTCAGCCTCCTTCTTTTTGTCTGGCTCATAAATCTCTTCGATCTTCATGGTGGCCATAAGCTCACCGGTCTCTTTATCATAAAGGGCAACTTCATCACCCTCGTTTACATTCTTCCTGGTCTCTTCATCTATGTCCAGGGTGACCGGAAGAGGCCAAAATGTACCAGGATCATCTTTTCTCAGCTTCATGTCCTCGATCACGCCTTCCCAATCAGCCTTGCACATGAAGCCAGTAAGTGGTGTAAAAGATCCCATGCCAAGCATCAGGATATCGCCTGACACCCTTGAACTGACATCTACACGCTTCATGTCCTTGGCACGGCCAATTTCGTCCTCCCTCTCAGCACCCTTTAGCAGCAAAGGCATCAACTGTTTTTTGGATCCATGTGGATTTACCAACGCCATAACGAATATCTCCTTTCGATTAAAGAATTTTGCAATTTTTGTATATAAATCCCTGGCGTCAGGGAGTTAAACGGTTTGCTTTTTAGAAAAAGGTGGCTATGCTCTCCTCTCTCACTGCACGGAAAAAACGAATGAATCGCCACTCAGTATTGTACACGGGATTTTATATAACACAAACAGAAAATGTCAAGGGCAAAACGTTTTTCTTGCAAAGATAAAATTTGGCAAATAAACATGAAAAATATAGACAGGCCTAGCTAGCTGATTTTATTGAAAAATTATACCGATAGGACTTAAAATAAAAATGTACACATTTTCTCACATATGCCCATAAAAGACAAAAAACAGATGACAAAGAATGAGCATTTCTTCACAAGATCCATTGCAATTTTGGCCGGTGGTAGAAGTTCACGCTTTGGGAGCGAAAAAGCCTTTGCACCCTTTTTAGGACGCAGGGTAATAGATTTTGTCTTAAAAGCCTGCTTTGAGAGTGGAGCCGATATCTACATCATTGCAAACCGATACAAGTACAGTCAATTGGGTTTCCCAACATTTTCAGACCACTATCATGGACTTGGCCCTCTTGCAGGCATTCACAGCGCCTTAAAAAACATCCAGGATGAACGCATCTTGATTGTTGGATGTGATATGCCCCTTTTGAATTCCCGCCTAATCGAGTGGATGCTGCGTCTCAAAAGAGAGGAACAGATCACAATTCCTGAATATGAAGGCAAGCTTCAACCATTGCATGCAATTTACTCTCGATCGTTGCTGCCCTTGATCGAAAAAAGACTCCAACAAAAAAAATTAAGTCTTTATGAACTTCTTGGAGAATCAAGTTATTACAAGATTTCCCAAAAACATGTGGTTCCTTATTGCCCGCACGGCCTTTGTTTTGCGAGTACCAACACCAAGGAGGAGTTGAAGAGGCTTGAAGCTGCCGCGCCAGCCTATTTTGAAAAAGTCTTGAGCTAATACCGCAGGTAAAGTATCTATTCGTGAACCAAAAACATAACGGAGCGTTTGCTTATGCCCTTAGACCACTTGGAAAAAAGAATAGATAAAGCACTCAAGAAGGGGAAGCCGGGAAGTGCTGTACAGCCTGTCAAAATGCGCAGGGACAGTAAATTTCGCTTCAAATGTTACCCAGGTGTTCCATGTTTTACACGCTGCTGCCGCAACATGAACATCATCCTTACCCCATATGATATCATACGCATGAAGCATCGATTGGGCATGAATTCAGACCTGTTCCTGAAGTTGTATGCCCAGCCTGAAATGCTTGGCATTACTGGTGTGCCAGTAGCACGCTTAAAAATGCTTGAAGAGGAAAATGGGAGATGTCCTTTTGTTACCAATGAGGGATGCCAGATTTACACAGACAGGCCAGTCTGCTGCCGCTACTATCCCATTGGAATCGCAAGCCTTAAACAGCAAGAACAGCAAAAAGCGGAGGAAGAGGAGTTCTTTTTCTTGGTCAAGGAAGAGCACTGCAAGGGTTTTGAAGAACAGGACGAATGGACTGTGGATTCGTGGCGTGCAGATCAGGAGGCGGATCTATATGACAGCATGAACAAGGGTTGGTTGGAACTACTTTTACGGAAGCGCTCTTTTGGCGAAGAGACCGAAATGCCGCCCCAGGCTCGAAAGTTGTTTTACATGGCTACCACAAACATGGAGCAGTTCAGGCGTTTCATTTTTGAAAGCCGGTTTCTTGATACTTACGAAGTAAAATCCTCTCTTATCCGCGAAATACGAGAAGATGATGTTGCCCTCATGCAGTTTGCCTTTGAATATCTGAAACACGCAGTCTTTGGCGGTGAAAGTGATATCGTAAAACTTAGAGACGAAATACTCAACAAGACGGTAAAGCAAATCATAAAAAGGCGGGAGAAAAAGCGCAAAAAAATGGAGAGGTTGCGCAAAGGCCGCCTTTAAATAGGCTGCTATGTTCTTACGCCTTTCCAAACTCTCATATACTTATCCAAACAGTGACCAGCCCATCTTTCAAGACCTTAATTGGGATTTGGAAGGCCCGGGTTTTTTTTCACTGTTCGGCTTTTCCGGGGTTGGCAAAAGCACCCTCGCCAAAATTGCCAGCGGTGATATCACCGGTTACACGGGCCACAGAACCACATCGGATTCGGCTACCCTGTTGTATTCCCACAACAACGAACGTATACCCGGCTGGCAGACTGTTTCAGAACACATTGCCCAAGTGACACCTCCACAAAAAGCGCGATTATGCCGTGAAATAGCCGAACGTTTTTCCATCACTGCAAACATGGATCGCCGTTTTGCGAGACTTTCCATGGGACAGAAGAACAGGGTAAACGTACTACGGTACATCTTACAAGATTTTGATCTACTCATAGGTGATGAAATTCTTGCCAATGTGGATGAACCAACAAGGAATCTGATCCTGTTTGAGATCAAAAAGCTATTTCCAGACAAGACATTTCTGTACATCTCCCACAACGCTTTGGAAGTGGTCAAATTTTCCAAGATCATTTTCGTTCTGCCCCAAACTCCAGATGGAATCGTTACAAAGGTGCTCACAATGCCAGGGCTTGATGAACACGCGGGAGGGGAGACCGATCCGCGGAACGTCGAACGCATGGTGTTCTCCCTACTTAAAATGGCAGGGTCGGGGGAGGCCTAGCAATGCCATTTATACAGCGGTTCCTTCAGTTTCTAGGCATCTATATTACAGGAGTCATGACTCTATGGGGTGTCAAGTACTTCTTTGGACTGTCGGACTATCTCGTCCCTCCTCCACTTGAACTTCTTGAAGTTGCGGCATCTGATGGTATCAGGGATCTTCTGGCTGCTGCCAACACGATGCTTGTGGCTGTGGCAGGACATTTTGTCGCAGTGCTGCTTGCCACATTTGTAGCTATTATTGGAAGATCTTCCACATTGGCGGGAAACTTGACCAGGATGGCCGCCTTCAATTTGCAAGCTTATCCAGTGGTTGCCATTGCTCCAATCATATTTCTTTTTCTGGGAGACGGACTGGCCTCCAGATTGTTAATAGCCTCCCTAATATGTTATTTCCCGCTACTCCTCAGTTTCATAGGCATCTTTTCTCAACCTGTGGATGAAGTGGAACACTTTTTCAAGGCTACAGGCCGTCTAAATATCAGCCTCGAACTCAAGATCAGGACTTTTGAAAACCTTGATAAGCTTATCACTGTGATCGTAGGTAGCGGCACCACTGCCATGGTTGGCACCATAGTGGCCGAATTTCTTGCAGCCACTCAAGGAGTAGGCTATGTGATAAGAAAAGCCCTTTATCAGAGCAACCTTGCGAAAATTTTGATAGCGCTCTTCTTGATAGGTCTTTTCTCGTCCATTTATTTGTCCCTGCTGGAAGGGTGCGGGAAGTTGGTCAAAAAGCGAATGATCGGCATATGAAAATCCCATTCACCAAAAAGAGATTTTCCATCTTTTTGCTTTTGTTAATGGTATTTTGCTTGACGTCATGCAGTGATTCAACAAGACAAAAAGGGGGAGACCAAGGCCAGAGCCAGCCCAAACATATAGTTTACAGGCTTAAATGGCTCTTCAACGCCAGTGTTGTTGGAGACATCTGGGCCAAGGAAAAAGGGGTGTTCGAGCTTGCAGGGCTCACGGTGGAAGTAAAGGAAGGCGGTCCTGAGCAAGATGCCATAAAGGATCTAGAACTTGGCAGGGCTCACTTTGGGGTAGCGTCAGCAGATCAGGTGATAAGAGCAGCAGCCAAGGGGGCACCTGTATTAGTTGTTGCCCAACTTTTCCAGAAAAATCCTTTACAATGGATCTACCGGTGCGATCAAGTCCACATCAATTCTCCACAAGACCTTAAAAAATACCGAATCGGTGTCACCTTTGGTGGAAATGACGAGGCGATACTGCTGGCTCTGCTGTCAAAGTATCATTTGGATCCACAAAATTTAGATCTTTATGCAGTTCACTATGACTTTAATCCCTTCTGGAAGGGTCTGGTCAATCTTTGGCCGGTATATAGAAACACCCAGGGTATTCTACTGAGTCACAAAATGGCCAAGATAGGCGAGAAAGCCTGCTTTTTCGACCCTACTCGATATGGAATAAAATTTGTTGCAAATTCCGTTGTGACTTCGCAGGCAATATATGATCAACACCCTGAGCTGGTGGTACGTTTTGTTAAGGCACTGCTGAAGGCATGGGCTGATGCACTATCTGAGGAGAATTTGGAAAATGCAGTAGCCCTGCTAAAAAGATATGCTCCTGAAACGCCAAAGCCTATCCTAGAAGAGCAAATAAGGGCAACCAGGACCCTCGTCCTCCCAGATGGCGTTGCCATGCCTGGCATGATCGATATGGCTGCGTGGAGGCAGACGGAACAAATAATGGTGGACCAACAACTGATCGACAAACCTGTGAAAATAGAACGGCTTCTCAAGCCACCTCTTCTTTGAGCATGCAGCAGGCGATCCTGTTCTGGGGCCTGCCATGTTCGTCATATCGAATGTTGCCTGGATGCAATATCTTGTTCAGCACGCACCCCTCTGGGATGTTCAATGGAAAGAGGTCACTCTCCCTGACAGGTGGCCTTGGCGCCAGGCGATCACCTTTGATTTCCAGGGAATGGATTGGATAATCTTCGCACAGAGGACACCTGTAGACACGCCCATTGGGAAACACAAAGTAATTGTCTGCAACCAGGCCTGCGCAGGCAAAAGCTTCTTGCTCATCCAAATAGACCTTGGGATAGGTGACCCTTATCCCATTTTTTGCCACAGTTTCTGCAACCGCCGGAACAATCTGGTTCCATTGATCCATATCAACCTGCAGATCTGAATCTCCTTCCTGGGCAGACCTGCCCCTAATGCCAATTACCTGGATAAAAAAGTGTTTGACCCCTAGATCTACCAACAAAGGTGCCATATTGGGCAAGTCGAGGATATTCCTTCTGCTTGCAGTGAAAATCAAGCTGGTAGTAAAACCCTTACCAACCGCATGGCGCAGATTGTTGGTGCACACCTCGAAGACCCCTTTGCCGCGTATCGGATCATTGGTTTCAGGCGTGCTTCCATCCAAGCTGAAACTCAAAAAATCGAGATCGTCAGGAGAGACTCTGCTCAAAAAATCGTGAAACAAAAATCCATTTGTATCCACTGTAACAGAACGGCAGCCTAATCTTTTGGCCTCTTTTATCGCCTGTGGGAGGTGGGGATTCATGGTAGGCTCTCCACCCAGGAAGATGACATTGGTTTCACCAGGATTTTTTGGTATGTTGACTTTTGGCGCAACATGTGGACCTAGCAAGTCCTTGAGATCTATTTCAGATTCGACCAAGAGCCTCAACCATTGGAAGATTGTTTCTTTGTCAAGGATAGTAGTCCCGTGTTGATCCGGATTTATGTAACAATGCATGCATCTTAGATTACATTGGGTAAGTATGTGAAAAAAAATATTTCTGCTGTTAGGTCTAAATTCAACCGTGCGTTTTTTGATATCCATGACAAGTTATGAATGATTCCCCTGATCAAGTTGCGTTCATCGTGTATCTGGCAAGAAGACTGCCCTTCCAGTAGGAATTGCGTTCGTCTTTAAAAAATTTTTTGAACAACGCCAGGCTTTCGCCCCTGCAAATACCGCCTACTATCTCTATGGTATCAGCGCGATATAGATGACCATTCAATATTTCTGGGCAGGACTCATTCCAGACGGCACTGAGAGGCTTGCTGCGGTCGAGACCTGCTGCTCCACCCATGACGTCTTCGTAGGCATAAACAATCCTGTTTACTCCATTCAAGATCAAGGCGCCGAGGCACATGAGACAGGGCTCCATGGTGCAATAAGCGCACACTATTCCGTCCCTTTTAGCTCCCCTAGCCAACCAATCACGAATGGCCATAATCTCACCATGGTCGAGTTCATTTAAACCTTCTTGCCTACTGTGTTGCCTAGCTCCTGAACCCACCATGTTGTTGCCGGAGACAAGTATGCACCCAACGGGAAACTCTCCGGCTTCCAGCGCCTTTTGAGCCAAAACCAAGGCTTGTTTCATCCACATTATGTCTTCTTCTTTTGAAACCACCTTTTGATTTCCTCTTCTGCTGCAAAGGCCGCGTCTGACTCGGCTCCAATATAGCATTGCAAAACCTTAAGCTTTTTCTGCGGGATCTTGTCTTGCAGACGTTTGCACAGATAATTTACACAAATTGTATGCCTTGCTGCAATCTTGCAGCCTTTTGGCCCTAGGAACCAGCATCCTTTTGGATCTTCGCGCTCCTTTGCCAGGCTGCTGCCTAGGAGCCGATTTATTAAAAGCAGTGCTACAGTGAACTTTGCTTCAATGCCTTTGCCACAGCAACTGCCGCCGTCATTTACAGCACAATCGAAACACTCGGCAAAAACACCAACTTCCTCCATTGATTCAGCAGTGGAACTTATGGCGTCCTTATAGCGTTGCAGCACTTTCTTAATCCTTTCGTCCTGCACCAAAAGCTTTCCATACCTTTTAAAAAGAGAATCAGCCCACGTGATCTTTTGTAAAATGGGATAATCTATGCCTGGGGGTATCAGGTCGATTTCATCACCATCTTTTTGCCGATCAGAATTGTCAACCATGCTCATCTTAGGTAATGTTGTATTTCCATTTAGTTTTATTCTGTTTTTAACAGACGTTTTTTTATAACACTTTGAAGCAAATGCTGTAAGAACCCTTTTGATAAAGTGGAGTATTGTAATGAATAAAGACCTGTATGCTGAGGCAGGAGTAGACATAGACAAGGCCAACTTGTTGGTAGAAAAGATAAAACCCATAGTGGCCTCTACCTTCAAAAAAGGCGTGCTCACAGAAATAGGCGGCTTTGCCGGTATGTTTGCAATGGACGTGGACCAGTTTGAACAGCCAGTCTTGGTCTCATCAACTGATGGCGTGGGAACAAAACTCAAAATTGCCATTGATTCAGGCATACATGATACTGTGGGCATTGATCTCGTAGCCATGTGCGTAAACGATATACTCGTGTGTGGTGCAAAGCCGCTCTTTTTCCTTGACTACTTTTCAACTGGCAAGCTTGATCCAGAGGTCGGAGAGGCTGTGATAAGAGGTATTGCTGAAGGGTGCACACAGGCCAACTGCTCTCTGATTGGCGGTGAGACTGCTGAAATGCCAGGCCTTTACAAAGAAGGGGATTACGATCTTGCAGGCTTTTCAGTAGGTGTAGTGGACAGGAAAAAGATAATAGATGGCTCTGACATTGGGGTGGGAAACGTCCTGGTAGGATTGGCATCCAGCGGACTGCACAGCAACGGTTTTTCCTTGGTCAGAAAGATTTTTTTTGAGGATATGGGGCTTACCGTATTAGACAAAGTGGTTGAACTTGGAGAGCAGCCGCTTGCGGAAATATTGCTCACACCGACTAAAATTTATGTGAATACTGTCTTCCGTATCCTTAAGGAATACAAAATAAATGGAATGGTGCATATAACAGGCGGAGGCCTATTGGAAAACATCCCTAGAATTCTTCCTCAGACTTGCAAGGCAGTTATCGAGAAATCCTCCTGGGAAATGCATCCAATTTTCAAATTTCTTCAGAAACAAGCCAATATCCCAGAAAAAGAAATGTTTCGTACCTTTAACTGTGGAATTGGCATGGTACTTATATTTCCAGAAAACATTGTTCAGGATGTCATGTTCCAGCTCCGGGCACTTGGTGAAGATGCAAAAATAATCGGCAGAGTCGAGCCGCGGGATGAAGACGAAGATCCAGTTCTTTTTACTGACTGAAAAATCACGGCAAAGGTTCGTTGAAGAATTCTGTTACTAAACGCAAGCCTCTGTTAATAAGCGCCTGTCTTTTGGGCCTACCATGCCGTTACGACGGCAAAACCATAACAAGGCCTAAATTGGCCTCAAGGCTTGCTCAACATATCGTTGTGCCCATATGTCCTGAACAGTTGGGCGGCTTACCGACTCCTCGGCCTCCAGCACAAATTGTGGGGGGTGATGGGTTAGACGTCGTGGAAGGCAGGGCAAAGGTTATGACCAAGGCCGATGACAAGGATGCAACTATGGCATTCATATTGGGAGCCGAGTCAGCATTGCAGATAGCAAAGCTGGTGCAGCCTGAACTATGTATCTTAAAGGCGAAAAGCCCTTCTTGTGGTTTAACACCGATTTTAGGCGTAACAACAGCCTTGCTGTTGAGCCATGGATACAACTTAATGGAGATCGAATAGGACTGTCTTTATTCCTTGATCTCCACCTTATCTTTCACCCGCTCCCTAAGCTCTTTTCCAACCTTGAAGAATGGAAGTTTTTTGGGCTTAACAGCAATTTTTTCACCTGTCTTTGGGTTTCTGCCAGTGTATGCCCTATATTCCCTAACACTAAAACTCCCAAAGCCCCTTATTTCTATCCCTTCGCCATTCACCAAGGCCTCGGTCATGGCGTCGAAGACCTCTTTGACCACGCTCTCAGCCACTTTTCTGTGAACACCTAATTCCTGCGCCATTATCTCAATAAGCTGTGACTTGTTCACTCCCAAACCCCTTTTGCTTAAAAAGTTGCAGAATATCAACTAACTACTTAATATCAGATAACTTGTGGTTAGCGCAAGGCCATATTGGCCAATTATTTCAAAAAATCATTAGAAAAGAAAAAATACCCATGGGAAAAACAAATTTTTTCAAACGTCTCAAGGAAAAGATGAACAAGACCCGGCAGGGTTTTGTCCGCCAAATGGATGAACTGCTGCTTGGTAAAAGAAAAATAGATGATGAATTGCTGGAAGAACTGGAAGAGGTCCTGGTCATGTCAGACATGGGCGTGGCTACAGTGCAAGAAATCTTTGATGAAGTCCGCCTGAAAGTAAAAAGGCACGAGCTTGAAGACCCACAGGCTCTCAAAGATGCTATTAAAGAACTCATCAAAACCAAACTCAGGCAGCCGGCTGGTGATCTTACGTTCAACACCTCTGAAGGGCCTTTTGTTGTACTGGTTGTTGGTGTAAATGGCGTAGGCAAAACCACCACCATCGCCAAACTAGCCTACTATTTAAAGCAGCAAGGCAAAAAAGTTTTGCTTGTGGCTGCCGACACATTCAGGGCCGCTGCAATAGAACAGCTGGAAATATGGGGAAAAAGACTTGATGTGCCTGTAATAAAGCATGGCCCCAACTCAGACCCCTCTGCAGTTGCCTATGATGGCATGGAGGCTGCCATAAAACGAGGCGTCGATGTGGTAATCGTAGACACAGCCGGGAGGCTTCATACCAAAGTCAATTTAATGGAGGAACTAAAAAAGATCCGCAGGGTTATGGGCAAAAAAATTCCAGACGCCCCGCATGAGGTACTGCTGGTGCTTGATGCCACCACCGGGCAGAACGCTCTATCTCAAGCCAAGCTCTTCAATGAAGCCACCCCTATTACAGGCATAGCCCTCACCAAGTTGGATGGAACTGCCAAAGGCGGCATAGTAGTTAGCATAGTTAATGAGCTGCAGATTCCTGTGAGATTCATTGGAATTGGTGAAAAAATGGAAGACTTGCGTCCATTCGATCCCAATGAATTTGTAGATGCCCTCTTTGAATAAAGGCTTCGAACGGTGCAAGATATTGTAATTTCCGACAATCTAGCTCTTCAAGCCATTTTTTTTACAAGAATTATAGTTCTCTCATGTCTTAAGATAGGCACAGTGGCCTTGGCCATCTCTATGTTCAGGCCAAGCTTCTGAATCACACTTTTTGCCTTGCGCGCTTCAGCAACGCCTCTAGGTCCTTTCATTGCCAAAATCATTCCCCTTGAGGACAGTAGCGGCGCTGCAATTAAAATGAGTCGTTCCAGCGATGTCAATGCCCTTGCGGTTATAACATCAAAGCCTCCTTCTGGCCTTTTCTTTGGTACCCAAGCCTCCCCCACACGGCCATGTTCTGCAGTTATTCCCTTTAAACCCAGTGTGACTATGACAGTTTTCAAAAAAGAAACTTTTTTCCTGGTTGCTTCAACCAGCACCACCTTGAGATCAGGCCTGAAAACTTTCACTATCAATCCAGGAACCCCTGCTCCACTACCTATGTCAAGCATATTTAAAGCAGCTTTGGGGATATATTTCAGTATGGTTAGCGTATCTCCAAGAAAATTCAAAACAAGTTCTTCAGGATCATCTATTGCCGTGAGATTCGTGACCTTGTTCCACTTTTGCAGCTCTTCAAAATATAGTTTGAGTTGGTGAATGACTTCACGGCGTGGAGGAACACCAGCTTGCTCAATAAGCCTCTCTATGAGTTTATCAATGGGCAACTGGTTCTGTGGGCTCAATTGGCTCCCTGGCAAGGTTTGCAAAACATGAGTAACGCGCCAAGAAAGAGAGTTTAATGGTTCCCGTTGGACCATTTCTCTGTTTCCCAACGATTATTTCAGCTATTCCCTTGTTAGGGTTCTCTTCGCCTTCCTTGGGCCTGTGGTAAACCTCGTCCCTATAGATAAAGGCGATCACATCTGCATCCTGTTCAATGGCTCCAGATTCACGCAAATCAGACATCTGAGGCCTTTTATTGGGACGATCTTCCACTTTTCTGTTGAGCTGTGAGAGAGCCACAACCGGCACATTCAGCTCTTTGGCCATTGCCTTCAATGACCGGGAGATTTCGGAGATTTCTTGTTCCCGTCTTTCTGCATTGTGCCTGCCGCGCATAAGCTGCAAATAATCCACTATCACAAGACCCAAGTTATGTTCGCTTTTGAGTCGCCTCGCTTTGGCCCTCATTTCCAGCACAGAAAGAGCGGGGGTGTCATCAATAAAAATTTTTGCTTCAAACAATTGATTTGCTGCTCTGATCAACTTAGGCCAGTCGGATTCAGCAAGAAAGCCCGTGCGGACCTTTTGAGCATTTACCTTTGCCTCTGAACAAAGCATCCTCAGGGCCAGCTGCTCCTTTGACATCTCCAGAGAGAAAATTGCCACGGGAACACCATGTTCAATGGCTGCATATTGGGCGATATTCAACGCAAAGGCAGTCTTTCCCATGCTTGGCCGCCCGGCAATAATAATGAGGTCGGAAGGCTGGAAACCTGCTGTCATATTATCCAGTTCCGTAAAGCCTGTGGGAATTCCAGTTATTAGCTCCTTGCGCTCATAGAGGTCTTCCAATTTTTTGATGCTGCTCTTCAAGATGCCCCTAATAGCAGCAAAGGACTGGTTTATCTTCGCCTGAGAAACCTCAAATATGGCTGCCTCAGCAGCCTCAAGCACGTCGTCCACTTCGCCTGCTTCTTCATAGGCCATCTCAGCAATGGCAGTGGTCTTTTGAATAAGACGCCTCAAGATTGCCTTGTCACGTACGATCTTGGCATAGGCTGTCACATTGAAGGCCATGGGCAGCGTTTCAGACAATTCTGCCAGATAGGCTGGCCCGCCTACTGCGTCAAGTTGTCCCTTGGTCTTGAGGTAATTGTGTACAGTTACCAGATCCTGGGGCTCGTTCCTATCAAAGAGGTCAAGTAAAGCTCTGTAAAGGACTGCATGGGCCTCTTTGTAAAAGTCGTCTGGACTCAAAAGCTCTATTATCTTGGGAAACACTGAACTGTCCAGGAGGATTCCTCCCAGCACACACTGCTCCGCCTCGATGTTTTGAGGTGGCAGGCGCCAGCCAGCCTGTTTCTTATTGCCAGTTATATTGCTGATGGCCATTGAACCGCCTGTTTGGTTTCAAAGCAGCTATTCCTGTTCCTCTAAAGGTACAACATGGACCTTCAGTATCGCCACCAAATCTGGTGCAAGTTTAACCTGCACATCGTAGTCTCCCAATGTTCTGATCGGTTCCCCCAGCTGGATTTTTCTCTTATCCAGGGAAAAACCTTGTTCCTCCACTGCCTTGGCAATATCCATGGCTGTCACAGAGCCATAAAGCTTTCCTTCCTCACCCACCCGCACCGGCAGGGTAACTTCCACTCCATCAAGCTGTGAAGCAAGGGCCTCCAGTTCTTGCAGCTCCTTGGCCGCTCTTTCAAGAATGGCCGCCCTTTGACGCTCCATCTGAGCAAGATTTCTAGGATCAGCCAAGATGGCCTTTCCATAAGGCAACAAATAATTTCTCGCATAGCCTGGGGCCACATTTACAATATCCCCAGCCTTTCCCAACGAAGAGATGGTTTCCTTGAGTATCACTTCCATTTGAACTGGACCTCCATATATATGCAATTCAAATTCACAGGCCACCTTTTAATATCGGCCTTAGCCCGATGACTGCGCTCTATTCAAAAAATCCTCATAATATCACAAAACATGTCTACTGTTATGGCCTACTGTCGTTGAACAGAATTACCCAATATCAGAAGTGGCTCACCAGTTTAACAACTTCTTTCAATCAGGTCTGTCATCGCCATTTTCTTCAGGTTCAAACCTCGCCCTAAAGTCGATCCACACGTCTGCAAGTCCTCCAAGAGCTAACATCAATAGACCATACCACTGAATAAGTATCAATATATATACAGGCCACTTTACATACCATGGCATGCGCATTTTTTTGATTAAAAAGTTAGCAATTGCAAGGCCTTGGATAAAATAAAAAAAACCTATTACATAAAGGGCATTTACACCTAAATTTTGATAACCCCCTGGGCCAAAAAGGGCCAGTGCACCAGCGGCTATAACAAACCAAACCAGTGCTTCAGGAAATTTCCACTGTTCAAAGTTAGGTACGAAGCAGCTTTTGCCCCAAAAAAGACGGGTGACCAAGGCTGCCACACTTACGTTCACAAAGGAAATTGCTGCCAGCGACAGGCCGAAAAAACCTGGGAACAACCTCGTGAGCTCCTTTTTCAGCTGCGGCAACCAGCGTTCCAACTCCTTTTCACTCCCTGAAATTTGCCCATACTGCCGCAGTGCAGATTCCAACTCCTTGCCCAGAGCGTCCATAAGCCCATTGTACCATGTCACAAAATCGGCCCCAGCCACCAAGTATATGGACAAGACAAAGGTCCATACTAAAAAAGCAAAACAGGCTAGCAATGTCACAGGGCCGCTCCATGAGCGGCGGCTCCCCTCTGCAAGCATGGCTGAAATGCCTGTGGCCTGTAGGGTTAAAAGCCCAAGATCCAGATTTCCACTCACCAAACCAAGCCCCAGACTGGCAACCATCACAGCCAATAATGCGCCATAGAGCATTGGGGTCCGGAGACCATAAAGTATTCCAAAGCCAAGGGCGGGTGACACTGCAATGAGCATTGGGCCGATTCCTTTAACAAGGCCGGGGAGAAGTAAAACCGCAAAGGCCGCTGCAACCAGGACTGCACTATTTCTTATCCCCCTCGCTGCAGTCAAGTCAAAGCCTGAACAAACCCAGCGGTTGGTGAATATGATCTCGCCTAGTCTTGCAAGGCATGGCCAGATGTAAATGGTATCAATGCCATTATTCTGGCCTGCTTTATGGCAGTAGTAAGCCGTCTTTGGTGTTTTGCACAAGTTCCGGTTATTCGACGAGGCAAGATTTTGCCCCTTTCAGTTATGAAGTGCTTCAGGGTGTCAGGATCTTTGTAATCGATTTTCATTTGCTTGTCTGCGCAAAACCTGCATACCTTGCGGCGCACATATATTCTTCTTCTATAACGTCCATTGGCCATGGCTATTCACCCTCCTTTTCTACTGTTTCCGCTGTGGTTACAGACTCGGTTTCCACTGAAGTTGCAGGTTCTGGCTGGGCCGCTTCAACCTTTTCCGGTTCAAATTCATCATCTTTTTTGATGGTCATGAATTTGAGAACGTTTTCATCCAGCCTCAGATTGCGCTGCAATTCCGCCACACCTTCCCCAGTGCCGCCATACTCAAGCAATACGTAGTAGCCATGTGTAAAATAGCCTTGGGTCTTGCTAGCCACCCGATAAGCCAGCTTTCTCAATGGCCATGGATCAGTTTTGACAATCTGCCCACCATAATCCTTGATGATATTCTGGTATCTTTCAATGAGGGCTGAACGATCATCGTCATTCAATCCAGGAACTAGAAGGAAAAAAGTTTCATACCAACGAAGTTTATTCATGAATGCCTCCTTACGGTCTCCTTTCTCTATTTTGTTTGGCCTAATGCCGCAGCATCAGGCAAGGAGGAAATAACGGCTCTTCATACAAAACAACTACGTCAAAGTCAATTCTTTTTCTCTGCAGGCTGGTCTATCTATTGCCTGGGAACCATTATATACCTATCTTTTGAATAAAACGAATTCAACTTTCGCGGAGGAAGTGCACTAATGACCATGATCAAAATACATTTCGAACGTAAAGTCGTATCCGGTCAAATGCGGGAGGCCTTAAAAAGGCTGTTAGAGGAATTTACTCCGCTTCCTCCGCCAACACTAGCCATGCCAGGAAGATGGGCACCACCTGTAAATGTTTCACAGGAAGGCGATGAGATCTTCATCGTAGCCGAGTTGTCAGGTGTAGAAAAAGAAGACATCTCGGTGGTGATACAAGGCCATATCCTGCAAATCAGCGGAGTCCGGAATCTCCCGGAAAGGCGGCACAATTCCCGCTTCCTGCAAATGGAGATAGAGCATGGCCCATTTGAAAGGATAATAAGGCTTCCTTCTGCTCCTTCAGAGGCAGATGCCTTGTATGAAAACGGCCTGTTGAAAATCAGGTTGAAAAACAAGAAGGAACAAGAACCAGTCAAAATCGAGATCAAGTAAAATTTAAATTTAAAAAGGAGCTGCTATGAGCGGTGAAAATAACATTGTCAAGATAGCAGAACAGGAAAATAAGCAGAGTACTGTCAAAGAGTTGCCTATTCTACCAACCCGTCAGATGGTGCTCTTTCCACATATGGTAGTGCCCCTGCTGGTGGAGTCTCCCCAGCACGTAAAAATGATTGATGATGTCCTGGCCACTGACCGCACCATTGCCGTGGTAGCTACCAAGGAAGAAAAAGAAGAGGAGGCGTTGAATCTCCATGAAATCGGAACTATGGCACTCATCCTCCGCATGGCCAAAAATGATGAAGGACATGCAAAGCTGATCCTTCAAGGGGTCACCAGGGTGAGATTGATTGAAGTTACCGAAAGCGAACCCTATCTCAAGGCAAAAATTGAACCGGTACAGGACATCTCTGCCCACGACATCCAGTCACAAGCCCTTGTGGTCAACATAAGGCAAGTTTTTTCAAAGGTGTTGGAGCTTTCTCCCAACCTTCCGAGCGAGCTTGGCGCGGTGGTAAAAAATGTGGATGATCCCGGCGTGCTTGCAGATATTGTTGTTAGCCACTTGAACGTATCCGCTGACGAAAAGCAGGCGGTTTTGGAGGCCCTCGATGTGAAGGAAAGGCTCGAAAAGGCGCTCCGCATATTGACGCAGCAGTTGGAAATATTGGAATTGGGCCACAAGATCCAAATCCAGGTGCGGGATCAGATGGACAAGACCCAGAAGGAGTTCTTTCTGCGGGAACAATTAAAAGCCATTAAAAAAGAACTTGGGGAAGGTAAAGAAGGCGCTGATGAAATAGATGAGCTGCGTGAAAGGCTAAAGGCCAAAAACCTTCCGGAGCAAGCCTTGAAAGAGGCCGAGCAGGAGCTAGAACGGCTGGCAAAAATGCACCCTGCATCTGCAGAGTATACGGTAGCCAGAACCTACATAGATTGGATTTTGGAGCTTCCCTGGAATGAGGAGACAGAAGATGACCTCGACCTTGAAAAGGCTCAAAAGATCTTGGATGAAGACCACTATAATCTTGAAAAGGTCAAAAACAGGATCGTTGAATATCTGGCTGTAAGAAAACTCAAACCAGACGTAAAGGGCCCTATTCTCTGCTTCGCCGGGCCGCCTGGCACTGGGAAGACTTCCCTTGGCAAGTCCATCGCCAGGGCCCTGGGCAGGAAGTTTCACCGTATAGCCCTGGGAGGTGTGCGGGACGAAGCAGAGATACGAGGCCACAGGCGCACATACGTTGGCGCAATGCCTGGCCGCATCATTCAAGGCCTCAAAAAGGTGGGAGTCAAAAATCCTGTTTTTATGTTGGATGAAATAGATAAGCTGGGCGCTGACTTCCGAGGAGATCCTTCTTCTGCACTGCTTGAAGTGCTCGATCCGGAACAAAACTCCACTTTCACTGACAATTATCTTGGGGTGGAATTTGACCTATCGCACATCATCTTTATTGCAACGGCAAACGTGCTAGAGACCATTCCAGGCCCCCTCCTTGACCGGATGGAGGTTATCGAACTGCCTGGATATATATTGGAAGAAAAACTCGAAATAGCCAGAAAATATTTGATTCCAAGACAGCTTGAGGCCCATGGCATTACCAAGCGCAATCTGACCATAGATCGAAGGGCCTTGATCAAGATCATATCCTCATACACAAGGGAAGCTGGAGTACGCAACCTTGAACGCCAAATAGCCGCCATATGCAGGGCAGTTGCTAAGGAAGTCGCCTTGAACAAGGTTGATAAGATCCATGTGAAGGCATCCAATCTGGCAGAGTTCTTGGGTCCGCCAAAGTACGAATCGGAGGTGGCTGAACGCACGAAAATACCTGGAGTAGCCACTGGTTTAGCCTGGACACCCACTGGAGGAGAGATTCTCTTTATAGAGGCTACGAAAATGAAGGGCAAGGGGCGGCTCATACTCACAGGAAAACTTGGGGATGTCATGAAGGAATCCGCCCAGGCTGCTTTGAGCTACGTACGCTCAAAGGCTGATGATTTGGGCATTCCATACGAGACGTTCGAAGAAAATGACGTACATATCCATGTGCCTTCTGGTGCCATACCCAAAGATGGACCTTCCGCTGGTGTAGCCATAACCATGGCGTTGATTTCGCTTTTTACTGGACGCCACGTCAACCCGAAGGTTGCCATGACCGGAGAAATTACTTTGCGCGGTTTGGTTCTTCCGGTGGGTGGCATAAAAGAAAAGTTGCTTGCAGCACACCGGGCCGGGATAAGAGAGGTCTTGCTACCCAAAAGAAATGCCAAAGACCTCGATGAGCTGCCGGCCCATGTCCGGGAAGACCTTAAAATTCACCTTATATCCAAGATAGACGAAGGTGTGAGCATAGTTTTTCCCAAGAAACGGAAAAGACCTTGAGTGCCGCATCTATTGACACCAATTGAAAGCAAGAGTAGCTTTACTCGGTTCGGTGCCAAATAGATACAAGGTAAGAAGAAAGTGTTTGACAACCTAAGCGGAAGGCTGGATAAAGTATTTAAGCGCCTTAAAGGCTATGGCAAACTCTCTGAAGAAAATATTCAAGAGGGTCTTCGTGAGGTGCGTCTGGCTCTCCTGGAAGCTGACGTCAACTACAAAGTGGTGAAAGACTTCATTGCCCGTGTAAAGGAGCGCGCCATTGGCCAGGAGGTGATGGAGAGCCTAACACCAGCCCAGCAAGTTATAAAAATAGTGCATGAAGAGCTTGTTAGGCTCCTGGGTGGCGAAGCCCAGGGACTCAACCTGGCTGGACAGACGCCGGCTGTAATCTTGCTGGCCGGTCTTCAAGGCTCTGGTAAAACCACCACTGCCGCTAAATTGGCCC
The DNA here is from genome assembly GCA_964459155.1 of uncultured Desulfobacterales bacterium. Lineage (GTDB taxonomy): Bacteria > Desulfobacterota > Dissulfuribacteria > Dissulfuribacterales > JALVPX01 > JALVPX01. Next base: position 28,139 of record CAYWKF010000007.1, read on the forward strand.
GCTGGCTGAGGCAGAAAAAGCGAAAGCCTTACCTTGTGCCAGCGGATGTTTACAGGCCTGCTGCCATCGAACAGCTTCAGACGCTTGGCAAACAGCTCAACATAGAAACACATCCCACAGAGCCGGGTGCCCGCCCTGTGGATATAGCAAAACAAGCAGTTGGAAAGGCCTCGCTGGCCGGGCTGGATACCGTGATAATAGATACAGCAGGGCGCCTGCATATTGATGACGCCTTGATGCAGGAGCTTAAGGAAATAAAAGGGGCTGTCAAGCCACAGGAAATACTCCTCGTTGCAGACTCCATGACTGGCCAAGACGCAGTCAACATAGCCAAAAGTTTTGATGATGAGCTTGGGATAACCGGGGTCGTGCTTACCAAGGTTGAAGGAGATGCCCGAGGCGGGGCGGCATTATCCATCAGATCTGTCACAGGTAAACCTATAAAGTTCATCGGCACAGGCGAAAAGCTTGATGCTTTAGAGTTATACCATCCAGACAGGATAGCCAACCGCATCCTTGGCATGGGTGATATGCTGAGCCTTATCGAGAAGGCTCAAGACACCATAGACAAGAAAAAGGCCCTAGAGCTTCAGAAAAAGTTGAAAAAAGATGGCTTCACCCTGGAAGACTTCAGGGATCAGCTACGGCAGCTCAGAAAAATGGGAAGTATCGAGCAGATAATGTCTATGATTCCTGGCCTGGCAAACAAAATGAAACAGTTCAAACACATGATGCCCGATGAAAAGGAACTCAAAAGGACAGAGGCCATCATCGACTCCATGACCTTGGAGGAAAGACGCAATTACACAATCATAAATGCTAGTCGGAGAAAACGCATTGCCAGGGGCAGCGGTACAACCATACAAGATGTGAATCAGCTTTTGAAAAATTACGCACAGATGCAAAAGATGTTGAAAAAAATGCGCAAGTCAAAGTTTAAATTGCCAAAAGGCCTAATGCCTTTTTGACAGTTGAGCCAAAAATTTTGAGTAAATGATTTAGGAGGATATTCGATATGGCAATCAAGATTAGACTCACCCGGGGAGGCCGTAAGAAAAAACCATTCTACCGGGTGGTGGCATCAGACGTTCAATCGCCAAGAGATGGACGATTCTTGGAGATCCTTGGAACCTACGATCCACTGAAAGATCCCGCTGACTTCAAGATTGACAGAGAAAAACTCAACAAGTGGCTGAACCGTGGGGCAGAACCCACCGATACAGTACGGAGCCTTCTCAAAAAATCTGGACTGCTTGCTGGTTGAGGTGGCCTCTTGCCCCAAAAAGTATTATTATTTGTGAAGAGATTAATTTGGCAAGTGGAGGTGGCCAGTTATGAAGGAGCTAGTTGAATACATTGCTAAGGCATTGGTCGATCATCCAGAAGAGGTGAAGGTTAGCGAAGTAGCCGGTGAGCAGACGAGCGTCATTGAACTCAAGGTCGCTAAAGATGATTTAGGAAAAATCATCGGCAAGCAGGGCAGGACTGCAAGGGCCATCCGGACGATCCTGAGCGCTGCATCCACAAAGCTCAGAAAAAAATCGGTGCTTGAGATACTGGAATAACCTTCCTGGATGCCAGAAAAGCAGCTTATTGTTGCCGATATTGTCAAGGCACATGGCTTAAAGGGAGAGATACAAGTCTATCCTTACACTGAGGGGCCGGAATCCTTTGCGCATTTCAAGAAGGTTTTCACCGGCCCAAGACATCAACCCAAAGCATATGAAATATTGTCTGTCAAGGTAAAGGGCCCAAAAAAGGTGGTGCTTGCATTAAAGGGGCTCAAAACCCGCGAAGATGCTGAAGCCCTTGTTGGCCAGAAACTATGGATTACCCCCGATCAACTCCCGCCATTGGAAGAAGGTGAATATTACCATTACCAAATCATTGGTATGTCAGTAATAGATGATGAGGGTAAAAAGATAGGCATAGTTAAAGACATCATGGATACTGGAGCCCACCCCGTTTATGTAGTTTCAGGGCCAAGGGGAGAAACACTAATTCCTGCAGTAGAACATATGGTAAAAGACATCGACATTGAAAAGAATGTCATCAGGGTCGACTTGCCTCCTGACCTCACACCTGAAAAATGATTTTTGACATACTCACCATTTTTCCATCTTTCTTTGACTCTCCTCTAAAAGAAGGCGTCATTCACAGGGCAATAGAAGCTGGTTTGCTAAAAGTACGGACTGTAGACCTGCGAGATTATACCCATGACCGCCACAGAACCACTGATGACCGCCCCTATGGCGGCGGAGAGGGTATGGTCATGAAGATCGAACCCCTTTTCGAGGCTCTGGAAGACCTCAAAAAAACCCCGCCGAATCCCAAAGTCATCTTGATGAGCCCCAGAGGCAAGGTATTGAAGCAGCGGCTTGTTGAAAAATTGGCCGAAGAGGAGCGGCTGGTCATAATATGCGGTCGCTACGAAGGAGTTGACGAGCGCTTCATTGAACATTGTGTAGATCTTGAGCTTTCGATAGGGGACTACATTCTTTCAGGCGGTGAAACACCTGCATTGGTGGTGATCGAGGCAGTTTCACGCCTCATACCCGGAGTGCTTGGCTGCCCCGCCTCGCCCTACAAAGATTCATTCAGCAATGGCCTACTGGAATATCCCCATTATACTAGACCTGCTGATTTCAAGGGCTGGAGAGTTCCTGGTGTTCTACTCTCTGGGGATCACAAAAAAATAGAAAAATGGCGAAGACAACAATCGCTCAAAATCACTTATGAACGCAGGCCCGACCTTCTGAAAAAGGCTCCACTTTCAAAAGAAGATCTTGATTACTTGAAAGGCTTAGGCTGGGAACCAGAATGAAGGTGGACATAGCTCTTATTCACTATCCAGTCTTGAACCGCAATGGGGAAACAATAATCTCCGCTGTCACTAATCTCGACATTCATGACATCGCCAGGGCATGCTGTACCTATGGGGTAGGAAACTATTTTATAGTCACCCCTAGCAAGGAACAGCAGAGCCTGGTCAAGGAACTCATAAGCCACTGGACTTCAGGACCTGGCGGCCTGACAAACCCAGATAGAAAAGCTGCCTTACAGTTGGTCAAGCTGGCAGACTCTTTGAGGGATGTCAGGCTGCAACTTGGTGATCCTGCGGTTTATGCCACCACTGCCACATACACCAGCAACTGCTTAGAATGGTTGGAATTGCGAAAAAAGATTGAAATAGGCGAAGAAGATAATATATTGCTTGTCTTTGGAACTGCTTCAGGACTTGCAAAAAGTGTCTTGATGGAGTCAAATAGGACGTTGTGCCCAATCAGCGGCCCAACTTCTTACAACCATTTGTCTGTGAGAAGTGCGGTGGCCATAGGGCTTGACAGGCTTTTAGGCAATTGGAGGATTTAAGACCATGGATACTTTGAGAAAACTTGAATTTGAAGAAATGCGCCTAGATATCCCCGCTTTTCGTCCAGGAGACAAGGTGAAAGTGCATGTGCGCATCCGCGAATCAGAAGAAAAGGAGCGCATTCAGGTCTTCGAAGGGGTTGTCATAGCCCGTAAAGGAAGCGGTTTGAACGAGACCTTCACCGTACGCAAGGAATCTTACGGGGTTGGGGTCGAAAGAATTTTTCCGGTCCATTCTCCAAGGATCGACAAAATCGAACTGGTGGAAGAGGGCCGCCACAACAGGGCCAAACTCTATTACCTGCGTGGCCTGCGCGGAAAGGCCGCACGCCACAAAGTCCGTAAACGCACATAATTTAACAAATGGTCAGGCCTGTCGGCCTATTTCCTACTGACCCTGAGCCCCAGGATCTTCTTTTTTTTGAAAAAACGTTCTGGGATCAGGGTCTTTTTCCTGTAGCAGGCACTGATGAAGCCGGACGCGGCTGCCTGGCCGGCCCTGTGGTTGCTGCTGCGGTAATCTTACCCAAAGATATTGACTTGCCAGATGTAACAGACTCGAAGGCCTTGCGCCCGGATCAGAGGGAAGATCTCTTTGTCCAAATCAAAAAAAAATGCCTATCTTGGGCCATCTCTGAGGTGCCTCCCAAGGAAATCGACGAGACCAACATACTCCGGGCAAGCCTCAAGGCCATGGCCTTGGCAGTTGAACAATTAGCTCCGAGACCGGTGGCGCTTTTGGTGGACGGCAATCAACCCGTCCCATTACAAATCTTCCAAAAGACCATTGTAAAGGGGGATAACAGAAGCCTTTCAGTGGCAGCTTCATCCATTTTAGCAAAGGTCCATCGTGACCGGATAATGGCACAACTTCACAAAGAGTTTCCTCAATATGGATTTGACAAACACAAGGGCTATCCCACAAAATTTCACAAGGAAGTTCTTAAACAGAATGGCCCGTGTCCACATCACCGCACTACTTTCAAAGGTGTGAAGGAACTTATGCATTGTGAAAAAAGACAATAAAGGCCTTGGAACACTTGCAGAAGAGCTTGCCGCCGTCTATTTTCAGAAAAAGGGGTATGTTATTCTTGAAAGGAACTTTAGGGCCCCGTGTGGTGAAATTGATTTGATTCTGGAAGATGGACCGGAGCTGGTCTTTGTAGAAGTGAAGGCAAGGGCCTCTACAAAATATGGTTTGCCTCAAGAGGCCGTTACGCTGCATAAACAAAGGCAAATAATCAAGACAGCTACATGGTACATGAGCTGTAAAGGCTGGAATGACAGGCCAGCCAGGTTTGATGTCCTGGCCATCCAGTTTGAACAGGGCAAACATGAGATCAATCACATTCCATGGGCCTTTGAGGCTGAAATTTAAGGAGAGACAGTGAGAAGCCGCATACAACATGAAATCACAGAAATCAAAGACAGGCTGTTAAGGATGTCATCCATGTCTGAAGAAGCCGTAAGAACGGCAATTCAGGCCAGCCAACGCCAAGACGGTGAGCTTGCAAGACGCGTTATTGAACAGGATTGGGAGATAGATTACGCGGAAGTGGAAATACATGGCCTTGTATTGAGGACCATGGCCTTGCAACAGCCCATGGCAGTGGACCTGCGATTCCTTGCTGCTGCGCTCCAGATAACCAGCCAGCTTGAACGGGTTGGTGACCATGCGGTCAATATTGCTGAACAAGTGATCAACCTCACAGAAAAGAGCAACATCATTGCGGTGGCCTCCCCAAACCTCACCGATATGGCAAGGCAAGCCCTCAAGATGCTGGCCGATGCCATCAACTCTTTTGTTTACAACGATGCCGAGCTTGCCTACCGGGTTATAAATCAAGACAAGGAAGTTGATGACTTGTACACCAAAGTTCTGGCTGAAGAGATCAAGACCATGGAAAAGGATGTCTCTGAGGTAAGGCCCGGTGTGTACCATATTATTCTTGCCATCAACATCGAACGGATTGCAGACCTTGCTACCAATATTGCAGAGGACGTGATCTTCCTCGTGGAAGGCCGCTTGATACGCCATGAAGAAGGTGAAGAAAGGCCTGTGGCTGTTGCCGCTCCCACAGAGGCGAAGGAGCAAGTGGAAGGCGAGCGGCGTCCATGCCCAGGCAGTCCAGAAACCGGCCGCAGAGAACCATTGGAATGTTTAGAAAACCATGCCCGCCACGTCCATGACTGTCTGGAAAAGACGATGCTGGCAGTAAAAGCTTACATGGAAGGCAGACACGAAGATTTTGAACACTATGCCAATGAAGTCACAGAGCTTGAGCATGCTGCCGACATGATAAAGAGGAATGTCAGGGCCCACCTTCCCAAAGGCATTATCATGCCCATAGACAAATTTGAATTGTTCCTTTATCTCAATGAGCAGGATGCAATAGCAGGAAGTGCGGAAGACCTCCTGGAATGGCTCACATATAGAAACCCTCAATTCTCAGAAGAGCTGAGGATGCGGATAGAAAAGTTGATGTACAAATGTGTGAACCTTGTGGAAGAACTTCCAAGGATCATCAATGGGGCCCGCACCTATTTCGAGACCGGTGACGAAGAGACCCGCATTTGGATTAAAGACAAGATTAGGGATCTTCGCATTGAGGAACATGATGCAGATGTAATGGAACATCAGCTCAAGAAGAAAGTCTTTTCCAAAGATGAAGACCCTGTGACAGTATTTTACATGGTCAGGCTGGTTGAACTCATAGGAAGCACTGCTGACCATGCAGAAAGCGCCGTAGACATATTGAGATCAATGATTGCCAAATAACATGGCGAAACTCAGCATGTAAAGGCATCAGCCTCCTTGTCTATGAACATGAAGGCGATACGCACCTTAGTCTTGGAAGTTACCTTACCATTGTGAGCGAGGCCTGCCACCACATTTCGTATGCGCTCCTTTTCATCGTCACTCAACTCTTTATGCATTTCCAGCTGCCATATTATTGCCTCTGCATGCCTGTCTGCATCTCTTGTACGTTCCCAGCAGCCCCTGAAAAACCTCAGGTCTGGTGCCAACCCTAGGGCATACAAGTAGTTGAAAAGAAAGTGTATATCCATCTTAGTCGTATCTGGATCTTTGCCCAGGATCTCTTTGCTCAATCTATTCACCAGCTCGTTTTGGCGTATACCTGCCCATGAAATAAAAACCACGTAACGCTTAGAAAGGTCCAAAAACCGGTCTACATTCTCCATAGAGCGAAGCAAAGGGGTCATGGACACGAATACCAGATCAAATTTTTCATCTGTTTCGAATTTACGCCAGTCAGCCAATATAGTTTTGATATTCCTGATATCAGCCTTCTCAGCCTTTTCTTGTAGCCTACTCAGCATTGCCTTGGATATGTCCAGGCAAATTACTTGCTCCACCAGTGGTGCCATCCTCAGGGCGTAAATACCTGTCCCGCAAGCAATATCTATGACCCTGGCTTTCTTGTGAAGCACCCCCCTTTCCTTGAGGGTCTCCAAGACCGTTTTCACCTGAAATTGGTAGTCGCTACATGCTTCAAGGTCATCATATGTAGCAGCAGCCTGATCCCAGCATGATCCCTTCTCACTCCTTGAAAGACCCTTATGAACCATTGATGACCGTACAAGTTCCTTCCAGAATTTAGGCGAACGTATATCCCTTTCCTTGATTGTTGCGCACCTTTCGTTGTCCATATCTACTCATCCTCGTGCCTTCAAAGATAGCTTTAGACTACTCCAAAACCCCTGTTTGTCCAAAAAGATGGTATCCAGCCCCTTTGCAATTCCCATAATGTGCTTTTGAACTGCATCGATTGGGCTGTTTTTTAGACAGTGGCCCCAAAGCCTTAAATGCTATTCTAGAGTGCAGCATGCAGGCCGAGGAGAAAGTAAATTTCTTTGCGTATGTCTTTCAAGTCGCCTACTGAAAGGTCCCGTGGACGCGGATAATCAAGGTCAAGATCTGCCTTTATTTTGGCTGGGCGGTCTCCAAGCACTATAACCTTGTCGCCAAGTTGAAGCGCCTCATCAATATCATGGGTGATAAAAAGGATGGTCGTATCAAACATGGCGTGAACATTTAACATTTCTTCTCGCATCTGGAGCCTGGTCACGAAATCGAGCGCACCAAACGGTTCGTCCATAAAAAGGATATCTGGCTCGCTTATAAGCGCCCGGGCCACCTCTGCTCTTCGCCTCATTCCACCTGAGAGCTGATGAGGATAATGATCCCCAAAATCAGCTAAGCCCACCATATCTAAATATTCATCCACCTTTTCTTCCTTGGCCAGCTCCTCTTCGCCGAAATTTAATACCCCCAACGCTACATTTTCTCTTGCCGTCATCCAAGGAAAGAGGCCGTCTTCCTGAAAAACAAAAATGTGTTTGCTGCTAGGGCCCGACAGCTCACTTCCATCAATAAGCACCGTGCCAGCGGTAGCTTCCTCAAACCCAGCCAAAATGCGTAGCATGGTAGACTTACCGCATCCCGATGGGCCCACAATACACGTGAATTCCCTGGGCTTTATTGAAAAATTGATGCGGTCCAGCACAAGGCATTCCTCCCCTTGCCTGCACTGTGTGGAATAGCGGGCCAAGGCACGGCGCTCTAGATAGATCTTGACAAGATCCTTAACAACTATTTTTTCTACCGTCTGAACCGCTTCCATCGCACCTCAGGAAGATATTCCAGCCTTTTCATCAAATTGTCTAACCCTAATCCCAAAAGCCCCACAACGACCATCCCGGCTATGACATTGGTCATGTTCAGTGAATTCCTGGCATCAATTATCAGATATCCTAGACCACTCTTAACCGCCATCATCTCTGCTGCAACTATCACCAGCCATGCAGTGCCAAGAGTTACCCTGAGACCAGTAACTATTTCAGGCAGGGCAGCAGGCAAAACAACCAACTTTAAAAAGTGCCAACCTCCTATATCTAGGTTCCTGGCAACCCTCAGGTAAGTAACTTTTATAGACATAACTCCTTCCACTGTGAACAAAAGTATCGGGAAAAATGAAGCCAAAAAAATCAAAAAAATAGCTGGCATATCGCCTACACCAAACCACAAGATTGCCAAAGGAATCCAGGCCAAAGGGGAAATGGGCCTCAAAAAATGTATTAATGGATAGATATAACGCCTTGGGCGCTGCCTCAGACCCATCAAAATTCCCATTGAAACCGAAAAGAGCGCAGCCAATAGGTATCCCCAGGTGACTCTGAACAGGCTGGCCACTGAATGTTTTATAAGCTGGCCAGACAGCAGCAGATCCCAAAGGCCTTGTGCAACCGAAAACGGACCAGGAAGAAGATTGGCATTTATGGAAAAAAAACGTACACTTGTCTCCCAAAGGAATATAACAAACGCAAAAACAGGTATTCCTGTCTTCAGATTCCTCATTGTCGCTCCTGATTCAACATCTACTTTCTTTATCGGGAGTCGTTGTAACAGGCATTATTTATGAAAAACCGCATTGCGCTACTAAAACGGTCATTGGGCCACTTCAACAACCGGCGCCTAAATTTGAGCATGACATCTTCTAGGCCATAACAAAAAGGCCTATTTGACTACATGGGCATGAGCCTTATTCTTACAGCTTATTTGCACCCAAGCCCCAGCCTTAAACTCTCCAAGTTCGTGTACATCAAGGAAATGAAAGAGACTGAATTTTCAATTTGCTGCCTGGTAAGACTGGCCCCTGTATACAGGGTAGAAATCTTTGCTCCAGTTTCTTTGCTCAAAACTTCTGCAAGTTTGCTGCTCACAGTACCTTCAAAAAAGATAGTCCCTATATCAAGCCTCCGCATGGTCTTCGCCATATTCACCATCTTTTTGGGAGTTGGCCTAGCATCTGGACTAAGTCCATACAGTGAGAGCTGCCTAAGCCTGTAAGCCCTGGCCAGATAGGCAAAGGCTCCATGTCCTCCTACCACAAAGGTCCTTGTCTTGCACTTTTCAAGACCTTTTTTAAAGGCTGAATCAAGGGCATGGAGTTTTTCGATATATCTGTACCCATTCTGTTTATAATATGTGACATTGTCAGGATCCAGACTGGCCAACGCTTCGATCAACTTGCCCACGAATTCTATATCCCATTTGAAATCGAGCCATACGTGGGGATCTACAGCGCTATGATGGTGGTCATGTTCTGCCTTGATTAAAGGTGCACCGTCACTGAGACGCAATACCACTTTTTTTGCTGAGCGCTCTTTTACTGCTTCTAGAAGGTCTTCCAGCCAATTGTCCAGGCCCGCACCAACCATGAGTATGAGTTGCGCAGTCTCAACCTCACGCAAATCGCTTGGCTTTGGTTCAAAAGAGTGAGGCTCAGCCCCTGGAGGGAGCAACAAATGCACTTTTGCCTTTGTTCCACCCACTTCCATTGCCATTTCATATAGAGGAAAAATGGTTGCCACTATTCTGACCCTGGCATTGGCTGGATTGAACATGGCAGACAGGAGAAAAAAAGAAAAAATCGACAGAACTATAAGGGTGAAAGATCTTGCTGTGATCACCTTTTCCTCCTGTCTATGAAGTAATTGCTCCCTTCCATCTGCTTCACCTTTTTTTTCAGCTGAGCCGCCACGGCAGTTACCTCACCATAATGTTTGTATCTTCCAGGCTCACACTTTACTACGGCTATGGAAAGGCTCGTTATGGGAAAAGCACAGGCTTTTCCCTGTCTGTCGATGGAGCAGAAGCAGCCTGCTTCTATATCCTCTTCATCGAGAAAAAGGGGTATTAGCGCTGAAAAGTTGTCAATAATGCTCTTGCAAATCTCTTCGGCCTTATTCAAAGGCATGGCGATTACAAAGTCGTCTCCGCCAATATGGCCTACAAAACCATCCTTTTTGTCATACTCTTGCATACAGTTCACCAGGACCCTCGCTGTCATTCTTATGACCTCATCTCCTCTGGAAAAGCCATATTTGTCGTTATAAGGCTTAAAGTTGTCTATGTCCACATAGCCTATGGCTCGCTCAAGCTGATTATCCAAAATAGACTGGATGGTGCGCAGGATAGATGAGTTGCCCGGAAGCTTTGTAAGCGGATTGTTGTCTGCCACTCTGTGCATTCTTGCCAAAGCGAGTTCAATCCTGGTAAGCACTTCGCCAGTAGATGCCTGGACGGATATCAGATCATCCACTGGGTATTCTTCATGACTTATGCCAGCCAGGAGTTCGTCTTCACTCACCACCATCAGCACTGGCAATAAGGAGAGCTGAAGGCTGTTTTTGAGGGCCTGGATGACATCTTTATCAAGATCATGGGCTAGGCCCTTTTGTATGATCAAGAGTTCCGGAGGGTCGGAGAGAAGATTGTTGAAAGCAGTGTTTAAATCGCTGCTAGTTATAATATTGTGGCCTTTGGCCTCTATACAGAGACGTTCATCCTGCCTGGTCAGAAAATCTGGGGCAATTAGGGAAATCCTTGCCATCAGCAGTTTTGCGTAAGCTCATCAGTAAAGTTTGCAAGCCCTGCAAGTTTGTCTTCGACCTCATCCAATACGCTTTTCATCTCGCTTTTCCCCATCTTTATTTTGTTCCAGGCATCATGATCAAGCTCAGGCACCCAGGGGTCTCCACCCGAACCATAACCTATGGCCCTTATCAATATATCGGAAAAATGGATGATTGCGGCAAGTCTTGCTTCACCCTTGGCCGTGCTTGGAGCGTGATGATATTTTATCGGCATTGTGAGCCTGTCTGGCAAATTCCACTCTTTGACGAGCCAAGAGCCTATTTCAGCATGCCCAACGCCAAGCACTTCTAATTCAGCTTCCCGCATGGGGATTTCTTCTTCAGCTACCATTCCAATAATCTTTTCATATTCTTCAGGAAGCTCGGCTTTAATCACTATCTTTCCGAGGTCATGTATGAGACCGGCGGTCGATATCTCTTCTGGATTTTTTATGCCGTGGCGTTTGGCCAACACAGTGGCCACTGTGGCACAACCCAGAGAGTGTTCCCACAAAGAGACATCCTCCGTCTGCATGGTCTCGAATATGGATGATGTAACAATCAAGGTCTTTATGACATTGAAACCAAGTAACACTATGGCATTTGAAACAGTACTGATCCGCTGTGGAAAGCCGAAAAATGATGAGTTCACCATCTTAAGAAGTTTGCTGGTCAGCACCTGATCCTTTTCAATGATCTTGCCAAGTTGCACTGCAGTAACGTTTTCATCGTCCACCATGTCGTTCAACTTTGTCACAATGGCAGGCAAAGTTGGCAGGGACTGTACCTGTTTCAGCCGGGCCTTTATCTCTTCTTTGCTGCTGGGGTTCATTTTTTCTGCTGTGACACGCTATTTGGCATTTCTTGCTCGACCCAGTGATGGGCAATAAGCTTCATCAAGGCCATGAGTATGGGATCCCCTTTCACCCTGGAAAATCGCATTTCAAGCTCTTTGATGCGCTCCTTGAGGCTCTTTTCTCCCGGAAGGATGACTGGATGGCCTTCCACTGTTATGGCTTCCAAGCCTGCCTTTTGAAACCTTGAAATTATTGCAGCGTCGAGTTCTGTACCTGGCCCACACAACACCATACCTTCCTCAGTCACAGCCTCTTTGGCAAGCACCATGCCTGGCTTTGCATATTTAATTGGAAGGCGCTGCACAGCCGATTTACTCCGTCTCTAAAATTGGGGCCACTCCTTGAAATTGCCAAGTGCCTGCTCAAGCGCATAGGCAGCCTTCAAAGTTCGTTCTTCCTTAAAGTGTGGCGCCATGAATTGTATACCTATAGGTAGCCCCCCCTTGCTTACTGCGCATGGAACAGAAAGACCTGGCACCCCTGCCAGATTTGTTGATATTGTAAATATATCTGAAAGATACATCTGCAGCGGATCGTCTGTTTTTTCTCCAATTTTAAAGGCAGGGGTAGGGGCCACTGGTGTGGCCATAACATCACATTCGCTAAAGGCATTTTTGAAATCGTTTGTGATCAAGGTCCTTACTTGCGAGGCCTTTTTGTAATAGGCGTCGTAATAACCAGAAGAGAGACAGTAGGTTCCGATCATGATTCGTCTTTTGACCTCAGGGCCAAAGCCTTCTGAACGGGTCTTTTTGTACATTTCAAGCAAATTTGAGTAGCCCTTTGCCCTATAGCCATATTTAACGCCATCATACCTGGCCAAATTGGAGCTTGCTTCAGCAGGTGCGATTATATAATAGCAGGCAATGGCATACTTGGTATGAGGAACACTGACTTCAACGACTTTAGCACCAAGCTGCTCCAGGATGCCAATGGCATTTTTTATACCTGTTTCCACTTCATCAGAAAGCCCCTTGCCAAAGTATTCCCTTGGAAGGCCAATGGTCATGCCAGACAGATCGGTGCTCAAGGCTGCCTGGTAATCTGGCACCTCCGTGTCCACAGAGGTAGAATCCCTTCTGTCATAGCCTGAAATGGCCTGTAACATTATGGCACAATCCGTCACATCCTTTGTTATCGGCCCAATTTGGTCTAGGGATGAGGCAAAAGCCACAAGACCGAAACGGGATACCCTGCCATAAGTGGGCTTCATTCCCACCACACCGCAATGTGAAGCAGGCTGACGTATTGAGCCGCCTGTATCCGAACCCAAAGAGCCTGCACACAGGCATGCTGCTGTGGCAGCAGCTGAGCCGCCGCTGGATCCCCCCGGGATATAATCGAGATTGTAAGGATTGTGAGTGGGAAAAAAGGCAGAATTTTCAGTAGATGATCCCATGGCGAACTCGTCAAGATTCAATTTCCCAAGAAATACTGCGCCCTGCTCTTCCAGTTTTTCCAATACGGTGGCAGTAAAAGGCGGGACAAAATTTTCCAATATTTTTGAAGCGCACGTAGTGCGGACACCCTTAAGGCACATGTTGTCTTTAATTCCAAGGGGAATACCTGTAAGCAGTGCGGCCTCACCAGCCTGTATACGCTTGTCTGCCTTTTCTGCCTGTTCCAATGCCTGGTCAGGTGTAACAGTGATATAGGCCTTTATTTTAGGGTCAGCCGTGTCTATTTTCTCAAGATAAGCCCTGGTCAGCTCAACTGATGTGATTTCCTTTGTCAAAAGGAGTTTATGCAATTTATGAATAGGATATTGGGTCAAGCCTGACATGGTGTTATGCCTCACAAAAAATTCGGTCTTATTATTTTAAATAATTTTTGGCACTACGAAAAAGGCCTCATCCTCTTTTTCTGGCGCATTTGCCAAGGCCTCCTCTGGAGAAAGCGAAGGACTCACTTCATCTTCCCTGAAGGCGTTTGCCATATGCATGGCATGGGTTGAGGGCTCGATATCGCCTGTATCCACACCTTCAAGCTGTGCCACATAACTTAAGATATCATTCAACTGAGTGGTGAAGCCATCTAGCTCTTCTTCTGTAAAATGGAGCCTCGCAAGGTCAGCAACATGCTCAACTTCTGCCCTTGTTATCTTCATATGACAAGTTCTCCTTTTGTCTGGAAAAAGTCCATTTGTAGTAACATGAAAATGGTGTATTACTCAAGGCTGTCTACATAAATTACCAAAAGTTGCTGCTGATAATGCAAACGACAAAACGCAAAACTCGTGCCGAAATAACCCGGAACACCTCAATATGGTATCCAGCCCTCTTCTTGTCTACCATATTTTTTTTCAATTTCTTGGGCAGGATTGTTTTGTCGCCGTTGATGCCATGGATAGAGCAAGATCTTGCCATTTCCCATGCCCAGGCTGGCTCTCTATTTTTCCTGCTCAGCTGCGGCTACTTTGTTTCAATGATTGGATCAGGGCACGTTTCATCCAGGCTGGGGCACAAACGCACGATTTCCTTGTCTTCATTGCTATGCGGCACCACCCTGGTGCTCCTATCCCAAGTTGGCGGCCTTTGGCAGATGCGAATGGTGTTGGGCTTGGCTGGGCTCGCAGCAGGCATCTATCTACCATCTGCCATTGCCACCTTGACCAAAATGGCCTCAAAGGAACATTGGGGTAAAGTTATTTCTATTCATGAACTGGCGCCGAACCTTGCATTTTTAGCAGCGCCACTGCTGGCTGACCTTTTTGTGCCAAATTTCGGATGGAAGGGCCTACTCTTTGGCCTGGGCAGCAGTAGTATGGCCCTTGGTGCTGGCTATTACTTCTTTTCTACAACGGATGACTCATGCGGTCAGGCACCTGATCTTGCATCCATTGTTCCTCTTCTCAAGAACTTTGTGTTCTGGGTGATGGTTTTGCTCTTTTCCATGGGCATCACTGGTACCTTGGGAATATACAACATGCTGCCTCTCTACATGGTTTCAGAACATGGTTTTGCTCCTGAAAAGGCCAATTCCATCCTTGCTTTGTCGAGGGTTGCTACGCTCATCTTTGCCCTGGTTGGAGGGGCTGCAGCTGACCGCTTTGGCCCTAGGAGGACTTTAACAGTAGTGCTTCTCGTAACCGGCTTTATCACGATATTGCTGGGAATGGCTCCTGCGACACTGATACCATTGATGGTCTTCCTGCAGCCTGTGCTGGCAGTTGGCTTCTTTCCTGCCGGCTTTGCTCTTCTTTCCAGGCTTATGCCACAAGGCTCACGTAATATCGTGGTCTCTTTCACTGTTCCGCTTGCCTTTGTAATCGGCGGTGGAGTAATACCTGCAATCATTGGAGTCATGGGAGATCATGGGCACTTGGGGCTGGGAATGAGCTTTGCAGGCTCATTCATAATGAGCGGAAGCCTGATCTCATTTCTGTTTCTCAAAAAGGAAGGATAAAATGAAGTTTGTTGACACCCATGCACATATGTGTGATGCCTCTTTTGACAAAGACTTGGAAGATGTGTTGAAGAGGGCAGCTACCAGTGGTTGCTGTGCAATAATATCTGTGTCAGAAGACCTGGAGGATGCCCAGAAGACTTTGAAGCTTGCTAAAGAACACCAGATCTTGCTTCCAGGTGCAGGCCTTTTCCCCACTAACCTAGACATAAAACAAGCCGAAGAAATGTACCGATTCATTGAGAGCAACAAGAAACAGCTTGTAGCCATTGGTGAAGTAGGCCTCGATTACTGGAAAGTCAAGGAGGAGGAACTGCGCCAGGTTCAGAGGCATATTTTTAGAGGCTTCATTGAGCTAGCAAACCGACTGAACCTCGTATTGAATGTCCACTCTAGATCAGCTGGAAGGCATGTAATATCCATGCTCCTTGAAAACAATGCTCAAAAGGTGCAGCTTCACAGCTTTGATGCCAAGGCCGCAACTGCCATGAAAGGTGCGGAAGCTGGCTGGTTCTTTTCGATACCGCCTTCAATAGTGCGCTCCAGGCAAAAGCAGAAACTTGTAAAGAAACTGCCCCTCACGAGCTTGATGGTGGAATCAGACAGTCCAGTGTTAGGACCTGATCCAAAAAAACGAAATGAACCTGCCAACTGCGTTGTTGCCCTCAGGGCCATAGCGGATATAAAAAGGATAAGCTTGGAAGAAGTTGCAGACCGATTACTCGAAAACAGCCGCCGCCTTTATGGAAATGTCCCGGTGTGTTAGTAGTAATGTACTGCGTTTAATCTTCCATATTGGAGAATTTCAGCTCTTAAAATGGCTATCATAATCTCAGTTGGATCTGGCAAAGGTGGAACGGGCAAAAGCATGGTGCTAGCCAATCTGGCAGTGCTTCTTGCCAAATTAGGTAAAAGAACATGTCTTGTAGACCTTGATGTTGGCGGTGCAAACGCCCACATACTTTATGGCTTGCTCAAGCCAAAAGCTACTCTCACGGATTTTTTGACCAGGAAAGTTAAATCCTTACAAGAGGTGGCGCAGCCCCTTGGCTCATTCCATGGAGTGCACCTTATTGCTGGCACAGGCGATACGCTCAAAACCGCCAATATGCCTTTTCAAACCAAACAGCGGCTACTGCGCAACTTGGCATTACTTGATTACGACATAATTCTCATGGACGTGGGAGCAGGCACAGGATTTCATGCCCTGGATTTTTTCATGTCCTCTAACCTGCAAGTGTGTGTCACCACCACAGATCCCACCGCCATAATAGATTTCTACAGATTTCTTAAATTGGCAGCGGTAAGAAAGGCCCTCTCTGCCTTTTTGTCCCACGACGTTATTTCAAAGACTATTGCGGCGGAGGAATTCAAGTCTATGGAGGATGTCCTTGAACTAGCAGACAGGACACAGCAAGGTGCAAAAAAGAAAGCAGAGGCAGCTCTTGCCTCTTTCAGACCTTGTCTTGTCATAAATCAAGTAAGGGAGGGTGGTGCCAAGAACAGGCTTAAAGTGCGACACGTGGCCAGGCAGTTCCTGGGAGTGGATCTTCCAGAGTTGGGAGTGGTGCCATGGGATGAGGCCGTTCAGGAATCAGTACGTTCTTATATGCCGGTGTGCGAATACGCCCCAGAAAGCCCTGCGTCAAAGTCGCTTGAAAAGATCGCTGGAACTTTACTCACCCATATTGACAATGTGAACAGGCAGTTTAATTCAACAACTGCTGGCTGATATTGAAATGACAACGCAGGATTCAACTGGCTGGGATGCGATTTTAACTTCCCTCAGTGTGTTTAAACAAATAGGCCTCTTGCTCAACTATTCACTGCTTGCCTGTTCAGTGGCGCTTCTGGCAGTGACGATTGGATCTTGCTTGACCATGGCCTCCAAAAAGCCGCAGCGTCTTTCCCTTTTTATTTTAGTAGCATCGGCTCTCATCTTGGTATCTGGCTGTATCTTGGTGATCTGGCTAAACTTTAAAATCTACGCCAATTCAGCTCTCGTTCTTCCAGAAACCCTAGTCAACCATCTGAACCGCTGGCTTGCCAACTGGAACATTTCATCAATATATGAGATCCCCCTCTATGATCCTGCATCTCCACCGCGCTATATGCTGCCATTTTGGCTTGAAAATGAAAAATATGTGTTCTGGTTCGCCAGCTTTGCCCTTATGGCCCTTTTGGCGTGGCGCAAGGCAGAATCCATGGGCCTAAAGATCCTTCTGCAGATTCTTTTGATAATCCAGCTGCTCATCCTTTGCGTGTTTGTGAAACCATTCCATGATCCTCTTCCAAGATTTTTCCACGAGGTATCGCCTTTTTTCCTCGAAACAGCTTCGCCAGGTAATAAATTCGGCCTTTTCATGCGCATGTATCCGCGAATGATCTTCTATTACAACGCCCCCTACATGTGGTTTCATCCGCCCCTACTTTTCCTGGCCTATAGTGCGCTTACCATATTTTTTGCCTGTGCGGTTGTCATGTTTTTTTCAAGGTCCAGGAGGAACGAAAAGATAGGTTATTCTTATGCAAAATTTGCATATCTTCTGTTGACTGTAGGAATGCTGGCTGGTTATCCATGGGCATTAAAGGCATGGGGGCCGAACTGGTGGTGGGACCCGAAGATAGCCGCTTCTTTGATGATGTGGGTGGTCTTTACTACCTATCTACACGCAAGGCTCTATATCTTTAAAAAAGGCATGTGGCATTTTGTAGCCATGCTGGGCATAATGAGTTTTATTGCCATGGTGTTCACCTTCGTAGCTTCCTTTATCTTTCCAGGGCAGCATTCAGTCCATTAGGAGGGCGGATTGAAAAAAAGCGGCAGCGCCAAGCGGCTCAATCTTGATTTTACAATGATCCTGGCCACTGTGGCAGTGCTATTCATGGTGTCAGCGCTTTGCATAGGCAGCATGTTTTATTTCAAGGCAGCAGGCCTAGATAGCGCAACTCCTGCTGCTAAAATGGCTTATCAGGCAAAGATGAACTCGATGCTCATACCACTGCTTGTGGCACTTTTGCTAGTAATGGCCATATGCATTCCCAGAAGGATCATCAAACCAAAATGGATAACGTACACCGCCTTTTCCTTGGCGGCTATATTTGTCTATACCGTCTTTGCCATCGACCTTACTGCCGGTCTTGTGGCGGTAGCCGTCGTCTCTTTGTTGTTTCAAGTGTGGGTCTTGATATCCACTATGCTTGGCAAGAAGCTTAACTACAGATTTGAAGGTTACTGGTCGAGGCTGGGTTCTGCCTTGTTCCATCTGGGCTTTGTACTGTTCTGCCTGGATTTCCTGACCTTAAGATATCTTGACCTTCATATGATTATTTTTTGGAGCAGCTTCCTTTTCATGGTGGCGGGAATGGTGATGCTCTTTTATTCAGATTTGGTAATAAAACTAGTAAACAGGGTTGAAAGGGATAGGTGACCATGGACATGCTCTCAGAATTGCTCTCCAGGGCGAATCAATTCGTTTGGGGACCTTATATGCTGGCCCTTTTAGTGGGAACGGGCGTTGTATTGAGCTTGAAACTGCGCTTTATCCAAGTCAGAAAACTTGGGGTGGCCTTGAAGCTGGTCTTTTCACGGCCAGAGTCAATGGGTAAGGGAGACATAAGCCCCATCCAGGCCTTGACCACGGCTCTTTCAGCTACCATAGGAACAGGAAACATAGCGGGAGTGGCAACGGCGATTTTCCTTGGCGGCCCAGGGGCCATTTTCTGGATGTGGGTCTGCGCCTTTTTCGGCATGGCCACGAAGTTTGCAGAGGCAGTCCTGGCAATAGTCTACCGCCAAGTTCTGCCAGACGGCACCATGCAAGGAGGCCCCATGCGCTACATTTCTGAAGGCCTTGGCTGGAAGTGGCTTGGCTGGCTCTTTGCATTGATGGGAAGTATCGCCGCCTTTGGAATAGGCAGTATGGTGCAGGCAAACTCTGTAGCCATTGCTCTTGATAAGACCTGGAGCATTCCACCAATTGCCACTGGGATGATACTGGCCGTCTTGATTGCAGTAGTCATAATAGGGGGCATAAAACGTATAGGAAAGGTAACGGAAAAGTTGGTACCAGTAATGGGCACCTTCTATGTGACAGCTGCCTTAGTCATACTTGCCTTAAACTTCGAGTACATACCTGGAGCAATATCTTTGATTTTATCCCATGCCTTTACTCCAGTTTCTGCCATGGGCGGATTTGCAGGGGCCACAGTAGCCAGTGCCATCAGATTTGGTGTTGCGAGAGGAGTTTTTTCTAATGAATCAGGCCTGGGAAGTGCCCCTATTGCCCATGCTGCTGCCAAGACAAATGATCCAGTGCGCCAAGGCCTGATTGCAATGACAGGCGTCTTCTTCGATACCATAGTGATCTGCACCATGACCGCCTTGGTGATATTGACCACCGGTGTATGGACAAGTGGAGAGACCTCAAGCGCCCTGACCCAATTGGCATTTGAAACAGCCCTTCCTGGAATAGGAAGTTATGTGGTGACCATAGGCCTGGCCATTTTTGCTTATTCTACAATGATTGGTTGGGCCTACTATGGCGAAGAGTGCATAGTTTACATCATGGGGCTGAAAGCAAGGACCCCTTATCGACTGATATTCTGCATGGTCATTGCCTTGGGAGCATTCCTGAAGGTGGACATGGTCTGGGATTTTTCAGATACCATGAACGGTGCCATGGCAATCCCAAACCTCATAGGCCTGCTGGGCCTTTCTGGTGTGGTGGCAAAAAAAACTTTGGCTAGGCTGAAATAGGGTTGGCTCACCCTACCATTTTTACGACCATATAAAGAACTTCCTCAGATTTTCCGATAAATCTTTAAGGTTAAAGAAAAAAACCTTAGCCAAATTGATTCGTTTTCTTTTCGTTCATCCATGAAACTGGCCACCTAAATATTCAAGATATGGAAAAGCGTTCCTATTTTATCCCCCTTTTCTTATCTTTGCTCCTTTTTGTTTCTGCCGTGGCTGTAGTATTCAATGCGATAGGCAGCTTGAAAAAGAGCAAAATAGGAACGATCAACACATTGCTCAAAGAACGAGCCACAGAGGTATCCGAACGAGTTGAAACACTGCGTTTCAATCTAGACTTATTAGCTTTGAATCCGTCTGTAAATAAATGGATCAAAGATCTCAACGTATCTTCTTTTGAGACATATATCGCCCGACTTCATGAAAACGAGGGATTAAAAGCTATTTACATAATGGATGATCAGGGGAAGTGCATACTTTCTACTGATAAAAGATTTTTGGGTAATAACTACGGCTTCAGGCCATACTTTAAAGACGCAATGGCCTATGGCAGGGGAACCTATGTGGCAAAAGGGGTCACTTCCCATGAGGTAGGCCTGTATCTATCCAAAAAGATGGAATTTACGCCTGGAAAAGGCGTAGGAAGACCCATGGTCATGGTCTTCAAAGTCGACCCCAAGGCGCTGCTGGCTGCTTCACATCTTCTTGACATAAAAGAAATGGAGACATGGCTGGCCACATCTGATGGTGTACTCTTCAGGCCTGGATTAAAAGGTTTTTACACTCTGAATCCGATGAACGCAGAATGGCACAGCCGAATCAGTAAAATGCGGCAATTTGGAGGTGGTCAAATTGACAACCTAGGTTTTCCTATAGACACTTGGCACAAGCTCTTGTTACTTGGGACCATTACGGCCTCCAAAAACGGGAAACTTTTTCACATTACTAGAATCGGCCTTACAGAAAATGGTTTATCTTCTGTGGTTATATTGCCCGATTCATTTGAGTCCCCGGAATACGCCATATTGAAAGGAACAGTGATTGTGATGTCATGCCTGTTCCTGCTGGCAGTTATTCCTTTAGGCATCCTTATTTTTTTTATCAAGAAACAGCAAGATGAATTGTATGACACGAAAGCTCAAATAAGGCTGTTAGACACTGCTGTGGAGCAGGCGGCACACATGATTGTAATAACAGATGCCGATGGCAGGATAGAATATGTGAATCCTGCCTTTATCGAGACCTCGGGGTATTCATCTGAAGAGGTGATTGGAAGCAATCCTGGCATCCTAAAAAGCGGTTACCATACCCATAGCTTTTATCAAGAATTGTGGAAGACGATAAAAAATGGCCTAGTGTGGCAAGGCCGCTTTTACAACCGAAAGAAGGACGGCACATGTTTCTGGGCAGATGCACTAATAAGTCCTGTTTTTAATGAAAAAGGCTCCATAAGTCACTTCATAGCGATACAACACGATGTTTCCGAGCTTGTAGCCTTGGAAGAGCAACTCAGGAAAAAGGTCTTTGAGCTTCAGGCCGTCATGGATCATGCAGGTGTTGGCATACTACTGGTCAAAAACCGACGGATTTTGATGGTCAACAAGATGCTGGCAAAAATCTTTGCTTTGAATCCGGAGGACATGATTGGCAAAGAAACTCAGCTATTCTATTCATCTCGAAAAGAGTATGAGATGATAATGGAAAAGTGGTATCCAAGACTTTTAAATGGTGAACGTGTGGTTTTTGAACACAAGACCAAAATAAACGGGGACAAAACTAGATATTTTCTCGTAGTTGGAAAGGCATCCAAGCCTGGTGATTTGGCAACCATGGAAACCGTTTGGGTGCTCCATGACATCACAGAATTAAAAACTCTTCAAAATGAACTCAAAGAGGCCAAGGAAAAGGCTGAGGCAGCTAGCAGGGCCAAAAGCGAATTCTTGGCCAATATGAGCCACGAGATACGGACACCTCTTAACGGTGTGATAGGAATGCTTGATCTTCTCGCCACCACACCACTCGATGATACACAAAAAAACTATTTAGAAAATGCATCAACCAGTGCACAGATACTTTTGGATCTCTTGAATGATGTTCTCGATTTTTCCAAGATTGAAGCTGGTAAACTCAGCCTCGAAGAGGTGGAGTTCGATCTGCATGCCCTGATCAATGGACTGGCAGCTTCCATCCGAGGGTTGGCTGCCCAAAAGGATTTGGAAATCAAAGTCAGCATAGATAGTTTGCTTCCAGTTTGTGTAAAAGGCGATCCCACCAGGCTAAGGCAAGTGCTCATGAACCTTCTGGGCAATGCTGTGAAATTTACTAGAAAGGGCTGGATCGAAATTTCTGCAATCCCTTTGGAACAGGTGGATCAAGAAATCACTATCCGTTTCACCGTGGAAGACAGCGGAGTAGGAATCCCTGATGACAAAAAATCTTTGCTTTTTCAGGAATTTACTCAAGTGGATACATCTGTGACCAGAAAATTTGGAGGTACAGGCCTAGGATTAGCCATATCCAAGAGGTTAGTCGAAATGATGGGGGGTGACATAGGAGTGGATAGTGAACTGGGCCAGGGATCAAAATTTTGGTTTACAGTTCGCATGGTCAAGGGAAATGAAAAGGCGCAGGGATGCCAGAAGGCGTTAACCAATCTTGGTTTTGATCTTTATGAGTACAAGCAGATTGCAGAAAAAAATCCCAAAAGAGTTCTAGTCGTGGATGACAACATCATAAATCAGCAAATCCTCCTTTCGATGCTCCAAAAACTGGGGCTGAAGGCTGAAGCCGTGAGCAATGGCGAAGATGCAGTGGAGGCACTCTCTGCGATACCATATGATTTGGTACTAATGGACATTCAGATGCCTGTCATGGATGGCATGGAGGCCACTAGACGGATCCGTTCCCTGAACTCAACAGCCATTAATCCCCGAATTCCAATTATTGCTCTCACGGCCCACGCCTTCAGGGAAGAAATTGAGGAATTCTTACAATGCGGAATGGATGACCACCTTGCAAAACCGATTACGTTGGAAAAATTGTCATTGAGTTTAAAAAAATGGCTTTTTGACCAAGAGCCTGGCAAGAACATGCAACACAAAGAATATCCTGCTGATGACTTAGTTCCAGTGGCTATCCATAACGATGAAGAATCGTCAAGCGCGGATTTGAAAGCTTTGAGGATCTTTGACAGACAAGTGTTCGAGGAAAGGACCTTCTGTAACAAAGAACTCATGAAGCGCCTCTTGATGACTTTTCTGAGGTATATTCCAAAGGAAATCAAGGCCCTTTCGGAAGGCCTAGAAAATGGAGACCTGGTGGAAGTCCAGAAAAGAGCCCATTCAATAAAGGGCTCTTCGGCAAACATGGGAGCCGAAAAGCTGTTTGCCATTGCGGCAGACTTGGAATCCCTGATCAGGACAGGAAAGGGAGAACGCAGCAAGCTTGCGAACAAGATCGATCAAATAAGAAAAGCCTTTGATGAGCTGGCTAAAGAACTAGAAGTTCTACTGGAAGAATGCATAGTCTATATCAAGAAGCAGAATTCAAATCGCTGATATAGACCCTTTGAATCTGTAAAGCAGCTTGTTACCAAATCCCCCTGTAACCCAGTTCTTTTCTGATACGGTCCAGGCGCCTTTCCAGGTCAATACGCCATTCAGCGTGTATCCTGGCAGCAGGAGGGGCAATCAATTCCGGCAAGCCATAAACAAGCCTGTTTGCAGCATGACTGGCCTCTATGACCGCTTCGATACTCCTGGCTCCGAATTTGTAATGTGCAATCAGAAGACGAAGTAGAAGGCCAGACGTCTTTCTGGCTGCTTTCCTCCAATGTGTGTTCATCTGGTGGGCAATAATAAAAGCACGCTTTAACAATATCCTTTTGAGTTCGGCAAGCTCTTCCTCTGTGGCTGAATCTCTCAACAACGTTTCTGGTATATCTATTCCGTCTATATCAAGGACCACCCTCAACCGGCTCATGAAATCTGGTATCTTGAGGGTCTTGACCGCATGTTGAGCAGCTGGATCAGGTTGATGGAGCAAAGCTTCCATCTCGTCCCAAGAATATTTTACCCCCCCTGCAAATACGAAGATGGAACGGCCTATATAATGGGGAATGCCGTGGACATAAGTTACGCCGTCCTGCATTGATGGCAAGAAGTAGCGCAGGTATCCAAACTCCTCTCCTTCATAAGGACAATCAAACTCGTCCCAGAAGGCTATGGGAACCTTCCCTTTGGCAACAGATGCCCGTACAAGGTCAATGGCGGAATTGATCTCTTCTGGACCGGAGAACTGTGTCAAATTGAACTCAAAGAATTCAAAAGGATTGACATCAAAGTGTTTTGAAATCACCTTTGCGACCTCAGTAACAGCAAAGGACTTTCCTGAACCAGGTGGACCGAATACGCCAATGCAGAGCGGACGTTTGAAGCCTTCTTTAGAGACATAGCTGTCCATAACACCTTTTAAGGTGACCACAGGTGCCATCTCAGCAGGATCCGTAGTTCTTAGGGCACCTACCTGGAAAATCCTCAAGCCCTCAAAGCCCCTTTTCCTGTTCACCTCTTCTTTCAGGTGCTTGAGCACCGAAAGAATCACGCCCATATATCCCAGGCGTTCTTCCATAGGCTCTTCCAACACACCATAGGGACAGGTGGGATTTGGGTGGAAAAAGCTCCGGAAGGCCTTTTTCCTTTCCTCATTCCATTCCTGGCAAGCCACTGTTTCAAGAATCTTGTCAAATTCTGGGGTAAAAGGCTTTAACTCAAAAAATGCGGGATCGATTTTCGTTTCCAAAAAAGAGCATTGTAGACCACTGGGAAATATGGAAGAAAAATCCAGCTCTGGGAATTTCAATTCATCATCAAACAGGTAGCCATTTTCTGCCAACAACTTCCAATTCAAAAGCACTCTTTTGGAAAAATCGAAGAAATAACTGCGCTGTATAGGAATTTGCCCTAGTGTGAGAGCGTCTATGGCAAGCATTGCAGGAACCAAGGTATCGTAGCATGGGACGGATCCCTTTTTGCCAGCCGAGGATTTTTCTGGCAGGCAGCCTTCACGGTGGCGGAACATGGCGATTTCAGGCCCCAGATAGAGGATTCCGTGTGGATACATCTCGACCAGTAGATGATTTCTAAATTTTTCCTGTTCTTTATCCCAAAGACCAACTTCGTCAGATTTCAAGGCCCTGATACTCATGGCCACCACCGACTCCCAGACCACAGCACTGTCCATCTCCATCCGGGTTGTCTCCAGGTCTGACAGCCTGCAAAACAAAATGAATCTCTCACCAAAGGCCTCTGCATAGGACTGCCAATGGGCTGCACTTATGCCCAGTGCCATGAGCCATGCCCCTGGATTACGCATTTTCAGCTCTTGGGCAATATCAGGAGGGCTTCCACCATCGTCTATTATTATGATTCCGTCATTACCTTCAAAAACTTCTTTATGAGGGCCGTTGAGGTCGATCTCGTCTGGCTCAGGCTTTCTGCCCTTAGGTGGCAATATCTGGTGAACCATAAACCAGCCATGTTTGTCTTCGGAGTATTGTTCCCTGGTCTTTTTGAAGAGCTGGAATATCTCCTTTATCTCACCATAATACTTGGTATTGATTTCAGGTTTTTCTATGCCAGTACTGTCCAAAAAAGAAGAAAGCCAAGTGACGCATTCTTCCAGCCTTCCTTCCTGGACGCTGATCTGTCCAGCCAAAAGCTCTATGAAATCACCTGGGTTGTAGCCATAAGCTGGCAGGCTGCCCTCTGCTATTAAGCTTACCTCCTTTATGGGCAGATTGGTAATAACTGCCCTTGAGCCTAAAAGTAGGATCTTTTTTGAAGACACTGGCATGCTCCTTCACCTCGCTTCTTTACTGCTGCCAAGTTTTTTCACTGATTTTATAATCACTGGTTCAACAGGAACATCCCTGTAAAGGCCCCTCGAGGTGGTTCGAACCTTGGCTATTTTGTCAACAACGTCCATGCCTTTTATAACTTTGCCAAATACAGCATAGCCGAATCCTCTGGGTGAATTGTCCCGGTGATCCAAAAAATGATTGTCTCTCACATTTATAAAAAACTGTGACGTGGCACTATCTATAACGCCTGTTCTGGCCATGGCTATGGTGCCACGGAAATTTTTGACATCAGGCCGTGCTTCGTTCTTTATTGGCGCAAGGGTTTTGATCTTGGTCATATCTGGCCTAAACCCGCCCCCCTGAATCATGAAGCCATCTATTACCCTGTGAAAGATGGTACCATTGTACGCACCTGCCTCTACATATTTTAGAAAATTTTTTACAGTAAGAGGGGCCTTATCAGGCCAGAGTTCCACTACTATTTCACCCAGGTTTGTTTCAATTGCCACAACAGGCCTTTTACTTACCTCCAGGTTCTCTCCATAAGAATTGGACAAAAAGTATGTTGAAGCCAACAATACCACTACAAAGGATGCCACAGAAACTTTCAAACTCATATTCCCTCCTTTTGATATTTTATCACCAACTAAATTTTGAGACAAAACAAAAAGCCTGCACCTTGACTGGTACAGGCCTTAAAAAAAGCAGCTGCCTTGAAACTCAACAATGGTTCAAGGCGCGTGAAATAAAATATCCTTAAGCAGCTGGATAAACGCTTACCCGCTGGCGGTTGTTGACGGTTTCAAATTGCACGATACCGTCTACTTTGGCAAACAGGGTATAGTCTTTGCCGCAACCTACATTTTTGCCTGGATGAAACTTGGTTCCAAGCTGACGGACTAATATATTGCCGGCTTTCACAAACTGCCCGCCATATCTTTTGACTCCCCTGCGCTGGCCTTTGCTGTCTCTACCATTTCTGGTGCTGCCGCCTGCTTTCTTATGTGCCATGATGTCACCTCGCTTAAACCTGTATCGACTCTATTTCAATGGCCGTGTAGGGTTGCCTGTGCCCTTTCTTGACCTTGTAACCCTTCCGGCGCTTCTTTTTCATAATGGTAACCTTCTTTCCCTTGCCATGCTCCAAGATCTTTACCTTTACAGAAGCATTTTCAATGGTCGGTGTGCCAATCTTACATTCCTCTTCCTGAACTATCAAACGCACATCCTGCAGCTCAAATTCTTCACCTACTTCACCAGGAAGTTTTTCTACTTTTATTACCTCTCCGGGAGTAACCTTGTATTGTTTGCCGCCTGTGTGGACTACAGCGTACATAAATTCCTCCATTGATTCAATTTGAGACAGCAGCAAAAAATAACATCTCACCGTCTAGTGTCAAGTATTTCCTAAAAGTGATCATCCCTGTGAACTTTACATCCAAGCCGTCTTTTATACAAATATACAAAACAAAAGGCAGGCCCAGTCACCCAGGCCTGCCTTGTTAAAAGCACCAGCTTTGTTGTTAGTTTTCGTCTGAACGGACGGCGGAAGCTTGTGGACCCTTTGGGCCTTCGACTATGTCGAATTCAACACTCTGTCCCTCTTCCAATGACTTGAAGCCTTCGCCTTCGATTGCACTGAAATGGACAAAGACATCAGGGCCGTCTTCCTGAGAAATAAATCCGTAGCCCTTTTGGTCGTTGAACCATTTAACTGTTCCTTTTGCCATGGTCGTTACTCCTTTCCTATATTTACTTGGGTACTTCCGACCCATTTTGTGATGCACTTTCTATGGTTCGAAAAGCCCAAACGGAAAAGATTCCGCCATGTACTGCTTCCTACGCCATACTGATTGTTGCATCGAAATCAAGGGGATGTTTCAGTACTGAAATATGCCGCTTGATAACTATGTAGGACTAGTCTGATGAGATTACAGAATAGCCGTAACTCCAAAGATACGTGCATAGTCACCAGGTGTCAATGAAAAAAAGAGCATTTGGCTGCTATAAAGGTTTTTATTTATGCAAGATTTAAAAATAGGACAAAATATCATCATTCCCCAACGAGAATTAAAGGTCACCTTTTCCCGTTCCAAAGGCCCAGGCGGCCAAAACGTAAACAAAGTCAACACCAAGGTCACATTGTATTTTAATGTAGAGCATTCTGAGGCCCTGACACAGGAACAGAAAAGACGTATCAAACAGAAATTGGCATCACGCATGAGTCGGAATGGGGTATTGATACTGAGTGCTTCGAATCACCGCAGCCAGCATGCAAACAGAGAAACGGCTTTAAGGCGGTTATCTGACCTCTTGACCGGAGCCCTGAAAGTGCAGCCTGTCAGGAAAAAGACAAAAATTCCAGGAAAAGCGCATAAAAAAAGACTCAAGGCAAAAAAGCACAGGAGCAAAATAAAGGCACTGAGATCCAAAGGATTTCTCACTGATTGAAAAATTTTCTATTTCAAAGAGATCTCCACATGGGGTCCGGTACTGTTGGAATCCAGGGCCTTTGGTTCCACGATGAAGATTCTTTTCGGATCTATTTCTCCTGTTTGGATGAGATGTTTTTTTAATGTCTCAGCCCTGTCCATGCCCAGTTTTCTCAAATCTCCAGCGCTGATTTCGATATGTTCTTTCATCATCCTTTCCATGACTTTAGGAGGCTGCTTTTTCACTATTCCAAATAGATGCGTTGGTTTTTTGAACCTTGCATGCTTGTATGCCTTCCACAAATATTTTGGCCTTTCTTCCGGATACACTGTCACTTGCTCAACAGAAAGGCTGGCTTTCTCTTTTTTGCTGAGATCATTGAACTTTTCTTTTTTAATGGCAAACTCAAACCGTTTTTCCAGCAAGGCTTTGGAATCTGCTTGTGGATCATAACGACCTGTCAGTTCTACGTTGATTTTAGGCCGCTCGCTCAGCGCTTTCTTCAAAACTTCCAACTTTTTTTGAGCATCCGGACCAAGTATGGCACTGCCTGGTTCAAATGGCACAACTTGAAGATCTTCACCTCCGCCGAAAACTGCGCCCAAGAGGGCAAAAGGCGAAGTTGCTGCTTTTACTATCAAATTGGTTATTGCTCTCCATACTGCTCCTTTCACGCTGAATTCAGGGTCATCCAGCTTACCCTCCACTGGTATGTTCAACTTTATGTGACCTTTTCTGTCAGTAAGCAGAGACAAAGCAAGCCTGATTGGAAGATTGGGAGCGTCGGGGCTATCAACATGCCTTCCTAGGGTGAATTGGTCTAAAAATATTTTATTGGAGGCCTTTATGCGGTCATTGTCCACTGTGTAGTGGAGATCCAAATTGAGCTTTCCTTTTTGAATGAGATAACCAATATATCTTCCTGCATAAGGGGTAAACAAAGGCAACCCCACATCCAAAACATCTATTTTAAGATCTGCATAAAGTGGAGTGGCAAAGGGATTAACCTTTCCTGATATTTTCATTTTAGAGCTATGGTTGATCAGTGCCTCTATGTCAACCTCAGCTCGTGCCTCCCTTTGAGATGAAAGACCTTTTAGACTGCCCTGGATTTCGTTTAGGCTTGTTGCAAAGCGCGGATCAATGGAAAAGTCACTGAATGTTATACAGCTATTTTTTATAGTTAAAAGCGCCAACTCGGCCCAGAAGGTGTTGTCAAGCTTTTCATCGCCTTTATCATGGTCCTTACTGTCCGCCTGTCCATCCTTGTTGTCAATATTCAATATCTTTTTGACGTTGAGTTCGCCTTTTTCATCCATTATGAAATCTATATGGAGGCCATCAACGGAGACTTCCCTTGCCTTCACCCTCATGGGCCTGGTCACAAATTTCAAATCCTTTGTTGACAAAGAAGTACAAGAAAAGATCTGTTTGTTAATCTGTTTGTCGATGAGAACAGCCTTTTTAACTCCTCCATTTCCACTTAATTCAAACAGTGGGCCTTTTTTGGGGTCTGCACTGTACCAAAGGTTCCCATGCCAGTTAAAAGTTCCACTGCTCAGTACACCATTTACGAACCCTTCCACATAAGGCTGAAAAAGAGGCAGGGATATGTTAGCCAAAGCCATTTTTGCCGTTGCCGAATCACCGTTTACTGAAGCCTTGCCCTTGGCCCTGATCTTTCCGTTCTTTTCAAGGTTGGCATCCAATTCGAAATCAAATTCCGATTTTTCATCCAAGCTGACATGGGAAATGATCAGATCAATGGGATACAGCTCAATTTTCGCGGGTTGTGCTGCCGTGCTGTCTTCAAAGTCTAGCCCGCACTCTCTCAGAGCTACTTCGCCAATGGTAACTTTCCACTTGGAGCCTTCTTTCTCGGCAGGACGCACGCCTTCCTCGTCAGTTTGGCCTGCTCCATCCTTAACTGGCAGCAAATCCATGAAATTTACAGAACCATCTTGCCTTATTTGCAATTTGGCCCTGGAAGCTTTCACATTTATTGCATCAACGTCCACGGTTTGATCATTTAAATCCACAAAGCCTTTTTCGATATCTAACAGAGGAACCGATAAGAGGGCGCTTTGATTAGGCGAGTCAAGCTGTAAATTGGATATTGCGATGTTGCAGTCAGATATCTTAAAAAGATTCTCTTCTCCTTCCCCCACTGCATATGAGAACCTTGAGTCGATACTTGCCTTACCAGATGCAAATTCGCCTTTGAATTGGTCCATATAGTAAGGGGCATAAGATGGGATATTCATGCCGTCTAGCTTGAGTTTGAGATCCACTTTCACCGGATTGAGCAACAACTCGCCTTGAATAGACAATTTTCCTCCCAGGCTCACCATGGAAGCCAGCGTGAAATTAGAGGTTTCGCCTTTTTTATTCGAGAGGTTATGGATGGAAAGGGTTATTGCATTCAAATCCAATGAAAACGGAGCTGATAAAGCCTCATCTGCATAGTGAACGATGCCATTTTCCAAGGTAATGGCATCGATCAGAAAGTTTGGCTGTTGCGCTCCTTCTTGGCCGGAAGACTTGTCATCTGACTTACCTTTGTCATTATCCCGGACCAATTGGTTGAGGTTTATATTTCCAGATCCATATCTCTTCACAAACAGTTCAGGAGAATCGATTTCGATTTTTGAAAGATGAAAATCAAAATCCATCAAATTTGATGGAGTCCATGCAGTGTTCACCTTTTTTAGATAGAAAAGCCTTTTTCCTTTTTGCTTTAATTCTATATCTGAAGCGCTTATGGTCCCATTTACAGAAATTACAGGCTCTTCCGCCTCTGCCATGGAAAAATTGAGTTTTAGATCCGTGTCAATGAGACCCGAAGCAAGCTCAAAACCAAGGTTATCTGGCAAGTATGGCACATAATGGGTAAGATCCAGCTTTTTTATCTCAATATCAAGACCAGTCTCCCTGGTTTCCTTAAAAGGCTTGCTGGAGCCTTTGAATTCAAAAGGAGCACCGTTCAAAGAAAAAGAGAGGTGTGGTGTTACATATATGTCAACGTAATGTTTTAAATTTGAGATAAATGGAAGGCCTATGTGAATATCATCTATTTTGTGCACTGAATTTTCGTGGTCATCCACAAATTCTACACTTCCCTCTATCAATTCTATGTTGTTGACTGAAAACTTTGCCTCTCCGTTTTTCTCTTCGTGTTCTTGATCTTCTTTTTTTGAAGGATGGATCAGATCATCTATGTTGAATTGGCCACTTTTATTTCGCTTCAAGTAGAACTTGGGCTCAACAATCTTCAACTCAGACAAAATCAAAGCCCGTTTGGGGAGTGACGCCGACTCAAGGTTTATTACCAGCCCCCCAAAGCTGAACAAAGACTTTCCTGGCTCTTTACTTTTTATGGAAAGTCCAGATATCTGCACCTCAAGCTTGAACGGATTGAATCTCACCTTTTCGATTGTAGCCGAACGATTCAAGGCTTCGGTAAGACCCTTTTGCAGGAAGTATTCTATTATCCTGGGCAGCATGAAAAAACCAAATAGCGTATAGACGATAAATGCTGCAGCCGTAAAAATGATTACTTTCTGAATCCTTGAAAGTTTGTGCCACATCTCCACATACCCCACTGTAACATCAAATGATTGCCAAATATAAATTGTCTGAGAATAGTTAAAGAGCTTGACAATGGCAAGAGAATGACGCCATCTTCCCCCAACTCCAACTTGTGGAATATAGACTCCGTTTGTGCTAATTTTCTGAAAAAGTTCCGAGTTGTTATAGAGTTCTGTTTGTGTGACCACATTGCCCCATGGATGACATTCGTAAGTATGAAAAAATACTCGAAGAAGGCAGCAAGCCCTTGAAAAGACGACCTTTTGATGAGCTTGGGTTAATGCTCAAGAAAAAAGAGAAAGAGCTTAAACGGATTCAGAAGAAGAAAAATATAACACAGGAAGGGGCTACAAAAAACGCGTCAACAAAGAAGGCTGACGATGAGGACTTGGCTCTCTTCTATCAAGCAATGGCGGACGTCACCCCGTTGGAAGACAGGCCAGAGCCTGAGATCAAAAAGGCAATGATCTTATCTAGAAGTGAGCAACAAGATCAGGAAGCTGTCAAAAAATTAAAAGAACTCGTGGAGGGCAAGGTCCCAATTGATGTCTCCAGTACGCCTGAATATGTGTGGGGCGCACAGAGCAAGGAGGCCAGGATGTTGGCCAAACGCCTTAAAAAAGGGGATTTTGCTGTTCAAGGCTACTGCGATCTTCATGGCATGACAGTGGAAGTTGCTTTAGAAGCATGCGATGATTTCATGGCCAAGGCCCTAAGGGAAGGACGGCGTTGCATTGCCTTTATACATGGCCGCGGTCTCTCATCTCCCAAGGAACCGGTATTAAAGGGAATGGTAACAAAATGGTTGAAACAGGGGCCTTACCGGCGCTTTGTAATGGCCTTCAGCAGCGCCCCTGCATGGGACGGCGGTGCAGGGGTTACTTATGTATTGTTGAACAAGAGGCCTTTTAAGCGCAAGAAGAAAAAGGAGACATTCTGGTTTTGAATAAAAAGGGATTGCTCATCGTCTTTGAAGGAATAGATGGTTCGGGTAAAACTACCTTGGCAAAACTTCTTACTGACAGGCTTGCTGCCAAAGGGCATAATGTCCTGTTCACTTATGAGCCCACCAGCGGAAGATGGGGCACGGAATTAAGGAAAAGTTTTACTGCCAACCAGCGGCTGGGCCCTGAAAAAGAGTTGGATCTCTTTTTGAGGGATCGCAAAGAGCACGTGGAGCAGGTGATAAGGCCCAAGCTGGAAAAAGGCTACATCATAATCTGCGACCGATATTACTATTCAACCATGGCTTATCAGGGAGCAAGGGGCATGGACCCAAGTCTGATTGAAAAATCCAACGAAGCCTTTGCTCCAAAACCTGACATTCTTTTTCTCCTTAAAATTAACCCAGAAAATGCCTTGAAACGCATCCAGCAGAGACGGAAAGAGGTTCCTAATAACTTTGAGAAGTTGGATTACCTCCAAAAGGTGGATGAAATATTTGATGATCTTACAGGCGAACACATCGTCAGGATAAGTGCCGAACAGCCCATTGATCGCTCTCTGGAAATCATTATGGCCGTATTAAAGGAGCGCTTTTCTTTAAACAGCCATTAGAATTTGCCCCTATCTAACTTTGCTTGATATTACAATATCTTTTTAAAAATGCCTTGATGTCATCCTCTACTGGTTGGACCTCACCCATTGGGTATCCCTTCTTTTGAGCTGCGCGGACAAGGTTCTCGATCCTTTTTCCTGGATGGGGATGGGAAGCCAACAAATGTGCGAATTTTCCCCTATCTCCTTTCTCCAACAATCTGGAGAAAAAGGCCTGGGAACCGCCAACATGGCCATATCTTTTGTTGAGTAAATCAAGCCCCCACAGATCTGCTCTTTCTTCCTGTGCCTGGGAATAGCGGGCTTCCATAATTTCTGCGAATGGCATGAGCAAGGGCTGCGAACCATCCTTAAATATCAACCAGGAGGCTGCCCCAAAGATCAAGCCCTTTCCAAGCCGTTTCAGGTGGTCTCTATGTGCATAATGGCCTAACTCATGGGCCAAAATCATAGACAGCTCGTTTTCTGATTCCACCTCCTTTAAGAGCCCTGAAAACACCACGATGGTGCCCCCGGGCAGAGCAATTGCATTCACATATTTTGAGTCAATTACTCGGACTGAAAAAGGGTAATGTCTCAGAGAAGAATTTTGAGGCAGGCAAGCTACTAATTGATCAAGCCTTTTTTGCAGAGGTTCACACGGCATTCCTGGATCATTTTGCAATATCTTCTCTCCAATCCATACCTCAGCCTCCACTGGCAGGGCTGTAACCACCCATCCGGTAAGAAGCGTCAATAGCAAATAGACAACTGCGATGATTACAAACAAGCCTCCCGCCAGCCATGCCATTTCGGCAAGAGGATGCGTTTTAGGCACGTTGACATTTCCATTTGCTGGTCTGGGGTGAAATCTCATGCCTGTTTGATCAACGCCGTACCATATGCTATGGCCTCTACACTGCCTATTTGTTTCTTCCTGTTTGCGGATTGTCCTATGGCACTGGTTTCAATTCTCATGTTAACTATAATGTGTGCTCCTGCTTTGGCAGCTTCTTCTTTCATCCTTAAAATGGCCTCCCTCCTGGCCCTGTCTACGAGGCTTTCATATGAAGCCACCCTGCCGCCAAAGATGTTGCGTAGAATGGCCAACGCACGTTTGAAATAGTCTATGGAAATAACGGCATTTCCAATTACCAATTGGCCACTGGTTTTCTCGTTATCCTGGACATCCTTGAGCGTAACCGCTGGCAATGCCAAAAATTTCTGTTCTCGTCTTTCTATGGAGCGGTAATGACGTTTTTCTGCAATCGAACCGGCAGAATAACCCAATATGAGCAAAAAAAAGGGCAGTATGAAATTCAAGTTTTGAAGTAGAAATTCGCTCATGCCCCCTCCTATTATTCAACCCTTACTGCCGTGCCATATGCAAACAGCTCGGCTGCGCCCTGGGCCACAGATGAAGTGGCGAACCTCACGTTGACCACAGCGTTGGCTCCCATCTGGCGAGCCTGTTCTATCATCCGTCTTAGGGCTTCTTCCCTCGCCTCGCTGAGAAGCTCTGTATATCCTTTGAGTTCCCCACCAACTAGATTTTTCAAACCAGCCATAAAATCCCTTCCGATGTGTTTTGCCCTCACCGTGCTTCCCTGCACTATTCCATAGTGTTCCACTATAGCCTTGCCCGGTATGTTTTCCACATTGGTGACAATCATAAGACCTCCATTCGAATGTATTTGTTCAATCCGTTTCTTCGGAAAAAGTAGTTGCCATGATAAAACTCAAATCAAAAAAGGCCCCTTTTGGAGCCTTTTAGAGTTCACACGATTACGCAAAGAAAAAACAACGGGTATACACGAATCTTATTGAATTAGCAGCCTCAAATAACGCCTTTTGCCTACCTTTAACACTATTGGGTGGCCAGTAGGTAAAACAATCTCCTCCTCCTTTATCTTGGTTCCATCCATACTGACAGCACCTTGCTTTACAAGCCTTCGCGCCTCTGAAGTGCTTTTTACCAGGCCCGCCTCTTTCAACACCTTGGGGAGATAGACCTTTTCCCGTGCCGACACAATGATCTCTGGAATATCTTCCGGAATCTCTCCGCGGCTAAACTGGGCTTCGAATGCCTTCTTTGCTGCCTTTGCTGCATCCATGCCATGAAATCGGGCCACCAATTCCTCTGCCAAAGACATCTTGGCCTCTTTTGGATGGACCTTGCCGGCCTCAATATCTCGCTTGAGCTTTTCTATTTCTTCTACACTCCTATCACTCAGCAATTCGTAATATCTAAACATCAACTCGTCTGAAATGGACATGATCTTTCCAAACATCTCTCCCGGAGGCTCTGTGATCCCCACATAGTTTCCCAGGGACTTGCTCATCTTGTTGACGCCGTCCAGCCCTTCTAAAAGGGGCATGGTGATCACTACCTGCGGGGCCTGACCATATTCACGCTGCAGATGCCTCCCAACCAGAAGATTGAATTTCTGATCAGTGCCACCCAACTCAACATCTGCCTTTAAGGCAACCGAATCATAACCTTGTATGAGAGGATAAATGAATTCGTGTATGCCAATGGGCTTGTTGGCCTGAAAACGCTTTTTAAAATCATCGCGTTCGAGCATTCTGGCCACTGTGTGCTTGGCGCAAAGCCTTATCATATCTATGGCCTTCATCTCGTTCATCCATGTGGAATTAAAAACCACTTCTGTCTTTTTCTCGTCGAGTATCTTGAAAATCTGCTCTTTGTAGGTGCGCGCATTTTCCTGAACTTGCTCTGGAGTGAGAGGTGGCCTTGTCTCAGACTTGCCAGTGGGGTCACCGATAAGGCCAGTAAAATCACCTATAAGGAAAAGCACTTGATGGCCCAAGTCCTGAAAATGTTTCATTTTTTGGATTAGCACAGTATGGCCTAAGTGCAGGTCTGGGGCTGTAGGGTCAAACCCTGCCTTTACCCGTAAAGGCTTGCCTGTTTCCACCGCCTTTTTCAAACGCCCGCGCAACTCTTCTTCTTCAATTATCTCTACTGTTCCGCGTTTTATAAGCTCTAAGGCCTTGTCAATATCTTTCTCCATGTTCACACCCTAAGCTCTGCAAATCTTTTATTTCGCATACTCTACGGCCCTGGTTTCCCTGATCACGGTAACCTTGATTTGGCCGGGATAGCTCAATTCACTCTCAATCTTTTTGGCCACATCTCTGGAAATGAGTACAGCCTCCTCATCAGAGACTTTGCCGCTATCTACCATAATCCGTATCTCACGGCCTGCCTGCACTGCATATGATTTCTGCACACCTGGCAAAGAGGTAGCAATGCGTTCCAGATCCTCAAGCCTTCTTACATAGGTTTCGAGCATTTCACGCCTTGCCCCTGGACGAGCACCAGAAAGTGCATCAGCAGCCTGAACTAATACTGCTATCGGTGTTTCTGGCTTGATGTCCTCATGGTGGGCAGCAATAGCATGGACGACTTCCTTTGATTCCTTGTATTTTTTGGCCAAATCAGCTCCGATCAAGGCGTGAGGACCTTCAACCTCATGATCTACTGCCTTTCCAATATCGTGAAGTAGACCAGCCCGTTTGGCCTTTTTCACATTAAGACCCAGTTCGGCAGCCATTATGCCACACAGGAAGGCGACCTCTATGGAATGCTGGAGCACGTTTTGGGCAAAGCTTGTGCGGAACTTCAGTTTGCCCAGCAGCTTGACCAACTCGGGGTGAACCCCATACACTCCCACATCAAATGTCGCCTGTTCGCCTGCTTCCCGGATTGCAGTGTCGATCTCTTTCTCAACCTTGTGGACAACCTCTTCAATACGGGCAGGATGGATACGTCCATCGGCCACGAGCCGTTCAAGAGCCACTCTGGCCACCTCCCTCCGGACGGGATTGAAACCAGACAGTAGCACCGCTTCCGGAGTATCGTCTATTATAAGGTCTACGCCCGTTGCCGCTTCAATTGCACGGATATTGCGTCCTTCGCGACCGATAATACGCCCTTTCATTTCATCACTTGGAAGAGGAACCACAGAGACTGAACGTTCTGCCACATATTCGCCAGCATATCGTGATATTGCCAGGGCAAGTATCTCCTGGGCCTTTTTGGCCGCCTCTTCCCTGGTTTCCGTCTCAATCTTCTTAAGCAGCTTTGCAGCATCCTGCCGGGCCTCTTCTTCAACTGTGGCCAAAAGCTGCTCTTTAGCCTCTTCCGATGTCATTCCAGCTATTTTTTCCAGCTTTTCATTTTGTTCCTTGATTATTTGGACAAGTTTTTCTTCTTCTTCTTTCAGCCTGTTCTTTGCCTCTGAAACGCCCTTTTCTTTTTCAAGGATCTCTATCTCTTTTTTGTCTAAATAGGCCTGCTTCTTGTCCAGCTGTTCTTCCCGGTTTATGAGCCGCTGTTCCAAGCCTTGAAGGTTTTTTTGCCTTTCTTTGAGCTCGGCTTCTGCTTCTTGCTTGAGTTTAAAGGCTTCGTCCTTGGCATCGAGCAAAGCCTGTTTTTTCAAGCGCTCTGCTTCCGCCTTGGCTTCCAGACGAATTTTCTCAGCCTCCTGGCGTAAGGCTTCCCGGTCAGGCCCAACTGGTCTTTTTTTGGCCAGATGAAGCCCTATGGCCACACCGGCTGCAAGGCCAATTATCAATAAAAAAAATGCTAATATTTCCATATGGGTGGCACCTCCTAAACTCTTTCAAGGATTGCCACACCCCATCTCAGGAAATCAATCCTTAATCGAAGGAGTCAAATCTGAGCGAATTTGGATGGAAGTACTGGAATATGACCTGTTGGCTTGTTACTTTATCTACCAAAACAGCCCCTCTCCTTTTGGCCCCAACCAGCCTGTAATTATAATCTTGGGCTATGTTGGTAATCGCGTTTGTTCCACACAATCATCACGTGGCATTTGCTGATCTTACCGATGGATGGAGCATCAAATTTCATATTCGAGCTCCAAAAACATTGCCAAAAACTTACACATAACAAAAAAAGTTATGCTATTTTAGCAAAATGTCTTTTGGACCATGAACATCCAGAGACAATTGCTTTCTCTCAGTCGTGGGGCGTTTTGGCCATTTTTTCAGCCAAATTCGCTTCAATATTTATTTAAACCCTAGACGGGGTTATAGCCTTCAATCCCCCGCCAATGCCGTGCTGCCACTGGGTTGGTTGAACCTGAGAAACTCAGGTGGGCGTCTCGTCACAGCCTCCGGGATTGCGGTTTTGCCGCCATCCTCTCAGCTATGAGAGGAGACCCCCTTGTATGGGCTGTTGGCTCAACGAACGTCCAGAGCAGCACCAACACAGCAGGGGAAAAATCCTCAAATTTTCAATGCTAATATAACTTAATACTTTTTTTCCTTAATTTCTACAATAGAATCTATTCTTTTAGCTATATCTCTTGCTTTTTCAGAAATATTATTCTCCACTTTCTCCAATTTCCTTTTAAGGCTGAGGCAGTCTTTGCCTATGGTTAAAACAGACAGCACCATTAATTTGTGAGGCGGCAAGCCCTGATGCTGCTGCTCTTGATCTTTAACCACCTGCTGCACATAATCCACGATTTCCTGCATGGGCACGTCGTCTTCCCCTGAACGCAGATAATAGGTGTGGCCAAAAAACTCGAATTTTACACCTTGATCAGCCACTAAAGATCACCCCAACCCTTTCCACAACTTATTCAAACAAAGGCCCTTCGGATGATTCTTCCGACGACAAATCCAAGGCCTCCAGCTTTGACAATATATTGGTAACTCTAGTTTTAACGTCGTTTCTTTCAGTCTCAAATTCCTGTACTTTTTGCTCCAGCTCTTTGATTTTCTCTTCTTGTTCAGCTGCACGGGCTGCAAGCTTGTTCCGCTCGTCTTTCAATTCTGAACAATATTGAAGTAAAGCCTCAACCTTCTCCTCTAAACGCGTCAAATCTTGTATGTCCATTATATCTGCCCCTTTCTATTCAAGGTATATTAAATCCTTTCTAAAATCGTGCGTCAACCTGCTGTTTTTTTCCGCAACTCAGTTGGGTTGAAGATTGGAAAAGGGAGCAATGTTAGCACCCTCCTCAACGGAGACGTCTCTCAAATAGGAAAACGAACCTATCACAGCATTGTCTCCAACTTCTACATCTCCTTTCATAACCACATGCGGCCTTACGACAACGTCTTTGCCCAATTTAACAGTGGGCTCAAGATATGTTGTGTTTGCCATTTCAAAGGTTACTCCTTGCGCCATCCAATGAAGCCTTAGCCGTTTGAGTAGAATGGATTCAGCCTTGGAAAGATCAGCCCTGGAATTTACGCCAAGAGCCTCTTCTTCTGAAGCAAAAGGAAAGGCATAAACCAACTCGCCTTGGGCTACTGCATGGCTGACGATGTCTGTCAAATAGTACTCACCTTGATCGTTATTATCATCCAGTTTGTCCAACAATTTAAAGAGCATCTCTGCATCAACCAGATAAGTTCCAGTATTTATTTCTTTTATTTGACGCTCTTCAAAAGTAGCATCCCGTTCTTCAACGATTTTGTCCATCAAAAATTCCTGGCTAGAATTTCTGACAATCCTTCCGTAACCACGTGGATTCTCGAAAAAAGAGGACAAAATGGACAACCTACTCCTATTCTTCCGGTGTTCAGACACAAACTTTTTGAGAGTTTCCAATGTAAACACCGGCGTATCGCCGCAAATGATCAAAATATCTGCCTTAACATCACTCAAAACGTCTTGTGTTTGTTTCACAGCGTGACCAGTACCCAACTGTTCAGCCTGGAGCACAAAATCGACCTGCGAATCGTCAAATTCTTTTTTCACAGATTCTGCTTTATGACCCACTACTACGACCTTTCTGGCCACATCCAGATTGGTTAAAAGGTCCAAAACATAGCTCAACATAGGGCGGCCAAGAAGGGGATGAAGAACCTTGGGTAAGGTGGACTTCATCCTTGTACCCTTTCCTGCTGCCAAGACCACGCCCACCAGGGGATTGTTTCCATCTCGATTGTCTTTTACCATCTCATCCAACACCTTCGTTTTTTTGCCTAGAAAGTTTCCTGTTATTACAATAAAAAAAGGGATGTTTTTCAACATCCCTTAAGTACATTTTTTAGTCTTTATGTCTTAAATAATTTATACTTCGTGTCCAGCTATTCTCAGCCTCGTAAGTGCCCTGGCCATAGCTGCCTGGGCCCTGGCTATATCTATTTTTTCTCGGCCTGCCTCGGCTTCCTGAAGGCGTCTTTCTGCCCTTTCTTTGGCACGCAAAGCGCGTTCAACATCGATTTCTTCAGAACGTTCTGCTGCCTCTGCCAGAACAGTCATGCGGTTATTTGATACTTCGCAGAAGCCTCCGCTAACCGCCATGTTAACTGCCTCGTTATCCTTATAGTATGTCATTCTACCTATTTTTAGGCTGGCCAACAGAGGAGCATGATTAGCCATGACGCCGAAGACGCCATCACTTCCTGGGGTAGTCACCAGGTCCACTTCATCACTTACCACCAGCCTTGATGGTGTAACGACCTCTAGACGGAATTTCTCTGCCATAATTTCATCTCGCCTATTCTATTATTTAGCCTTTTGCTGCCTTCTCAACCGCCTCTTCAATGGATCCCACCATGTAAAAGGCCTGCTCCGGCAGATCGTCATGTTTTCCTTCAAGAATTTCTTTAAAGCCACGGACGGTTTCCTCAACCTTCACATATTTACCCGGTATGCCAGTAAATGTCTCGGCAACGTGGAACGGCTGGCTGAGGAACCTCTGACATTTCCTTGCCCTCTGGACTGTGAGTTTGTCTTCATCAGAAAGCTCATCCATACCAAGAATGGCAATGATGTCCTGAAGGTCTTTATATTTCTGCAATGTCTGCTGCACCTGGCGCGCTACCTGGTAATGATCCTCTCCAAGAACATTAGGATCCAATATACGGGAAGTTGAATCAAGAGGATCCACTGCAGGATAGATGCCCAACTCCGCGATCTGACGAGACAAAACAACTGTACCGTCCAAGTGGGCAAATGTGGTGGCTGGAGCAGGGTCTGTCAAGTCGTCTGCGGGAACGTAAACACACTCAACGGCTGTAATAGAGCCCTTCGTGGTGGATGTAATGCGTTCCTGCAAGGCTCCCAAGTCTGTGGCCAATGTTGGCTGATAACCAACTGCTGATGGAATGCGGCCAAGCAAGGCTGACACCTCTGATCCTGCCTGAGTGAAGCGGAATATATTGTCTATGAAGAACAGAACGTCCTGTCCTTCTTCATCACGGAAATACTCAGCTGCTGTGAGGCCGGTCAAACCAATCCTGGCCCTGGCTCCTGGAGGCTCGGTCATCTGACCATAGATCAAGGCTGCCTTAGGAAGAACTCCGGACTCTTTCATTTCCAGGTAAAGGTCATTACCTTCGCGTGTCCTCTCACCGGCGCCGCAGAAGACGGATATACCACCATGCTGCATGGCGATGTTATGGACCATTTCCATCATGATAACAGTCTTGCCGCATCCTGCTCCTCCGAAGAGTCCCATTTTACCACCCCTGGGGAATGGAACCAGCAAATCGATAACTTTGATACCAGTCTCAAGAACTTGGACTGTGGTGTCCTGTTCAACAAAAGCTGGTGCCTTGCGGTGGATTGGATACATGACATCAGATGTAATTGGCCCCTTGCCATCCACAGGCCATCCAACCACGTTCATGATCCTGCCCAAAGTAGGCGGTCCTACGGGGATTTTGATAGGAGCACCTGTGTCTTTAACAGTCATGCCACGAACCAAACCGTCCGTAGTATCCATGGCGATACACCTGACCATATTGTCACCCAAGTGCTGTGCCACCTCGATGATCAGATTGTCTTCCTGATCGCTAATCGTTGGGTTGGTGATGGTAAGCCCATTGAGTATGGCCGGTAACTTTCCAGGCTCGAACTCAACGTCCACGACCGGTCCTACGACCTGGGCTACTTTACCAATGTTCTGTGTACTCTCGTTTGCCATATTTAAACCTCCCCGGCGGATCATGATCCGCTTAAGCTTTGTTTTTCTGTATCAACTCTAACCCTTCAGGGCTTCAGCGCCGCCTACGATATCCATCAATTCCTTGGTGATAGCCGCCTGACGCGCCTTATTATAAGCCAACGTCAGTGTCTCTATCATGTCTTTACATGCTCTGCTGGCGTTATCCATGGCTGTCATACGGGCAGCCTGCTCGCTTGCAACAGTCTCCAACATCGCATGCATGATTTGGACGTTGACGTATAGTGGCATCAACGTGCCTAGGATTTCTTCTGGAGACGGTTCATAAATATATACAGGCTTTGCCTCCCCTGACTCCTCTTCTTGCTCAACCTCCCCGAGGCCTTCACTGGCTATAGGCAGTAACTGTTTCAATGTGGGTTTTTGAGTCACCACGTTTATGAATCTGCCGTAAACAAGTTGAACTTGATCAACTTCTCCTTCGAGAAATAGGTTAGAAACCTCTTTTCCGGCCTGCCGGGCATTGAACATTTGCACGTTTCCCATGATATCAACGTTGCTGTACATCACTTCATAGTCAGAACGTTGAAAGTAGCTGGCACCCTTTCGTCCAATGCAGGCGAAAGCCACTTCCTTGCCTTCTTCTTTCAAGGATGCGGCCATCTTTTCTGATGCATTGATAATGTTAGCATTAAAGGCTCCGCACAGGCCTCTATCAGAAGTCACCACTAGCAGTAACACCTTCTTAACGTCCCTAATCTCCATCAAAGGAAAAGCATTGGGATTGGCACTGCCAGAAAGCACTCCCATTACCGAAGCGAATTTCTCGGCATAAGGCCGGAACTGCTCCATGCGTTCTTGCGCACCGCGCAGCTTCGCTGCAGCCACCATGTTCATGGCCTTAGTAATCTGCTCGGTCTTCTTGATGCCTTGAATCTTTAATTGTATGTCTTTCAAAGATGGCATTTTTTAAGTCCCTTTCGGCCTACAGATTACGCACTGCCTTGAACTCTTTTTTGAACTCTTCAATGGCAGCATTCATTTTCTTGTCCAAATCATCCGATATTTCCTGTTTTTCTTTCAACTCCTGGAAGATATCTGGATGTTTATTTTCTACGAATTCATAGAGTTCTTTCTCGAAATCTTGCAGCACATCAACAGGCAGGTCGTCCAAGAGTCCCCTAGTACCCGCATAA
Source organism: uncultured Desulfobacterales bacterium (assembly GCA_964459155.1). GTDB lineage: Bacteria > Desulfobacterota > Dissulfuribacteria > Dissulfuribacterales > JALVPX01 > JALVPX01. The sequence continues at coordinate 71,500 of CAYWKF010000007.1, forward strand.
AGTATCGTTACTTGTTTCTCCATTGGGAGCGGCTGATACTGAGGCTGCTTGAGAATCTCAACCAATCTCTCACCACGGTTGAGTTGCTGCTGCGTGGCCTTGTCAAGGTCGCTTCCAAACTGGGCAAAGGCCGCCAGTTCCCTGTACTGGGCAAGATCCAACCTCAGGGTACCGGCCACTTGCTTCATTGCCTTCACCTGAGCTGCACCACCAACTCGAGAAACGGAGAGACCAACGTTAATAGCCGGACGAATGCCAGCAAAGAATAGAGAAGGTTCAAGATAAACCTGACCATCTGTAATGGAGATAACGTTTGTGGGAATGTAAGCTGAAACGTCACCTTGCTGGGTTTCGATAATCGGCAATGCCGTCAGGCTACCGGCTCCCAACTCGTCGTTCAGTTTGGCAGACCTTTCCAACAACCTTGAATGGTTATAAAAAATGTCTCCAGGATAAGCCTCACGTCCTGGAGGACGCCTGAGCAAGAGTGAAAGTTCCCTGTAAGCCACAGCCTGCTTGGACAAATCGTCATAAATTATCAAGGCGTGTTTGCCATTGTCCCTAAAATATTCGCCCATAGCCGTTGCTGAGAAGGAGGATAGATACTGCAGAGAAGCGGGCTCGCTGGCACTACTGGCTACGACAGTCGTATATTCCATGGCTCCATGGCGACGTAGCGCCTCCACAACAAGGGCCACAGTTGCCTGCTTCTGGCCAACAGCGTTGTAAATACAGTAAACATCCGTGTCTTTTTGTGCGATAATGGCGTCCACACCAATGGCAGTTTTGCCAATCTGGCGGTCACCAATAATCAACTCGCGCTGACCCCTTCCCACAGGAGTCATAGCATCCACTGCCTTGAGACCTGTATAGCAGGGCTCATGGACAGGCTTTCTTTCGATAACGCCTGGAGCCTTCATCTCGATACGCCGGAACTCCGTGGCATTTATGGGTCCTTTGCCGTCAATTGGATTACCGAGTGCATCGACAACGCGTCCCAACAGCGCTTCACCCACTGGGACCTGGGCAATTTTACCCGTACGTTTGACCAAATCGCCCTCTTTGACGCCCTCTGTAGCACCCATAACAGCAACACCGACATTGTCCTGTTCAAGGTTCAGGGCGACACCCATAATGCCACCTGGAAATTCCACCAGCTCCATGGCCATGCAGTTACGGATTCCATAAATCCTGGCAACGTTGTCACCCACTGAAAGCACCGTACCTGTTTCAGCCAAATCGATGGTTTTTTCGTATTCCTGGATCTGTTTCTTGATAATGTCACTTATTTCTGCTGCTTTTATCTGTGCCATTATTCGAGCTCACCCCTCCCTATAGAATCTTTAAAGCCACTTAGTTGGCTTCGTATACTACCATCCCAAACCATATCGCCGATTCGGGCTATCACCCCACCAATGATAGATGGGTCTTCATCCAGTTGCAAAACAACTTCTTTTCCAGCCGCCTTGGCCAGTGCATCGGCCACCTTGTCTTTCAGGTCATCAGGAAGTGGCACGGCTGTGGTCACAACCGCTCTCACAACGCCCATTTCTTCATCAAGAAGCTCCTGATAGCACTGACCTATTTGACGCAGATGCTGTATCCGATGCTGATCTACAAGCAGCGTCAAAAACTTGGCCAAAGTTGGATCAACAGAATAGGCCTTTATGAGTTCATCCACCACTTGCTGCTTGAGGTCAGGCGGAAAGACCGGACTTACGAGAGCAGCCTCCACGTCAGGGCTCGTCTCAAAGAAGGCCTCAATGGCCTGAAGCGTCTTTCCAAACTCTTCAAGCTTGCCTTCATCCTTGGCCACTAAGAACAGGGCCTTTGCATAACGTCTGGCAATTACTGTACTAGTCAATTTTTATGCACCACCTTCTCCAGGTATTCGCTGATGAGCCGATGATGATCTTTTTCCGTGAGGTTCTTTCTGATCAAATCCTCGGCCATCTTTACTGCTGTATCAGCAACTGTTTTGGTAAGTTCGACCTTGGCCTTGGCAAGTTCCTGCTGAACGAAAAACTCTGCCTGGCCTTTTATTCTCTCTGCAGCCTCTTTTGCCTGGGCAATAATCTTCTCTTTTTCTGCCTTGCCTTGCTCGATAAAGGTCTGCAATATTTTCTCAGCCTCTTGTTCCATATTGGACAAGCGTTTTTCATACTCAGCATATTTCTGCTGAGCTTGTGCCTTCTGTTTCTCCAAAGTCTCCAACTCGGTGCGAATAGACTCAGTCCTGTCCTGAAGAGCGCCAGCAATTGGTTTTCTCAAAAGCTTAAAAAGCACTATTGCCAAAAGCGAGAAATTGAGACAATGCCATATGAAGTTCATTAACTGCGTCTTGGTTATACCGTGGTGTGCACCATGGCCAGCCGCCGCCCCATGCTCAGCAGCAGCTTCTCCTCCGTGGCCTGCAACAGCCGGAGCTTCGTGGCCAGCAGTTGGAGCGCCGTGTCCAGTCTCAGACCAGACAGTTGCTGATAGCGCAAACATTACGCTAAGCGCAGCAACCACCGCCAACAAAATCGTCGCTCCCCTGAAACTCTTCGTAACTCTCTCCATTAAAGGGCCCTCCCCAATATCTTCTGGGCTATTTCCAGACCAAATGCCTCAGCCTTACTCAAAAGATCCTTTTTCGCTGCTTCTATTTGGGCAGTCAGCTCAGCCATAAGTTCCTGCTTCCTGGAAGCGGCTTCTTGGGTGCTCTCCTCCAACAGTTTCGCCTCCAGTTGCCTCGCTTCTTCCTTCATTGCCTCACGCTGAGCCTGGCCATTTCTACGCGCTTCAGCCAATTTTTGCTCATAGTTCTCCAGAAGCTGCTGAGCGTTACGCTCAAACTTTTCAGCCTCAGACCTCATGGCACCCATCCTACCCTCTCTCTCCTCAAGAAAACTACGAATGGGCTTGTACAAAATTTTATTGAGGACAAAAATCAAAGACAATGTCAAGATGATTTGCAGAAACAGGGAAACATCTATATCTATCATGGCTACTCCCTATAACCCCGCTGTTCAGGAAAGATCTTGTAATTTTAAGGTGTTAAAAAAAATGAACACCCATTCAGAAAATACTAAGGGAGCTTTTACATTATTTAAGCCAACAAGTCAATACCTTTGTGGACTATATTCCTTGCCTGTCGCCCCACAAAATTTTGTGCAACTGAAGTTGCAGCCTCACAGGAAGCCGTGTTTCTAGGATAAGCTCCGCAAGCCTTTCGGGGGCCATAAGATGCGCAGCAGGAGAAAATAAGACTTGCGTAAAATAGCACAATCCTTTTTTTTCCAACTCCCTTACTGCCCAATGAAAATCTTCATCATTTGTTATAACAAATTTCATTTGATCGGTATGACTTATATATCTCATATTGTTAGGAAACCATGAATCAGCCATGCCGCTTCCCGGGGTTTTGCGATCCACTATTTTGATTACCTGAAAGGGCACACGCTTCAAGCTCATGCTGCCGTTGGTCTCCAACAACACTTTTGCCCCTTTTTCTAACAAGCCTGCCATGAGCCTGTAGACTTCTGGCTGGGTCAGAGGTTCTCCACCTGTCACCTGAACATATTCCACTCCCGAAGTTTTCCAGGCATTTATAAGTTCCTCTACTGTTGCAATATTGCCTGGTAAATATGCATAGCGGGTGTCGCAGTAAGTGCACCGAAGGTTGCAGCCAGACAGCCTGATGAAAAAGCATGGCAGCCCGGCTGCCAAGCCCTCTCCCTGTATGCTCACAAAGGTCTCGGTTACCCGCAACATGTCACCGCCTTGCCACTCCAGCTCTATCAAGTGTCTATGTAAGTTACACCAGAAGTGGGAGTTTCACACACGGTGACCTTGTACACTTTGACACAACTATTCTCTGCAAGTTTGGCCTTCAATTGATGAAATATGTATTCAGCCAACCGTTCCGATGATGGATTGTGCTCCTGAAAGGCTGGATGCTCGTTCAAATTGATGTGATCCAATTCACCCATTATTTCTGCAACCACTCCTTTCAGCTCCCTAAAGTCTATTCCTACATCAATTTCATTCAATTTTTCCGCCCTAACCGTAACCGTTACATCCCAGTTGTGTCCGTGCAAAAACTCGCATTTACCTGGGTAATTCCTCAAATAGTGTGCACTCGAAAAATGAGTCTTTACAAATATCTCATACATCTTTTTTTATGTCCCCCTCGGTCCAAAAATAGCGGTACCAATCCGTACAATTGTAGCACCTTCTTCCACTGCCACCTCAAAGTCATTGGACATACCCATGGAAAGCTCTCGCAACTCTATCTTTCCATTAAAAAGGCTGGACAGCTGATCTCGCAGATCTCTGGCCAGGCTGAACCATTTTCTCGATGCCTCAGGCTCAGAAGAATACGGAGGAATCACCATGAGCCCGTCAACGTGAATAGATGGAAGATCTGCAATTCGAGTGACCAGAGAAGCGGCCTCCTCTGGTAGCACACCGGACTTCTGCGGCTCTTTGGCAATGTTGACTTGAATTAAGACCGAGATCTCCTTTGCCATGTCAGAGGCATGGCGAGACACGGCCTTAGCCAATTTTTCACTGTCCACTGTTTCAATGCAATCAAATAATTGGCAGGCCTTTTTGGCCTTGTTGCGTTGCAGATGGCCTATCATGTGCCATTCAGCTTGGCGGGCTGCGTTACCGAGTGATAAGATTTTCCCCTCTGCCTCCTGCACGTAATTCTCACCTAAGAGATCCAGTCCAGCATCCATGGCCTCTTTTATCATCTCAGCGGGCCTAGTCTTGGTAACGCCCATGAGTCTGACTTCTTTAGGAGATCTGCCCGCCCGTCTCGCTGCTTGAGCAATTCTCGCCCTAATTTTTTCAATATTTTGTTTGATCATGCGACACCCTAGTCAGGCTGATTACACACTTTGAGCAGCCCTGCATTTAACAATATGTTTACCACTTCTGTGACAGGCAGGCCAACTACGTTCGTATAAGAACCTTCGATGCGCTCCACAAGAAATGAGCCAATACCCTGGACTGCGTAACTACCGGCCTTGTCCAGGCCTTCTCCCGTGGCAACATAGGCACTTAAGACCTCCTCCGGATAGTCGGCCATGAACACCTTGGTTTCCACTGTTTTTTGTTTTACCAAGCCAATCTCTCGACATTGTATGCATAGGCCAGTTATTACCACATGCCACCGACCTTTCAGCTTGGTCAACATTTCTAGCCCCTCTCGTTCACTAGAGGGTTTGCCAAGCACATCGTCACCAAGCACAACTATGGTGTCGGCAGACAGGATCACTGCATCCTTGTACTCCCTGGCAGCCTCTTCTCCTTTGTTTTTTGCCAATTCCGCCGCATACTTTGCTGGCTCGATTCCCTTTTCCCACGCTGGTTCCCCGTCTCTGCTAGGCCTTACATCGAACAGCAGGCCCAGACCGGCCAATAGGCGTTGTCGCCGGGGTGATGCTGAGGCAAGTATCAGTGGACGGGCAAGTTGAAAAACTCCTCTACATTTTTTGTCGTGCACTGGGAAATCTCCTCTTCTGAAACGCCTTTTATTTTAGCCACCGCAACAGCGATTTCTTTAAGATAGGCAGGTTCGTTCACCTTACCTCTATAAGGTTCTGGTGCCAGAAAAGGGGCGTCTGTTTCCAAAAGCAACCGGTCAAGCGGAACGAATTCAACAATCTTTCTAAGGTTGTCTGCATTTTTGAAGGTTATTATTCCTGTAACAGAAATAAAGCAGCCCAATTCCAATGCCTGACGCGCCATCTTAACGCTGCCTGAAAAACAGTGGATAACACTCTTGATATGAGAAGTTCCACATTCCCCTAAAATCTTCAATACATCTTCATAGGAATCCCGTGCATGAATCACGACTGGAACACCTTCTTCTTTAGCAATCTCAAGTTGAGCTCTAAAGGCCTTTTTTTGGACATCAGGTGGAGAATATTTCTTGAAATAGTCAAGGCCTATTTCGCCCAATGCCACAACCTTCTTTTGGGATAGAAGCTGCCTTATACCTGCAAAGGAGGCCCGATCAGCCCTTGCTGCATCGTGTGGATGGATGCCTACGGCTGCAAAAACCCCGGAAAAGCTTTCTGCAAGCTCCACGGCCTTTTGAGAGCTTTTCAAATCTATGCCAACGGTTATCACCCTGCCAATCCCCCTTTGCTTCGCACGGTCTAAGACATTTTTCACTTGGTGACAAAGAGGTTCTATGTCAAGGTGACAATGGGAATCGACAAGCTCAGGAACTTCCATGTGATTGGAGTAGGGGCAGAGTTATGCTAACAGCAGTGCCACCCACTTTGTTGCGAGATAGGGTGAGTGTTCCCCCATGCTTTTCAATCGTGCGTTTTGCCAAGCTCAATCCAAGCCCCATGGACTGTGTCTTGGTGGTGAAAAAGGGTTGATCTGCCCTATGAAGGTGTGCCCTGGCCATACCAAGGCCGGTGTCGACGATCTTTATTTGGACGTTTCCGTTGTCTTTGGCCAAAGAGACAGTAAGTAGCCCACCTTCAGGCATGGCCTCTATCGAATTTTTCAAAAGATTCACCACCGCCTCTTGCAGCTTAAGCCTGTCTGCAAAGACCATAAGTTCGTAGTCTGGCAGCACTGTGGTTAATTTTATGCCATGAGAATCCATTTCATTTCTCAAAAGGGCAAGTGATCGTATAACCAAGGGGGTAATCCTCACCGCCTCTTTATTCAAGGCAATATCAACCGAAAAATCCTCCATTTGGCGAAGCACCTTTTCGAGCCTGCGGCATTCTCGCATCAAGATTTCCGCCTTTTCTTTTAGAATTGGCTTTTCAAGCCGGTTGTATAGATATCTCGCTGTTCCGCCAATCGTGGTGACGGGGTTACGGATACTGTGCACCAGTTGGTCTGCCATCTGGCCCAGTGCCGCCTGCTTCTCAACCTGCACTAACAGGTGCTTCTTCTCTTCCAATTCTTTGTTCAGTTCATTTAATTCCTGAACCTGCCGCTCCAGCGCGTCCATCATCTTTGCCTTGTTTACTGCCAATGAAGCGAACTCGGCAAACAGCTCCACTATCTGTAAATCTTCCTGTGTGATCGGCTTCTTGGACACAAAATTGTCAGCTATTATCACCCCAAATGGATCTTTTTCATCTCCAATTAGTGGAGCAACGGCCACTTGATCCGTGCCGAGAAGGCTCAACAACTCCTTGGCACCTGGCTCTGTACATGTTTTATCCAACACCAAGGCGCGGCGCTCTTTCACAGATCGAACCAACACGTGGTTATAATCAGCCAACGAGACATTTATTTTCTTTGCCAACTCGTTGGAGGGATGTGGAGATTCGTAAAACCCTTTTCTCAAGGATTCCAAAATATCAAATATGTTCAAATGATTAGTGGTTATTTCATTCCAGATCTGAAAGGCCTCTTCTTGATCCGCAGGTCCAAGACCGCAAATACCTGTCAAGCAATGGGTGTTCGAATCCGCCTTGATGAGGCATGCCCTGTTGAAACCCAGCCCATCACCAGAAGTGATGCCTACCAGCACTGCAAGCAATATTTCTTCCAAATCCTGCGTCCTGGCAAATGCAGCATTCAGCTTCACTGCCAAATCACGCAGTATCCTAGTCTGCTTGGCTTGGGTATCCAAATCGGCTTGCAAAGTCACTTTACAGATCTGTTTCTGGGCTTCGATTTCAAACATCGCCTTAGCTCAACGCAAATCCCAGGCCACATCAACACCTTGGTTGCGTTTTCATTGCCGCCTATTCATTTTATCGGTAAGCTCAAAAAATTTAGTATAAGCCATTTTATAATCTTTACAACAAAGCATTGGGTAAAATAGTGGTCAAAATGGCCTCCACAACGTCAAATCGCCCTTGACAAGGTGAAAATACTAACATAGGTTTCCGGCTAGAGGTGTAAGAAATTTAATTGCTTAATTCCATAAAGAGATAAGGAGGAGTAAAAATGAGCAAAAAATTAGCATCAATCTGTTTGGCCATGGTCTTTTCTTTGAGCGTTGCCAGTGTCAGCATGGCTGCCAAAAAGGCTACCTGCGAGGTAAAAGCCGTGGAAGGCACCACAGTAACCTTGGACTGTGGCAAAAAGGCTGAAAAATTCAAAGCTGGAATGAAAGTGAAAGTAAAAGCTGCCAAAAAGAAGGTTGAAGGCTGCTAATAACAGCTACTGACACTCAGATTTTGCTCAAAGGGGCGCCTTGTGGCGTCCCTTTGTTGTTTTCGATCATGTTGTCATATCGCAATTCCCGGTTTGGCCTTGTTGCGAAGCTCAGAGATAGCATTGCAGTAATCAGCCTTACCAAAAACTGCTGAACCAGCCACGCATATATCAGCTCCAGCTTGAACTACTTCGCTGATGGTGTGTACGTTTATTCCGCCATCAACCTCTATCAATACTGGCGCTCCAATATCGTCGATCATTTTGCGGAGCCTACTGATCTTTTTGAGGGAGGAGGGAATAAAATCCTGCCCACCAAAGCCTGGATTAACACTCATTATCAGCACAAGGTCCAAATCCTCCAAAATGTATTCCAGTGTTTCCAGAGGAGTAGCAGGATTCAGCACTGCTCCGGCCTTCACCCCTAAGGATTTGATCAGTTGGACAGTCCGGTGAAGGTGTGTGCACGCCTCTACGTGAACCGTTATGAAAGAGGCACCAGCCTCGGCAAAATCCTTTATATAGAGATCAGGATTCTCGATCATCAAGTGGACATCTAGCGGAAGGGAGACCATTGGCTTCAAGGCCCTGACCACAAGTGGCCCTATTGTGATATTGGGAACAAAGTGCCCATCCATCACATCTACATGGATTATGTCGGCCCCAGCCCCTTCCACAGCCTGTACTTCTTCTCCAAGTTTGGCGAAATCTGCTGAAAGTATTGACGGTGCAATCTGAATGCTCATGAAAACAATATAATCCAAAAAGAGATCCACGTCATGACCAAACTGTTTGACTAGGCCGTGACTAGTAGGTATTAAGAAAGATCTATCACACTAGCTATCGGAGGAAAAAAATGGCCACAGAACGCTGCCAGGGAATAGCAGATAAGATGATACACTTCATGGAACGGGCATCTTGGATACGCAAAATGTTTGAAGAAGGCGCTAGGCTCAAACAGGAGCATGGAGCAGAAAAGGTTTGTGACTTCAGTTTGGGCAACCCTGACTTGTCTCCACCGGATACATTTCAAATAGCCCTGGAAAAGGCAGCTTCAGACAGGTCGCCAGCAGTTCACAGTTACATGCCTAACGCTGGCTTCCCGCAAGTAAGGGCCAAAATAGCTTCACAAGTGGAACAGGATCATGGAGTCCAAGCCTCGGCAGACGAAATAGTCATGACATGCGGTGCGGCTGGAGGCCTCAATATAATTTTCAAGGCCCTTTTGAATCCCGGTGAAGAAGTGATAACACCCAGTCCTTTTTTTGTGGAATATGGCTTTTATGTTGACAATCATGGAGGCAAGTTGGTTACAGTCCCTTCAAATGGCGATTTCTCCCTGAACATACGGGCCATTGAAAAGGCGATCACACCCAACACCAAGGCAGTTCTCATAAATTCTCCAAACAATCCAACCGGAGTAGTATATTCCGGCGAACAGCTTCAGGATCTTGCACACATTCTCCAAAAGAAATCCCAAGAAGTCGGCACACCGATCTATTTGGTTTCGGATGAACCATACCGCCGCTTGACGTTTTCAGAAGCTGAGGTTCCCCCCGTCTTGTCCATGTATAAAGAATCTATTGTGACCACTTCTTTTTCTAAAGATCTTTCCATTCCTGGGGAACGTATTGGATATGTTGCAGTCCACCCGGAAATCTCAGACAAGGCACGGCTGTTGGGAGCGTTGATTTTGGCCAACAGAATACTAGGCTTTGTGAATGCGCCTGCCCTTATGCAGAGGGTGGTAGCCGAAGTGGTGGGAGAAAGCGTCGATGTATCCATATATGAACGAAGGAGGAACCTATTTGCTTCAATATTAAAAGATGCGGGATATGACTTTGTTATGCCAGAAGGTGCCTTCTATTTCTTTCCCAAATCTCCCATTGAGGATGACACCAAATTTGTGAGGCTTCTTCAGGAAGAATTGATTCTGACAGTACCTGGTTCAGGGTTTGGCTGTCCAGGACACTTTAGGGTTGCCTTCTGCGTCGACGATGATGTCATAGAACGGTCTAGAGCAGGCTTCAAAAGAGCCTTTGAGGCGGCTGTTAGCTAACCTTGCTTTTTCATTAACGTAGCAAAAAAGCCGTCAGGGCCCTTCAACTGGGGAAGAAATTCCAGAAACGGGCCCTTTTCAATTCTAGGCAATATCTCATCTATTGAAACCACATGCCATTTGACCTTCGATTCCTTGATAAAGTTTTCTATCATGTACCGCCCTTCCTCAGGCTCAATCGAGCAAACAGAATAGGCTAATGCCCCCCCAGGTCTCAGCAACCCTGCTGCCTGCTTCAGTAAAGCTCGTTGAATGCGTACCATACGATCAATGGATTGGGGAGATCGGTTCCATTTTATATCTGGATGGCGCCTTATGACTCCGGTGCCTGTACAAGGCGCATCCACCAATATCTTGTCAAAATTAGTTTCTTTCTTGATATCACTTGGTTTCCTGATTGATACATTTTTGACACCCAGCCTTTTGCAATTTTCCCCAAGCAATGCCAGCCGCTTGCTGTTTGTGTCAGTGGCTATTATCGTACCCTGGTTTTTCATCAAAGCCGCCATGTGGGTGGTTTTTCCCCCCAGCCCAGCACACAGATCGAGAACTTTTTCGCCTGGTTGAGGCCCCAAAATGTGCGACACTAGCTGTGATGATTCATCTTGGACCTGAAAAAGCCCCTCTGAAAATCCTGGAAGTTCCGTTATACCAATGTTGCTACCCTCTAATATCACGGCTTCCAGACTCATCATGCCAGGTCTAGGCCTAAGATTTTCCTTATTCAGCAAGGCAATCAATTCGTCCCTTGTACACTTTAGCGTATTTGTCCGTAATGTAAGAGGCGGCTTTGAATTGTTGGCAATGCACAAAAGTTGAGTTCTTTTTTGGCCATAGTGCCACATCCAGCGCTTCACCATCCATTCAGGATGGGACGTTTCGATGGAGATTCTCTTTTCTGCAGAATGTAAGGCAATGGGTATTCTTCTGGCTGCCTCCATACCCATTTCCTCCCTGGTAGCCGCTATCTTCCTCAAAACCGCGTTTGCAAGCCCCGCAGCCCACCGGGCCTTGGATTTCTTGAGACCTTTTACTGTCTCATTCACAGCTGCTGAAGGAGGGACTTTCTCCAAGAAGAGTAATTGATAGGTTCCTATTCTAAGCCAATTTCTAACCAAAAGCGGTAGGCTGGACTTGGAATCCGTTAGGTGCAGTCCAATATGGTAATCAAGCAGCAAAAGCCATCTTACGCAACCGACAACCAGTTGCCAGAAAAAACGCCTTTCAACGTTGGACATGTTGACTCGGTCCAAAAAGTCAGATGCCAGGGTGTCAAGGGGAAGACGTCTATCCGGCTTTTGTCTTTCCCAAACTATCAGGCATTCAACGGCCATTTTACGGGCATCAACTCTATGTGGTTTCCGTTTAGTCAGGGGGTTCCTCTCCCAAGATCGTACCAGGTTCTATTTTTTTGCCTTGTATGAACGACGATATATCCATCCTTTTTTTGCCAGCCAACTGCACTTCCCTAAACCCCAACAATCCATGCCCCGTGGCAACAACCAGACCATTAGGTGCTGCGCTGACCACGGTACCCGGCTTTTCGGTCCCATTACTGCTGCCACCAGATAGCAGAAAAGGTCTGTAAAGTCTCAACCTCTTGCCGTGAAGGAAGGTGTATGCGCCAGGAGCAGGATCAAGCGCTCTCACCAGGCAGTTCAACTCCCGGGCAGATTTGGACCAGTCTATGAGGCACATCTCCTTCGTTATGAATGGGGCATAACTCACCCCCTCTTCAGGCTGGGGCACGGGTGAGATTTCTCCATTTTTTAGCCCGGTTATGGCCTTGAGAAGGAGTTCTGCCCCCAGGTGTGCCATGCGCTCATACAACTCGCCAAAGGTCTCCTCGTCTCCTATGGGAATCGCCTTTTGAAGAAGAATAGGACCGGTATCCATGCCAGCATCCATTTTCATGATGGTTATGCCAGTCTCCTTTTCTCCATTTAAAATGGCCCACTGAATTGGTGCAGCACCTCGGTATTTGGGTAAAAGGGAACCGTGAACATTGATGGGCATGATCTTCGGAACATCAAGCAATTCCTGCTTGAGTATTTGGCCATAGGCAGCAACGACCAGCAAATCAGGCGCATAAGCGCGGATTTTTTCAATGAACTCCGGGGACGAAGCTCTTTCGGGCTGCAAAACTTCGATCCCTGCCTGTTCCGCTACTTTCTTAACAGGCGAAGGCCGGAGTCTACGGCCCCTACCTCTTGGACGGTCTGGCTGCGTCACCACGGCGACTACCCTGTCCGGGCTCGACAATAATTTTTTAAGGCTAGGTACCGCAAACTCCGGGGTGCCCATGAATACGATTTTCCATGGCCTGGCCATAATCACACCTTCGGTTCCTGTTCAGCCTTGATTTTCTGCCAACGCTTACGGAACATGGCCTTTTTAATTGGACTCAGCCTATCCACAAAACATATCCCGTCCAGATGATCCAGTTCATGCAAGACACACCTGGCAAACAAGCCCTTCCCTTCAAGCTCGATCTCATTGCCTTCCCTGTCCAAGGCCTTGACGCATACAACTGCAGGACGTTTCAATTTTGCACTGAAACCGGGTACGCTGAGACAGCCTTCCTCCATAACATCTTGGCCTTCGGTTCCAATTATCCTGGGATTTATAAGCACTACCAATTCACCCCTTTCCCCATTTTCGCCCTGGCTGATGTCCATAACAAAAAGCCTTTTCAAGACTCCGACTTGATTGGCGGCAAGCCCCACACCCTTGGCTTTGTACATAGTTTCGGCCATGTCATCGATTAGTTTTTGGAGCTCGCCGTCGATATTTTCCACAGGCTTAGCTTCAGTGCGTAAAATTTCATCTGGATATACCAATATCTTCTTCATGGGTTCAATATAGGTCGTTTTCTTACGAAATGGAAGCGCAGGCAGCTTGCTCAGGCCTGCAATGTTCTGCATAGAGTTGGCCACATGCCGCTTTTATATCCGTACCTTTGCTCTTTCGTACGATCGCTGTGTAATTGTGGCGCAAAAGTTCCTTCCGAAAGGCCTCAACATCTGATGATGCAGGTGATTTAAAGGGTAGATCTGGGCTGTGATTGTACGGTATCAAGTTGATCTTGGAACGAATTCCTCTTAGCAGTTTTGCCAATCTTCTGGCGTGATCAATGGAGTCGTTGATTCCTCCCAGAAGGATATATTCAAAAGTGATACGTCTCCTCTTGGAAAGCGGATATCTCCTGCATCCTTCAATGAGCTCGTTCAGGGGAAATCTCTTGTTCACTGGCATAAGCCTGGATCTCAATTCATCGTCTGGTGCATGAAGAGAAACAGCAAGTCCAGCATTTGTCTCTTGGCCCAGACGGAGCATTTGGGGTACAAGACCACAAGTTGAAACCGTAATTCTTCGCCAAGAGAAATTGAGGCCATGATCGTCCGTCAAAATTTGGAGGGCGTTGATCAAGTTCTCATAGTTGGCCAGAGGTTCTCCCATTCCCATGAAGACCAAATTTTTCATTTCAGACCCTACCGAAGAATGCTCTAAGGCCGCAAGTGCCTGAGTTGCAATTTCACCAGACGTAAGATTACGCTTAAAACCCATCTTTGCAGTATGGCAAAAGGCACACCCCATGGCACAGCCTACCTGTGTGGAGAGACACAAGGTGTAATGGTTTCGTTCAGGAATCAATACGCTTTCGACAATATGACCATCTTTCAGTAGCCAAGCAAACTTAATGGTGCCATCCTTGGAGGCCTGAACATCTAGTTTCCTGAGTAAGCCTATGCACGCCTTTTTTCCGATTTCAGACCTCAACACCTTGGACAAGTTGGTCATCTGATCAAAGGAATATATACCGGGAGTCCACACCCACCTGAAAATCTGATTTGCCCTGAACCTGGGTAAGCCTAGATCTTGTACCCATTTTTCCAATTCACTTTTGGTTAAGTCTCTTAGGTCAAGACAGCTCATTTAACAATTGCTGGGCTTCTGCACGTTCGGGGAAATCGTCCTTTGTTGTCAAAGCCCTTTTTAGTTCGGTTACAGCCTGTTCTTTTTTCCCCAAGGCCTTTAAAGCCACGGCAAGATGATATCTTATAGTAGGATTGTCAGGCCACTTTTCAACTGCGGAATCCAGATTGGAGAGCGCCAACTCATAGCTTCCCCTCTTTACAAGTATCCATCCAAGGGTGTCGAGTATGGCTGGCTGCCCTGGAGACGCCTGCTTGGCGTTTCTTGCATAGATCACCGCACGCTCGAGATCACCTTTTTTCAAAAGCAGCCACGCTAAGTTGTTGGCAGCTGGGGCAAAGTCGGTCTTATATTCCAGTGCCATGAGATAAGATTTTTCAGCCTCATCAAATCTTCCCAATTTTTCCTCTATAGCTCCCATTGTTACATATGCAAAAGCTAGCGACGGCTGTTTTTCAACAAGTTTTTTATATTCTGCAAGCGCCTTTTCGAGCTTACCTGTCTTGAGATAGAGTTGTGCCAATGCCACATAGGGCTCGATCAATTGAGGCTCTATTTCCATTGCAGCCTTGAATGATTCTATAGCTTTTTCCTCATTTTTCGAAATGGCAAACAGCTTTCCTTGAATCATATACAACATGGGATTTTTAGGATCTTTTTCAAGAAGCCTTGTACACAAGGCAAACGCTTCTGCCATTTTTTTGTTGGCAAGATATGCAGAAACGATGGTACGAATGGCGGGTAAGTTACTCGGATCTTTTTCAAGGATTTCCAAGAGGGCTTTTTCGGCCTTGTCGTTTTCCTTTTTGGCCAGCCATATGCGTGCAAGGATAAATTTTGCCGACAATGCATGAGGATCATTTTTTAAGGCTTTGAGCAACTCCTTTTCAGCAATATCGAACTCTCTCAGCATTGCCCTTGCAGCTCCCTGCAGAGTTAGGGCTTCGACATTATTTGGGATTCTTTTCAAAATGAATTGGGTGTGTTGTATAACATTTTCCGCCTTTCTCTGCTTGAGAAGCGTTTCCGCAAGCAGCAGTCTCGCTTTTACAAAGCCTGGTGCCCGTATCACAAGGCTTTCGAGATCATTTTGAGCACGGCTCAGCCTGCCCTCTTTGAGATAGGCCAACGCCCTGTAAAAGAGTATTTCCAAGTTGTCGGGGTAGGCTTTGTGTAGATCGTCTAAAATGGATACGGCTTTCTTTGTCTCTCCTTTAGAGATGAGTAGCTTGGCCTTGACCTTCAATGCAGTCGACTCATAGGGATAGAGCTTCAAGGCTTCGTCCACCAGTTTTTGGGCAGTTTCAGTGTCCCCTGTTTCAAATTTCAAGTTTGCCAATTTTGCCTTGATCTTGGGATCTTCTGGCATGAGCTTGAGGGCTTCATCCAGCACGCCAATTGCCTGCTCGACATCTCCTTCCTTGACCAAAAATTCAGACATCAATACATATGGACCAGGTTTGTTGGGAAACTTCTTCATGGCAAAGCTGAGCACTTCTTTGGCCTTGTCCATACGGTTATTTCTGGCATAAAAAGCAGCCAGGGCAAGAATTGCCTCCACCTGGTCTGGATTTTCCTCAATCAGCAGACGTATTTCCCTTTCCGCTTTGTCTATTTTGTGGGATTGTTCATATAAGGAAGCCAGGGCAAGCATCGACCTGGTCTTTGCTGTTCCCTTTTTGCTCAAAGAAACGGCCTTCCGTAGCATCTTTTCAGCCTCTTTGGCATTGCCCATTTTGCTGTACAATGCGGCCAAGGCAAGATAGGGCCTGTGATTGTCAGGAGAAATCTGGACAGCTTTCCTGAAAGCCTCAAGGGCTCCATTGGCATCCCCCTTTTCCAGAAGATAGCCTCCGTGGAGGAGATGGACATCCATGTTGTCGGGAGATTGTGACAAAAGCTGGTCCAAATGCTTTTTGACCTGGTCCAGCTGCTTTGCCAGCAATAGAAGTTGAGCCAACTTCAACCTTGCTTCAACGTTGTTGGGATCTGCATCTACTGCTTTTTGAAAATTGGAGAATGCAGCACGGCCATCTCCAAGCTCCAAGTAAGCCAAAGCCATCTGGTAATAACCTGGAGAAAATTGCGGATCTATTTGAACCACGTTCTTAAACTCTATTACAGCCTCACGGAACTTTTCCTGTTCCATGTACTTCGTTGCCCTTTTGAAATGCTTTTCCCGCTTTTCTTCGGGAGAGCTGCAGCTCAACAAACATAGAGCCGCCACCAAAAGCATGACCACCCAACTCATGCTTATGAACCTGTTCATGACCATCTCCTTTAAATTGAATTGTTATTAACGTCTAAGACGGATTTTTCAGTGACGACTGCCCTGTGGATTCAAGCACACTTTGCCACAATCCTGATTTTATATTCACCTGCTTTCTGCGCTTAATGGCCGCCTGTATGGGTACATGGACATACCGTCCGTTCCATCTGCTCACCAGCATAGCGGTCTTGCCTGCAACTGCCGCATGTACGGCATTTTGGCCGAGGTTGGCACAATAGAGCCTGTCATCCACGTTGGCGGGTACACTGCGTACAATATAGCTTGGATCGATATAGCGAACGAAAACCTCCATTCCATGTTCAGGGAAATAACGCTTGAAAGTATCCCTTAAGAACAAGCCTATGTCACCAAGCTTGATATTGCCAGAAAGATCTTTTTCAGGTTTCTCTGGGGCCACGTAGCGCTGGCCAGCCCCTTCTGCCACCACGACCACTGCGTGCCCCCTGCATTTCAATCGTTCTTTTAGTGCCTCGAGCAATCCATTGGGGCCTTCGAGATCAAAATCTGCCTCTGGTATGAGGCAGAAATTCACCTCACGCAAGGCACTGGTGGCCGCAGCAGCAATGAAACCTGAATAGCGCCCCATGACTTTTACCAGACCAATTCCATTTGGCACTCCAATGGCCTCGGTGTGAGCGCACCTGATGGCTTGGCATGCCATCTCTACCGCAGTATCAAAACCAAAGGTCTTAGAGACCAAGTATATGTCATTGTCAATGGTTTTGGGGATAGCTACGACACTGATCTTGAGGCCCCTTTTTTTGATTTCAGCCCATATCTTGGACCCAGCCCTGAAAGTACCGTCGCCTCCGATCACAAAAAGCATGGAAATATTCATTCTATCAAGGGCATCAACTATTTCATCAATGGGCTGCGGTCCCCTGGATGATCCCAGCACCGTTCCGCCTGATTCATGTATGTGAGCTACATTTTCAGGCGTTAGTTCCATTATAGGCAACCCGTATTTGGGTATGAATCCTCTCAATCCGTACCGGATGCCTGCCACGTGCCTCACACCGTAGCCATAGTAAAGGGCCAACACTATTGCCCTAATGACATCATTGATGCCAGGGCAAAGACCGCCGCAGGTCACAATGGCTGCCCTTGCCTTGGATGTGTCGAAATATATGGATTCCCTTGGGCCAGCCAACTCAAATGAAAGGGGCTGTTTGCCAGTTTCAATGCATTGAAGCAGGGTCTTATGGCAAATGCGAACAAGTACCCGGTCCTCATCCCTGGCAAAACATTCATATTCCTTTTGAAGCAAGGGGGATGCCAACTTTCTCGGCCCCAAGGTCTCTATTTCTGTTTCTATCTCTTCTTCAGGGCCAATTTCATCTATTAATTCACAAACAGTTTTCATATTGCCTTTTCCAGTCAACCAGCTGACTTTCCTTAAAGTTCCACTTGCTTTACGACACCGTTCCAGCAATTTCAGAAGCCAACCTCTTACTATATCTCTTGGTAGGTATCTTTAGAATTTGCCCTACCCTGAGATGAGAGGAACGCAGCCCATTGTAGCGCATAATGGCCTTTGCTGTGGTATTGAACTTCCTGGCAATCATCCAGAGAGAATCTCCTCTCTTGACCACATATCTTACGACCTTCTTGCTCCGCTTGTATTTGGAATAAAGCGACCTGTGGGATCTTTTGCCCAATGGTATTTTCAAACGCTGCCCTACCCTCAGCCTTTTGGCGCTCCGTATCCTGTTTGCTCTCATGATTGCTGAGACGGAAGTATGATATTTCATGGCTATTAAAGAAAGCGTCTCTCCGCGCTTGACCTTGTGATAGGCAAAGACTCGTTTGGGTGGACACCAGGTTGGTATGTTTGCCAAAGATGCCATGAGGACAGGACCAAGGCCTTCGGGCACCTTGAGTTCATAGGGTTTGTTGGGAGTCACCTTATAGCGTAGTTCTGGATTGAGTTCCACCAACGTTTCAGCAGGAATTTCCAAGGCCTTGGCAATAGAACGAAGGCTCATTTGTTTTTCCACGGTAACCGTCTCAAAGGTAAAAGGAGAATCAGGCTCTGGCAATTCAATCCCATATTGCTCTGGGTTTTTTATGATATGAAGCGTGGCTAAGAATCGGGGCACATAGCGGGCAGTCTCTCTAGGCAGCATCTCATACAGATCCCAGAAATTGTCCAGATAATTTATTTTCTGTCTCCTTATCAACCTCAAGACTGTACCTTCGCCACAATTGTACGCTGCAAGCACTGTGGTCCAATCACCAAAAATATCGTGAAGTTCCTTAAGATAGGCTATGGCAGCCTGCGTTGACTTTTTGGGATCCAGACGCTCATCGATCCAGGAATCTCTGTTAAGGCCAAACTTGTATCCTGTGGATGGAATAAACTGCCACAGGCCCAGCGCCCTAGCCCTGGACAACGCCCGGCACCTGAAACCGCTTTCAATGAGAGGAAGCCATGACAGCTCTTCAGGCAGCCCGGCAGCCTTCAGGGCTTCTACGATTGCTTCCCGATATCTGCCAGAACGCTTATAGGCATTCAAAAAGAAATCCCTCTCTACTCCCTGAAAACGCCTAATTTCATCTTCCACATGGCGGTTCAAAGTCATGGGAATGGCATTGTGGTTGCCTTTGGCAGCAGTGTGCAGCGAGGCGTAGATCTCTGTTATCCTTTTGGCTATGAGGACCCTGAGATCTTCTTTTTGCTGTATCAGCTCCGGGCTTTCTTCTTCATTCACCTTGAGTATATGGCTGTAGGCGAGATCCAGAGCGCTTAACGCCTTTTCTGTTTCTCCCTCATTCCACAGGGTATTGGCCTCTTTGCAATATTCCAAGGCTGCGTCGATATATTCCTGGGCGCTTTGGAGTCCCTTTTTTTCGTGCTGGACTGAATGTGCCGGTCGAACAGGCTCATAACTCTCTTCTGTTTCAATTTCTTTTTTGTTTTTTTCGTCAACTAGACACACTGGGCCCGCTTCTTCTGTGGGCACATTTTTCATGTCACTTTGCCTTTGAGGCACAGATGGGTGATCCAACGGCGTACTTTTGGGTGCACAAGCCGTTGTAAGCAAAAGCAAAAACATAGCGGGAAACAGGACTACTAATTGAGAGAAATGTATTTTATGCATCTTTTTTCCAAAAATTGAGCAATTTTTGTGCCCTACTTCGGCACCTTCAATAAAAAGTTGTGGAGATGGCCGGGATCGAACCGGCGGCCTCCACGTTGCGAACGTGGCGCTCTCCCTACTGAGCTACATCCCCACTGCCACATAATTCTACTCGACTTTGCAAACGGCACACCAGAAAAGTATCTTGATTACTTTTTGGAGCCGGCAAGCGGAGTCGAACCGCTGACCTGCTGATTACGAATCAGCTGCTCTACCAGCTGAGCTATGCCGGCTCGAAGGTGCGCATTGTATTTATCATGGGTTAATGTATATGGTCAACCCAAGACGGGCAGTAAAAAGATGGTCAAATGTAGATCATAACTTTTCAGGAAAGTGTCAAATTTTCAACAAAAAGCGTTTTATTTTCTTTGTGGAAGTCTTGGGCAGTTCCTCATTTCTAATAATGAATGATTTGGGCCTCTTGTATGCAGCCACCCTGCGCAGATATTTCCTGGCCTCTTTAACCATCAGGTCTTCTATTTCATCCTCTCCAGGCATCTTTCCTTCAAATACAGAGGCTATGGTTTCAAAATCTGGAACAAGTAGGGCCCGAACTTCCTCGCCTCCATTCGGCAGAGCATGCCCATAAACCATGGATTCCAATATGTATGGACTTTTGTTGATCTCAGCCTCAATTTCTTCAGGGTAAATGTTCTTGCCGGCTGGACTCACTATCAAATTTTTTGCCCTGCCTGATATGTAGAGATAGCCCTTTTTATCCTGGTAACCTAGGTCACCTGTTTTCAGCCAGCCATCGTCGTCCAGTACCTCAGAGGTGGCTTCAGGATTGCGGTAATAGCCTTTCATTATCATTGGGCCACGGAATGCAAGCTCGCCCACGCCCGCCTCATCTGGATTGATCACCTTGACCTCCACACCTGGAAGAGGCGGACCAATGCTTGAGTCAATGGCAGCCTTTTCTGGATTCACAGTGAGCACAGGACTTGCCTCAGTTAAACCATATCCCTGTATCAAGTTGATACCAAGCCGCCTGAAACTTCTTGGTATATCGGCATGAAGGGGAGCGCCTCCGGCAACTAGCATACGGATTGAGTCAAGGCCAGCCTTCTGCCTCATGCCTTTAAAAATGATCCTTCCAAGACCCCGGTAACCTGCACGTTCAGCTGCTGCGACGATGGCATTCATGCCTTTGAAGGCAATACGAACCTTAGCGGGTTTTTGCCTTACTGCACGGTGCAAGCCTTCAACCATTTTCTGAAAGAGCAGGGGAACACCAAACATCACTGTAGCCTTACTCGCCTTCAAGTCTTCTATGATGTCCCTCGACTTCAGACTTCTGGCAAAAGTTATATGAGAGCCAGTATGCAAAGGTAACAGAAAGCCTGCTGTACATTCAAAGGTATGGTGCATAGGCAGCACCGAAAGGAAGCGTTCCCCATTTATGTCAAAGGCGTCAGCGCATGCCAATATGTCTGAAACCACGTTCCAGTGACTCAGCATTACGCCTTTTGGGGCTCCAGTCGTGCCTGATGTATAAATCAGGGCCAGCAAATCTTCTGGATCAGGATTGGGCACCTTTTTGGATGCCAGCTTTCCCTTGCCTTCCAGTTCCTCGAAGCTCATCATACCTTGGCCGCCATCCTGCTGTGGACCCTGGCTCAAACTCACAATGTATTGAGGCCTTGGATAATCAGACCTGGTATCCAGAATGGCATCCATGAACCTGGGTGCCACAAAGGCAAGTCTGACCCCGGCATCTGCAATTATATGTCGAATCTCATTGGTGCTTAGCAAAGAATCCACCGGCACACAAACAGCACCAATACTGGCAACAGCAAGGTAAGCCATTGCCCACTCTGGAGAGTTCGGACCCAGCAGTGCGCACCTGTCCCCTGGTTTGATCCCCAGGGAATCGAGCCCTCTGGACAGGTATTCAACCTTGGCACCAAGCTGTTCGTACGTATAGGTGCGTTCTTTTTTACCCCTTCTGTCAGTTAAAGCAGGCCTCGACCCATGCTGCTCAACAGCATGGCCGAGAAGTTCCGGAATAGTTCCTGGATGACCTGGTTTGATTGCTGCCATATGAAGTCTTTAGAATTTCCACCTGAGATCGAAATTGACTATATAAGCGTCTCCTTCATAAGTTCCAGACAAGGTTGGCGTGGCCAGTGAGGTTTTGCTGTCCTCCATATGCAAATATGTATAGGCAAGGTCGCATCCGAAATTTTTCCAGTTGTAACCAAGGCCAAGGCTGAAAAGATGACGGTCGTTGGTGGGTAGACTTGGATCACGGTATTTGTCATCTATGGGTGAGCGGTCATATACATAGGAACCACGCACTGTCCATGACGCATTCACCTGGTATTCGGCACCAAACCTCACTGCGTAGTCGTCGTGCCATTGTTTGGGCACTGAAACAGTACCCGGCAAACCCTTTCCAGGTGCCTTTTCATATAAGAAGTCAAGGGATTCATACGAAGACCAGCGGGTCCATAAATAATCCAAAGAGAGCGTAAGATTCGGAATCATGGTGGTGCTTATACCTAGTGCAACAGTAGCTGGAAGACGTAGCTTCAAATCCACTCTTGATGTTGAAAAAGCTGGAGCTACAGGAGCTGGCACATCCCAGTACTTTGCCTTTCCTTCAAGCTCCAGGATCACCTCTGATCGGTATATAACGCCGATAGACCAGTTCTTGACAGGCACAATCAGTGCAGAAAACATGTAACCACCGGCATTGTCTCCGCCTTCTATCTCTGTCCATATTTCAGAACGAACCGGAGGAACATAAATAGATCGTTGGAGTTCTGCATCCCCTCTAACAATCTGCAGTCCAGCGCCTAAGGCAAAGTGATCGCACACCTTTATTGATGCTGAAGGTGTCAAAAAAGCCGTACGCAGTTCTGTCTTCACAGCATAAAACCTGCCCGGCCAATCGGTATCCCATTCAGTCTCAAGACCATAGGGATAATTGAAGGCCAAGCCCAATCCAACTCTGTCATTGAGTTTGTAACCTGTATAAAAATATGGGACTGGGTATACCTTGTCTTGCATATCTGGATCACTGTTTCCAGCCATATCAAGTTCCATGGAAGGCACAACTGCTGCGACACCTCCTAGGACTTCATTATGGGTCATAAAAGCCAGCGCTGCTGGATTGAACCAGGCGCTTTCTGCTACATCCGTGCGAGCTGTCATTGCAGAGCCATTTCCCATGCTCCTTGCAGAAAGCTCATTGAACAGCTGAAAGCCTGCACCATGGCTCAATGCAGGCAAGGTGGCAAACACAAAGCCGGCAAACAGAACAATCTTTGAAATCCCCTCCCTAAGAGATATCATAACTAACCCTCCTGTCTGTTTTTTGTTTCTTATTACTCCCTTTAAGTTTCTATGGAATCTCCTTCTACTACCTGTTCTTTGATAGGCAAGTCCCCTTCTCCAAAGAAAGTCTTTTTGAGCCATTTGGTAGCAAAGGCAAGCAGTGCAGCATCGTCCTCCTTCATTCTGTTCAGCTGATCCTCAGGAACATCGAAGACATCCAAAAACCTACTTTCGAAAACAAACCGCCTAAAGGCATCCAGGTTGTAACATCCCATGAAAAACATCTGCAAGGTCTTATCTGGTATAGTCACAAAAGGCCCCAGAGATTTCCTTTTGAGGATTATTTCTATCCAGCCTGCATTGACTTCGTCATAATCGTCGAGGCCTTGGCTAGTCCTCCATTCTGCCACAGTCCGCTCCTCGCCAAGGTCGTGACCAAGGCAGTGTGCCTCTTTTATCAATGCAAAGAACTTTTCATCCGCTGCCTCATCTTTATTGTGAAATATTCCAGCGCCTATGGGATAATAACGGCAGGTAGCTGGCCGGACGTCATAAATGCTGCACCCTTCTTTTTTGGTCAAAAAGGGACAGGTCTTTTCTTCATCTTCCAAGGTCTTCAAAATCGGAACGGGCAATTCAGTATTGTCGATCTTGCCAGGTCTTGTAAACCCAGCGAGAAACTCTGCCGAATCCATTTGGAGCCTGTTTTTGATGCGGATTATGTCATAAGGCGTAAGGATTATGTAGATGTCCCTGCAGCACTTGGTAAAGCATGCCATATCCTTGTCGCAACTAAAAGTGAACTTTGATTGAAGCCCAAGCCTAACAGGCACAATGAGTTCTTTTTTGTCCTTTGGGGCGTACATTCTTTGGTGTCCTCACAATTATCGAATATATTTTATTTATCCTGGCACTATAATAAAAAAAAGGTATTTGCGACAATCAAATTTTTATGGTTGACTAGCCCCGAAAGTGTTGCAGGCCTCCACGGTTCCAGCGTCATATCCCCTTTTGAACCATCTTACCCTTTGAGCAGACGTGCCATGGGTGAATGAATCTGGTGTAACATAGCCACGGCTCTGTCTCTGAAGTCTATCATCTCCAATGGCAGAGGCCGCATTCAATGCCTCCTCAATGTCGCCTGGCTCTAAAATATTTCTCAATTTATTGGCTCTATTTGCCCAAACCCCAGCTAGACAATCGGCCTGCAGTTCGAGTCTGACAGACATTCTATTGGCCTGAACTTGGGAAGCTCCCTGCCTCAACTCTTGCACCTTTGGCAATATGCCAAGCAAATTCTGAACATGATGGCCAACCTCATGGGCTATTACATAGGCCTGAGCAAAGTCACCTGGCGCGCCTATACGTTGTTTCAGGTCATTGTAAAAACTCAAATCTATGTAAACCTTGTGATCCCTGGGGCAATAAAACGGCCCCATGGCCGCCTGGGCAAGACCACACGCAGATTCTACTATTCCTGAAAAAAGCACCAATTTTGGCTCTTCGTATCGACCGCCCATTTCTCTAAAAACAGCCTGCCAAACATCCTCAGTATCTGCAAGCACCACCGATACGAAATCAGCCAGTTCCATCTCTTTCTGTGTGGGCTCATATGGAACAGAAGTCCCGGATGGTGCCGTATCGACCTGGATACCTTGCTGCAGGATAATGGTAGGGTCTATTCCAAAATAGAGCGCTGCCAAAACCAACAAAATAGTACCAAGCCCTCCACCCACCACCTTGCGGCCTGTTCTAAGACCGCGTTTGTCTTCGATATTTGTACTTCTACGCCCGCTGCGCCAGCGCATAAACCACCTCCAGATGTTTTTGATGTGCATAATAGGACAAAAAAGGAGACATTTAAACTGAATTCTAGTTGGAAAGAGTCGGCTTGACTCCACTTATGGCGACGATTAGATTTATGCCGCGACAAGTGCGAGAGTGGCGGAACTGGTAGACGCGCTAGACTTAGGATCTAGTGGGGTAACCCGTGGGAGTTCGACTCTCCCCTCTCGCACCATCAGCCTTTCTGTTCAGCAAATTTCTGTTTGAGCCTTTCTTCCACCAGAGGCGGAACCAAGCCGTCCAGCTTTCCACCAAACCTGGCGGCCTCCTTTACAATGGTTGAGCTTATATATATCCACCGAAAGCCAGTCATCAAAAAGACTGTCTCTATATGACGTGCCAGCTTCCTGTTCATCAATGCACGCTGAAGCTCATGCTCAAAATCTGATACAGCCCTGAGCCCTCTCAAAATTGCCCCTGCACCGCATTCCATGGCGAAATCTACCAACAGGCCATCAAACGGCTTAACATCTACCCTGGAGTTGCCGTTTAACACAGCCTTGATCATATCCAACCTTTCTTCAAGGGTGAAAAGAGGTTTTTTGTTGGGATTTGTGCCTATTCCAATAACGATTTTGTCAAAAAGCCGAAGGCCACGTCTTACTACGTCTAAATGCCCATTTGTTACAGGGTCAAAGGTACCTGGATAAACGGCAACCTTGCTCTTTTCCATTTGTTCATTCACTTCCACCTAAACTCCCCCAATATCTGTCTACTACACTGGTACATAGAACCACAGCGCGGTCTGCCCGTAAACCCTGTTGTCTGAAAGGCGCAGCTCCAATTTCTTGCCTTCAAATTTTCGTGGCAGTTCCAAACCCTTGCTTTCCTCGATCACCGCCACGCCTCCTGGTTTCATACATCCTGTATTTGCGATGAGTATTAAGGATTTTACTGAAAGCCCGGTGGAATAGGGCGGATCTGCCAACACTAGATCAAAGGAGTGTTTCTCCAGCACCTTCAAAAGCCTTTTTGAAAATGCGTCTATCTTTGCCTTGATTATTTCCGACTTTTCAATCAGCCCTAGGCTTGCCAAGTTTTTTTCTAACACGCCGACGGCTGACTGATGTGTTTCTACGAAGATGGCTTTCAATGCGCCACGGGACAAAGCTTCTATACCGAGAGCGCCTGTTCCAGCAAACAAGTCCAGTACTTCTACAGTGTGCCAATTATGAATGTAATTGTGTTCCAGAATGTTGAACAAGGCCTGCCTCACCATGTCCGAGGTAGGCCTCACCTTCATGCCTTTTGGAGAACGGAGTCTCCTCCCTCTGAGGAGACCGCCTGTTACACGCATAAAATCAGGCGGCTAATCGTCGAAGTCGCCTTCTGGGCCCTTGTCGCTAACTATCAGGGCTGCCTTTTCCTTAATCTTTTCATTGGTCCATTCAGCCGGATCCTCAATGCGGCCAACCTTCGGACCCAAGTCGTAGGAACCGGCCTTCAATATCTCCTCTATTGCCATAGATGCAGTGCCGCCTGCGTAAAAAACTTCGGTCAAAAGGAAATGGACAAACTCCTCGACCCTCTTCGCCATACGCTCCCTTATCTCTTCTGGCTGCGCAAGGATTTTGTTCTCAAAGGGCCTGTTGAGTTTTTTGTAATTGCCACCTTTCCAGCCCTTTTCCTTGGCGTATGCCACCATCTCCTGCCAAAGTTCTTCTGTTACCCCCTCTCCCGGCACTTTTTTGGGTACACCTTCATCATCGAGCACCGCATTGCCATAGTCGTTCACCTCCACTCCCCATGAAAGCATCTGGAGGGCTGTGGCCACGTTGGCCTTTGTAGTGTTGGTCTTAGTGGCTATTTCCCTCAGTCTGTCATAGCTGTTTCCAGAGGTACCGTGCTGAGCTCCACTTATCTTGTAAGGCTCCAATGCCTTATGAATTTCAGCTGTAAGATCGACCTGGATACCTTGGGCACTCGCCTCTATTCCATGGGTGGTTCCATTATTCAAGGCTATCCAATCTGGGAAAATATCGTGCGCATTCAAACCCTGAATAAGAAAGAGCGCCTCTTCCACAGTGGAAAGGCCTTCCTTGCCCTTGATCTCTCCCACCTCCGTTTCCAATCCTGCCCATTTAGGCACATAGGGATTTAGCTCTATATTTGCCAGGAGGTTCTGGTCATCCGGCAGGTGACTGGCGTCTATGGCGATAGATGTCATGCCAAACTGAAACAGTGTAGGTATCTCTGTTTTTGCATCTTCGATATCTTTCTGGCTCTTTATTCCATAGTGATCTGCATGTATCGCCACCGGGATTGTTATACCAAGCTCGTTACAGACCTGGTCCACTTGTCGTGCCAAGTTCCAATAATTCACTGCGCAATAGGCATTTTTCCCGCCCTCAGACTTGGCAATCTCTATGATAATTGCAGCATCGGCCTTCTGTGCCGCTGCCAAAACTCCTCGAATGATTATATAATTTCGTGCATTGGCAGCAATGGTCATACATTTTCCCTTGGCCATCATGGCCCTGTCAACAACCTTGCCGCTCACAATCAGTGCCTTTGAATTAGGAAACAACTTTTGGATGTTGGGTGGACGTCCAATAGTGACTGCCTTTTCGAAATCGCTGTTCATGGCTCACCTCCTGTAAAAGATAACAGCTGATACTTGATACCTAGATGATATAAAAAAACGAAAACCTTTTTGCCTTTAGTTGCGAACGTTCTATACTACAATTCTATTTTTTGCCTACCTATTGTCAACATCAATTGGCTGTAACCTCAAGAAAAAACAGACCAAAGGTTATTTTTTATGCAACAAATATCAGGAATAAATCCTTGACGCACCCTTGATTCCGTATTGAAAACCTGCTTGCAATCAGCCCTGGTTCACTGTGTTAAAATAGGAAAAGGCCGAAAAAAAAGGCCCTTGAATCAGGGCCTCTTTTAGTTCAATTCCTTCAAAGATTACAAATATTCTTTTATCAAAAGCTCAGCTATCTGCACAGCATTGGTGGCTGCTCCTTTTCGTATGTTGTCAGCCACAATCCACAAATCAAGCCCATTTGGAGCCGAAATATCTTCTCTTATTCTGCCTACCAGGGTCAAGTCTTGCCCTTCTGCATCAAGGGCCATAGGATATCTGTTGTGGGCTGGATCATCCACCACCTTCACCCCTGGGGCCTTTTCCAAAAGTTCTCGAGCTGTTTGTGCGCTGATCATCTTTTCAAAGGAAATGTTTACAGATTCTGAGTGGCTGTAAAAAACTGGCACCCGTACCGTTGTAGCCGTTACCATTATTTCAGGCGCTTCCATTATCTTCCTGGTCTCATTGACCATTTTCATTTCTTCTTTTGTATAGCCATTGTCTAAGAATACATCGATATGAGGCAGACAATTAAATGCGATCTGATGAGGATAAGCCTGATATTCATAGGGGCCGCAGTATCCTTTCGGCTTTCCAGCAACAGGCGCTGTTTCCGCCCACTGCCGCACCTGCTGTTCAAGCTCTGCGATGGCCTTTTGGCCAGTGCCAGAAACGGCCTGATAAGTAGAAACAACGATGCGCTTGATCTTGGCATGATCATGAAGAGGCTTTAAAGCCACCACCATCTGTATAGTGGAACAATTGGGATTGGCAATGATGCCCTTTGTCTTATAGCCAGCCACTGCATGGGGATTAACTTCCGGCACCACGAGCGGCACATCAGGATCCATGCGCCAAGCACTTGAGTTATCTATCACCACGGCCCCTGCCTTAGCTGCAGAAGGGGCGTAATCGAGGCTCCTGCCTCCTCCTGCTGAAAAAAGGGCTATGTCAATTCCCTGGAAGGAGTCATGACCAAGCTTTTGCACCGTTACTGGCTCGCCTTTAAAATAGATGGTTTTCCCCTCGGAACGTGCAGAGGCCAAAGGCCGCAGTTCAGCCACTGGGAAATCCCTCTCTTCCAGAACCTTCAGCATGGTCTGACCCACTGCTCCTGTGGCGCCAGCTACTGCAACATTGAATTTACGGCCCATGTTTCTAGAGCTCCTTTACATACTTGGCTACAAGGTCTCCGACTTCGCTGGTGGAATACCCCATTTTGCCTGCGGAAAGGCTTTTAAGGTGCTTGCTCACCACCTTTTTAACTGCTTCTTCAACGGCCTTGGCAGCCTCTTCTTCTCCGAGATAATCAAGCATCATTTGGCCGGCACATATTGCTGCCAAGGGATTGATCACGTTTTTACCTGTATATTTGGGAGCAGATCCGCCAATGGGCTCAAACATTGAGACACCTTCTGGATTTATGTTGCCACCTGCGGCAATACCCATTCCGCCTTGAATCATGGCACCAAGGTCAGTGATAATGTCGCCAAACATGTTGTCAGTAACGATCACATCGAACCATTCTGGATTCTTCACCATCCACATTGTGGTTGCATCCACGTGTGCATAATCGGTTTCGATATCAGGGTATTCCTTGGCGACTTCATAAAAAGTGCGTTCCCACAAATCAAAGGCGAAGGTGAGCACGTTAGTTTTGCCACAAAGAGTGAGTTTTTTCTTTTTGTTGCGTTTTCTACAATATTCAAAGGCAAACCTTATGCAGCGTTCAACGCCCTTCCTGGTGTTGATCGATTCTTGCACTGCCACCTCATCAGGGGTGCCTTTTTTGAGAACCCCGCCTGCTCCGGCATAGAGGCCCTCGGTATTTTCCCGAACTACCACAAAATCTATGTCTTCCGGCCCTTTGTCTTTCAATGGCGTGTCAACACCGGGGTAAAGTATGACAGGACGCAAGTTCACATATTGGTCCAGGGCAAACCGGAGTGCCAGCAAAATTCCTTTTTCAAGGATCCCCGGCTTTACGTCTGGATGTCCAATAGCCCCCAAATAGATTGCCTTATATTGTTTCAGGTCTTCTGCTGCGCCTTCTGGAAGGACTTCACCTGTTCTGAGATAGCGATCACCGCCATAGTCGTAATAGGTAAGATCCAATTTGAAGCCATATTTTTCTGCTGCAGCCTGAAGCACCTTCACTCCTTCTGCCACCACTTCCGGTCCGGTGCCGTCACCGGGGATTACAGCTATTTTATATTCCTTCATCGTGCGCTCCTTTCAGCATTGCTTTTTTCCTTTTCTTGATTCAATACATAAGGAATTAGCCCGCCCTGTCTGATGAGTTCCTGCATGAATCCAGGAATGGGCTGGGCTTTGAATTTCTTTCCTGTAGTTTTGTCAACTATTAGGCCCGTATCGCCATCGATCTCCACTTCATCGCCTTCGTTGATTGCCTTTGCCGCCTCTTCACTCTCGAAAATGGGCAACCCCATATTGAAGGCATTCCGGTAAAAAATCCTGGCAAAACTGGGGGCAATCACCGCGCCTATGCCAGCTGCTTTCAAGGCAATGGGGGCGTGTTCTCTTGAGCTTCCGCAACCAAAATTTTTGCCAGCCACTATTATGTCTCCAGGCCTTACCTTTTTGGCAAATTCCGGGTCAGCGTCTTCCATGCAGTGCTTTGCAAGTTCTTCAGGATCGGAAGTGTTCAAGTACCTGGCGGGTATAATCACGTCTGTATCTATATTTTCTCCAAATTTCCAAGCTCTGCCTCTTATTTTCATTGCTAACCTCCTAAAGCTCTTCCGGGCTGGCGATTCTGCCAAGTATTGCGCTGGCTGCTGCCACAGCTGGACTGGCAAGATAGACTTCACTTTCTGGATGCCCCATCCTGCCCACGAAATTGCGGTTGGTGGTGGCCAGAGCACGTTCACCCTTGGCCAGAATGCCCATGTGGCCTCCCAAGCACGGGCCGCATGTTGGAGGGCCGACCACGCCTCCTGCCTCTATGAATATCTTGATAAGGCCATTTTGAAGAGCTTGGCTATAAACCTTGGGAGTGGTGGGAAGCACGATAAGGCGCAAACCTTTCGCTACTTTTCGACCTTTCAAGATGCCTGCCGCAATTTCCAGGTCTTCGTAGCGGCCGTTTGTACAAGAACCTATAACCACTTGATCCAAGGGTACATTGCCAGCTTCCGAAACCGGCCTTGCATTTTCAGGCAAATGAGGAAACGCAACCTGTGGCTCAAGATTGGAACAATCATATTCAATGACCTTGGCATATTCAGCCTTCTCATCACTCTTGTATGGAGTGAAATCCCGAGTTGCCTTGTCTTTTACAAAGGCCATGGTGGTTTGGTCTGGATTGATAAGGCCAACCTTTCCCCCGGCCTCGATTGCCATATTGGACATGGTGAATCGGTCTGCCATGGGGAGGGTATCGATTACAGGGCCGGTGAATTCCATTGCCATATACAAGGCCCCGTCAACGCCTATATCGCCAATTGTATGAAGGATTAAATCCTTGCCGCATACCCACGGTTTGAGCACACCCTTGTACACGAACTTGATGGTCTCAGGGACCTTGAACCAGGTCTTGCCCGTTATCATGGTAGCTGCCAAATCCGTACTGCCAACTCCAGTGGCAAAGGCGCCCAAGGCACCATAAGTGCATGTATGGCTGTCTGCACCTATAACTACGTCGCCAGGCAAAACAAGGCCCTTTTCAGGCAGGAGCACATGCTCGACACCAGTTTCACCCCCATCGTAGTGATGAAGAATGCCTTGCTCCCTGGAGAAATCACGGAGCTGTTTTGCCTGTTCCGCACTTTTTATATCTTTGTTTGGCACAAAATGGTCTGAAACCAAGGCTATCTTCTCTCTGTGAAACACTTTGGTCACACCAGTTTCCCTGAATGTGCGAATGGCTATGGGTGCAGTTATGTCATTACCCAGGGCCAAGTCTACATCCACCTGTACCAGTTGCCCGGGTTCAACGCTTTCTAGGCCGGCATGGGCCGCAAGTATCTTTTCAGCAATGGTCATAGGTCTGCTCATGGCAAAAAAAATCTCCTCTAATAGTTTTTACTCGCACATGGGCTGCGCTACAGCTTTGGGAGCATTGTGCTTTAAATATTCAAGGCGGTTCAAGGCGTTTAGATATGCTTTTACACTGGCAGTTATGATATCTGGATCAGCACCTTGGCCTGTAACCACGTGGCCGTTCTCTTCAAGGCGCACTGTGACTTCACCCTGTGCATCAGTACCGCCTGTAATGGAACTTACGTTAAACTTAAGCAGCCTACTCTTGGTTTTGACTAGGTTGGCCACGGCCTTGAAGGCAGCATCAATAGGTCCGGCTCCCATGCTGACACCGCTGAATTCCTCACCGTCTATCTCGACTGCCACGGTTGCAGTGGGACGAATGCCCCTGCCTCCTGCAACATGGAGATATTTCAATTTAAACCTGTCTGGGATACGCAGCAATTCTTCAGCGACAATGGCTACTAAGTCCTCAGGATACACTTCTTTTTTCTTGTCCGCCAATGCCTTGAAACGGCTAAAGACCTTATCCAGTTCTTTTTCACTCAGTCGGTAACCCAATTCTTCCAGCTTTGCCCTCAAGGCATGTCTGCCAGAATGTTTTCCAAGAACAAGCCTTCCCTGTTCAAGACCAATATCCTTGGGGTTCATTATTTCATAGGTGGTACGCTCCTTGAGCACACCATCCTGATGGATTCCAGATTCATGTGCAAAGGCGTTGGCTCCAACAATGGCCTTGTTTGGCTGTACAGCCATCCCTGTAAGCATGGATACCATTCTACTTGTTGCAATAATCTGGCGCGTATCTATGCCAGTTTCATAGGGTAGGAGATCATGCCTTGTTTTCAATGCCATCACAATCTCCTCCATGGCAGTATTGCCAGCACGTTCACCAATACCATTTATCGTACATTCAACCTGCCTTGCGCCTTTGTTTATGGCGGAAAGCACATTTGCTGTTGCCAGACCCAAATCATTGTGGCAATGAACGCTCAAAACTGCCTTGTGAATATTTGGCGTGTTTTCCATGACATAATGGATCATCTCCCCAAAGTCCCATGGTATTGCATATCCCACTGTGTCAGGGAAGTTGACGGTAGTGGCGCCTGCATCAATGACTGCCTCAAATACCTTGCACAGATAATCAAGGTCACTTCTGCTTGCATCTTCAGCTGAAAATTCCACGTTGGGTGTCAAGCTGGCTGCATAGGCAACAGCATCCTTTGCTATCTCCAGCACCTCTTCCCGGTTTTTCCTGAGCTTGTATTTTAAATGGATGTCCGAGGTAGCGATAAAGGTGTGAATACGCGGATTTTCACCGCCTTTTATTGCATTCCAGGCAATATCAATATCTTTCTTGCTCGCCCTGGCAAGTGCACACACCTGAAGGCCGCGCAACTCGTCAGCAAGACGCTTAACGCCTTCAAAATCTCCTTGCGAGGCCACAGGAAAGCCGGCTTCCAACACGTCCACACCAAGTTTTTCCAACTGACGACCTATCTGGAGTTTTTCTTCCATATTGAGAGAAACCCCTGGGGACTGTTCGCCGTCCCTCAGCGTGGTATCAAAAATTATGACCCTGTTATTTGCCATGGCTGCTGCTCCTGAAATTTCTCGATCCCTTCCGCTGCCTGATTCTGGCAATGGGATTTCTAAAAAACTTTATGGTTACCACCGCAGGGCCAGATATGACATATGCCAAAACCATCAAAAATAGAGTGACCTTAGGCTCCATGGCAATTATTGCAATGGCCAAGATAACGCCCACCATGCTGGAAAAGGGATGGCGTTGAAACCAAGGAAACTCCTTAAAGCTGAAATAACGTACTGTACTTACCATCAAAAATGATAAAATATAAATCATACCAAGCACAAACACATTTTGCACCGGACCGTACAATCCGAAATGGTGGCAGATAAGTACCGAAGACGCCACCATGGCCGCAGCAGAAGGGCACGGAAGTCCCAAAAAATAGGCCTTATCGCTAGATGAGGCGCTCAGGGAATTAAAACGCGCAAGCCTCAATGCAGTTGTACCCACATACAGAAATGCGGCAACCCAACCAAGCCTTCCATAGCCCTGCAATCCCCAAGAATAGGCTAGCAGGCCTGGTGCCACACCAAATGCGATCAAGTCTGACAAAGAATCGTATTCGATGCCGAAACGGCTGGTGGTCTTGGTAAGCCTTGCTACCCTGCCGTCAAGCCCGTCAAATACACCAGCTATCAGTATGCCAACGGCTGCCCTTTGATAGTTGCCCTGAAAGGCTGCAATTATGGCATAAAAACCGCTGAACAACGCTGCAGAAGTAAGCAGGTTTGGAAGAAGATAAAATCCACGCCTGGTCGATGCCGTACCATCTTTTCCACTGTACCCATCCATTTTGTGACCTCTAATCTCTTAGGCTCTGTAAACCTGCTCCATTCTCTACTTTTTTAATTGTGCTATGATTGTCTGCCCGGCCCAAACCTTACGGCCTTGCCTTACGCATACAGAATATTGTGGTGGCAAATAAATATCCAGTCTTGAGCCAAATCTTATGAGCCCAAAGCGTTGGCCCTTTTTCAGTTCGTCTCCGGTTTCTGCCCAGCAGACAATACGCCTGGCTATCAATCCAGCAACCTGAACCACGGTTATCTCATTGCCTGCTTCATCTGCAATCAGCAACTTGTTCTGTTCGTTGCGTATCAATGCTTTTTTTTGATCAGCTGGCAAAAAAGAGCCTGGCTGATACTCAATTCTTTTAACGGTTCCCGTTACCGGAAAACGGTTTACATGCACATTGAACACATTCATGAATATACTCACTCTTGTCACAGCCTGCCTAGAAATAGCACCTTCACTGGCTTGTTCTATCTCAATTACTTTTCCATCTGCAGGAGATACGAGAAGGCCTTGACCATCTGGAACAACCCGTTCAGGGTCCCTGAAAAAATAAAGCACAAAAGCCGTGACTGCTAAGGCAGCCACGGCAGCTATCTCCCATTCAAGCAGGGCAAATATTACAGATGCTCCGGCAGCAAAGAAAATAAACGGCAACCCCTCCTTTGCCACAGGAACCCTTTCAGGGTGCATAAACTATTTCTTTTTGAGCCAACTCATCATGCCCCTCAAACGGGCTCCTACCTCCTCGATTGGATGTTCTTTTTCCCGCCGCCTGAGGGCATTTAATACAGGCCCTTTCACCTTGTTCTCAAGCATCCACTCTTTTGCAAAGCTACCACTTTGGATTTCGTCCAAGATCCTTTTCATTTCCTTGCGCGTCTCTTCCGTGATGATGCGTTTACCCCTGGTCAGGTCCCCATATTCCGCCGTATCGCTTATTGAGTAACGCATATTCGAAAGCCCACCCTCATATATTAAATCGACTATCAACTTCAGTTCATGACAACATTCAAAAAAGGCTATTTCTGGCTGATAACCCGCTTCTACCAGGGTTTCAAATCCAGCTTTTATGAGCGCGCTCACGCCACCACAAAGAACGCACTGTTCGCCAAATAGATCGGTTTCCGTCTCTTCCTGAAATGTGGTCTCCAGAATTCCTGCCCTGGCTGCCCCAATGCCATTAGCGTATGCCAATGCCTTGGAAAGGGCCTCACCTGTAGCATCCTGATGGATGGCTACAAGCGCAGGCACTCCTGCCCCCGTTTCGTATTCCCTGCGCACCAGATGTCCAGGGCCTTTTGGAGCAACCATGGTCACATCGACATCAGCTGGCGGGACAATTTGGCCAAAATGTATATTGAAACCATGTGAAAACATCAGCATCTTGCCAGCACTGAGATTAGGAGCGATGGCTGTTTCATATAGATCGCCTTGCACATGATCTGGCACAAGCACCATTATCACATCTGCCTTGGCACTGGCCTCTGCTGCATCAACAGGTTCAAATCCATGCTTTACTGCTAGGTCATAGTTGGCAGAACCTTTACGTTGCCCCACCACCACATTCAATCCGCTGTCTCGCAGATTGAGGGCATGGGCATGCCCCTGGCTGCCGTAGCCTAGAATTGCAATGGTCTTATCCTTCAAAGGTTCTAATGATGCATCCTTTTCATAGTATATTTTCATATCTGCTCCCCTGCGTTAGACGCTTTTCTTTTCACGGGACATGGCAATAGTACCTGTCCTAGCGATTTCTTTGATTCCCAAGGGCTTCAGCAATTCAGTAACTGCCTTCATCTTCGATTCCGGCCCTGTAACTTCAATGGTGTAAGTCTTTGGGCTTACATCAACTACCTTGCAGCGGAAAATATCGCACATACGCAAAATCTCAGCCCTGGTTTCATCTTCAGCCCTAACTTTTATAAGGGCCATTTCCCTTTCCACAAACTCGCCTTCGCTAACATCCACTACTTTGTAAACATCAACCAAACGGTTCAATTGCTTGATGATCTGCTCGATTATAAATTCATCTCCCCTGGTTACCAGAGTGAGATGTGATAGCGTCGGGTCCAATGTAGGGGCTACGCTCAAACTCTCTATATTGAACCCTCTTCCGCTAAAAAGCCCTGTTATCCTCGAAAGTGCCCCAGGGCAATTCTCAACTAAAACAGACAATGTATGTTTCATGGCATACAGCTCCTTTTCTTGATCACACCAGCAGCATCTCAGTGGTGGCCTTACCCGCAGGCACCATGGGGAACACACCCTCTTCTTTGGCAATAGCAAATTCCATGATGGTCAGACCTTCCGCATTCAGGCCTTCTTCCAATACAGATTCAACCTCTTCGGGCTTAGTAGCCCTGAAGCCGTTGGCTCCATAGGCCTCGGCAATTTTCACAAAGTCTGGGGTCACATGAAATTTGGTTGCTGCGTAGCGCTTATCATAGAAGAGTTCCTGCCATTGGCGAACCATTCCTAGGAACTCGTTATTCAATATTACTATCTTTACCGGAAGGCGCTGCTCCATTGCTGTGGCCATTTCTTGTATATTCATCTGTATGCTTCCGTCGCCAGCAATGTCTATGACGAGCCTGTCTGGAAATGCCATCTGAGCACCAATGGCCGCAGGAAATCCGTAACCCATGGTACCAAGGCCGCCTGACGTCAATAAGGTGCGCGGTTTGTCAAACTTGAAGAACTGCGCTGCCCACATCTGGTTCTGGCCTACTTCGGTGGTGATCACAGGATCTTTATCCTTGGTCATCTCATAGAGCTTTTCAATCACATACTGCGGCTTGATCACATTTTTTTCCAACTTGTACGTGAGAGGATGACGTTTCTCCCACGCTCTAATCTGATCCCACCAAGCTGCATGCAGATCCTTCCAGGCTTCGTCCGGCCTGCCTT
This sequence comes from uncultured Desulfobacterales bacterium, assembly GCA_964459155.1. Lineage (GTDB taxonomy): Bacteria > Desulfobacterota > Dissulfuribacteria > Dissulfuribacterales > JALVPX01 > JALVPX01. Next base: position 108,298 of record CAYWKF010000007.1, read on the forward strand.
CTTCGTGGATGATCTTGTTCAACTTCTTCAGCGCCAGCTTTGAATCACCCACAATAGGTACGTCAACTTTCACATTTTTTTGTATGGACGTGGGATCGATATCAATGTGAATGATCTTTGCTAGGGGAGCAAAAGCCTCTATTTTGCCTGTGACACGATCATCAAAACGGGCTCCAACGGCAATTATCAAATCAGTATTGGCCATGGCCATGTTGGCACAATAGCTTCCATGCATGCCCAGCATGCCCAAACTGTATTCATGTGTGCCGGGGAAACCGCCCAATCCCATCAGAGTCATTGTTACTGGGGCATGAATCGTTTCCGCCAAAGTCTTGAGTTCTTTGTGGGCACCTGAAATTATAACGCCGCCACCTGCATAGATAATTGGCCTTTTGGCTTTTTCTATCAGCCTGTATGCTCTCCTTATTTGCTTGTTGTGCGGCTCCAGAACAGGATTATAGGAACGGAGCTTTATTTTCTCAGGATAATTAAACTCCGCCTTCTGATTCTGAACGTCTTTTGGCAAATCTATCAACACTGGCCCTGGCCTGCCTGTACGGGCAAGATAAAAAGCCTCTTTTAAAATCCTTGGTAGATCCTTTACGTCTTTCACTAAATAGTTGTGTTTGGTACAAGGCCTGGTTATGCCTACGATGTCTACCTCTTGAAAGGCATCGTTTCCAATAAGCGCTGTAGGTACCTGGCCAGTCAATACCACCATAGGTATGGAGTCCATGTATGCCGTGGCAATACCAGTTACCGTATTGGTTGCTCCTGGGCCGGAAGTTACCAAGCACACTCCCACCTTTCCGGTTGCCCGTGCATATCCATCGGCTGCATGGGTAGCACCCTGTTCATGGCGCACCAATACATACTTTATGGTACCGTCTTTTTCCAAGGCATCGTTGATATCAATTATTGCCCCGCCAGGAAAGCCGAAAATCACTTCCACGCCTTCCCGTTTCAAGGCCTCTACAATCATGTCTTTTCCTGCCATTTTGGCCATCTTTCTCACCCCAATGGATAAAATGAATAGACGACAAACTTATTAACCTTTAAAAAAAATGTCAACGATTTCACCCCATCAATTGATTCATCATTCGGCCAAATGGAAAAACATTCACTTGACTTGGCTTTTTCGTGTGCCCCACGCACTTCAACAGAACTTAGTACTTTTTTTAACAACTCTTTCGCAGGTTCGGGTTTCCTGGTACATGATATGGACATGGCAAGTAACAAGTTGTTGGCCTTCATAAAAGATCTGGTCATGCCTGGTACTGGTGATGATCCGGCAAAGAGGACGGGCAAGTGGTTGCTCTACTGTATAATAGTGGGAATTGTGGCTGGATTGGGAGCAGTAGTCTTTCATCTGCTCATGCAGCTTGGCCACTATTTTTTTCTGGATTACCTAGCTGGATACAGGCCTCCCCATCCGGCAGGAGATCCACCGCTTTTTGGCCATACCCACCGGGAGCTTTCCCGATTGATGTTGTGGCTTATGCCCGCCCTAGGCGGCCTGCTGAGTGGTATCTTGGTATGGAAATTTTGCCCCGAAGCCGAAGGACATGGTACTGATGCAGCCATAAGAGCTTACCATCACGATGATGGCCGTATAAACGTCCGGGTTCCCATAGTAAAGACCATTGCCTCCGCCCTTACCCTGGGATCAGGTGGCTCAGGAGGCAGCGAAGGTCCTATTTGTCAAATTGGGGCTGGACTGGGTTCCACACTTGCCCAAAAACTACAAGTTTCTCCTAGAGAAATACGAATATTGATGGCGGCGGGCATGGGCGCTGGCATAGGAAGTATTTTCCGAGCACCGCTGTCTGGAGCGCTATTCGCTGCTGAGATCCTTTACCGAGATCCGGAATTTGAAGCAGACGTTGTCATTCCTACTGCGATTGCTTCGGCCATTGCATATACGCTTTTCTGTACCATATTCGGTTGGGGTTCCCTGTTCGAAGCAAAGGATTTCCGGTTTGACAACGTACTGGCTCTAGGGCCTTATGCTTGCCTGGCCATAGCACTTTCAGCAGGCGTCTTTGTTTTTGTAAAAATGTTTTGGGGCTTTCACGATTACTTTCAAAAGCTCAAGCTACCTCAGTGGCTCAAGCCAGCAATAGGTGGCCTGGCCACAGGATCTATAGGTCTCTTTTTGCCGCAGGTGCTAGATTTCAGCTATGGCTTTGTTCAGCAAGGTCTCTATAACAAAGTACCAGGGCTTCTCTTGCTTACAGTAGCAGTGGCCAAGATAGTAGCAACGTGCTTCTCCATTGGCTCCGGTGGAAGCGGTGGACTCTTCGGTCCTTCAGTCGTTATAGGCGGCTGCATTGGAGGGGCAGTAGGGATGGCGTTCCATAATCTCACTCCCGCCATAGTCCCAAGCGCTGCTCCTTTCATAATCGTTGGTATGGCTGGATTCTTATCTGGCGGCACTAATATCCCGATAACAGCTGTAATCGTAGTAAGTGAAATCACAAGCTCTTACCATTTGCTCCTGCCCAGCATGCTAGTATGTAGCTTGAGCTATTTTCTATGCCGAAAGTGGAGCCTATACCGAGAGCAAGTGCTAAATAAATTGGAGTCTCCGGCTCACAGAGGTGACTTCTTCAGCGATGTTCTCGAAGATATAAAGGTTGGAGATATTTTTAATCCGTCCAGCAGTATCGCAGTAATTCCTGAAGACATGACGTTTGAACAATTCTGCAAATTCTTTAGCCAAACTGAGCAACACTATTTTCCAGTTGTAAACAGAAATAAGAAGCTAACAGGCATATTTTCCATAAACGATATCCGCTCTTTCCTCTTCAGTGTTTCAGAACTAGGCGACATTGTCATCATGAAAGATGTGGCTCGCTCTGACATTATCACCACTAGCCCATCTGAGGATTTAAATACGTTGCTGAAAAAATTCACCATAAGAAACATTGATAGAATGCCTGTGGTTAAGGATGATGACCCCACGTACTTTTTAGGCATGATCAGCAGGCGTGAAGTAATAGATTTTTACAACGTCTCGGTGGCAAGTTTAAAAGAATCCAGGACTAAAAAAGAGAAAGGCGTGATTGTGCCTTTTTAGCATAAAAAAAACCCTGGGGCTGACCCCAGGGTATTAGCGACGACCCTACCCAGAACCTCCACTTTTACCATAAAAAAAGCCCTCAAAAAGCGTTGAACGCTTCATGAGGGCTGCCATAGCCAAGTATTTTTGATTTTTGTTAAAAATAAATTAGAGGTTCAAAAGTGTCAAAACAGGTTAAAAGGGTTATACGATCTAGCTGACTCAATTATCGGTTGTTTCCTCCCCTTCTGATGTTTTTTCCATAGATTCTTGGGGTTTGTCATCTTCTTTCGGAGCTTCTTCTTGTTCGGGTTGTTGTACAGCAGCCTCGGTTTCAACGGGTTCGCTGGCCGCTTCTAGTGATTCATCTTCAGTTACCTCAGTTTGAGTTTCAGACTCAGCCTGGCTGGTTTCACTTATGGCCTCTTCCTTGCTTTCAGACGGTTCTTCTTCACCGCCAGCTTTGGCCTGGGGTATCACTCCTGCTGCAGCGGCAATTTCCGCGGCCTTTCCCTTTTTTTTCTTCTTTGGACGTTCCAGGCTTTCAGTAACCAGCTCTACATAAGACATCAAGGCCGAATCCCCACGTCGGGGGCCTATCTTTATTATCCTTGTGTAGCCGCCATTTCTGGATATAAAATTCTGTTTCAATTCCTCAAACAGCTTTGCCACAATGTCTCTGTCTCGAATAACCGAAAGGGCCTGTCGACGGGCATGAAGGCTACCATCTTTTGCCAATGTTACCATCTTGTCTGCCAAACGCCGAAGCTCCTTAGCCCTGGTGTCTGTGGTAATTATTCGCCCGTGCTGAAAGAGGGAGGCTACCATATTTCTCATCATTGCCTGGCGATGTGGCGTAGTGCGTCCAAGCCTGCGTGTACGTCTGCGATGCCTCATGATTTTTTAACCTCTTTTGTTTCTTCTTCTGATTCTTCTTTGGGGGGCGTCCATCCCTCAAGCTTCATACCAAGCTCAAGCCCCATTTCTCCCAAAATTTCCTTGATTTCCTTCAGGGATTTTCTACCAAAATTCTTGGTTTTCAACATCTCCTGCTCTGTTTTCTGCACCAATTCTCCAATATAATGAATATTGGCATTCTTCAAACAATTTGCAGAACGAACAGAAAACTCCAATTCGTCTATTTTCCTATTGAGATATTTGTTGAGACCTTCAAAATCAAATTCCTGCTTTTCTTCGTCAGGTTCTTCCTTTTCATCGAAATTAATAAAAATGGTGAGCTGTTCTTTAAGTATCTTGGCGGCATACGCAATGGCATCCTCTGGTTTGACACTACCATCTGTCCAAACTTCCAAGACCAATTTATCATAGTCAGCCACCTGGCCAACCCTGGCCTGACTCACCACGAAATTGACTTTCTCTATCGGAGAAAAAAGCGCATCAATAGCAATGGTACCAATGGGCTGTTCAGGATCCTTATTCCTTTCTGCAGGAACATAGCCTTTGCCCCATTTACAAACCATTTCCATCCTGATGCCCTCATCGCCTGTCACAGTACAAATATGATGGTCAGGGTTCAGAACTTCTACCCCGCCCTCAGGAGCAACAATGTCACCAGCTGTAACCTCGCCCTTACCTTTTTTCTCTATAATCAAGGGCTTAGCTTCATCTTTAAACAATTTCAGCTTTACACCTTTCAGGTTCAATATGATGTCGGTAACATCTTCCAGCACTCCTGTTACGCTTGACAACTCATGTAGCACACCGTCTATTTTTACAGAGACAATTGCAGCCCCTTGCAATGAGGACAAAAGCACCCGCCTCAAGGCATTGCCCAAAGTGGTGCCAAACCCTCGCTCTAAAGGCTCGCACGAGAATTTCCCATAAGACTCGGTGTGGGAATCAGAATCAACCTTCAATTTCTTGGGCTGAATCAAATCCCTCCAGTTGTGGTAGAAAAGTGTTTGATCCACAGCTGTTTCAGTGGTTGTTGAATCTTTTTTATTGGCCATATCCTTTTCTCTTGATCTGCCTTGCCGATCCTATTTTGAGTAAAACTCTACTATTAACTGTTCCTGGATTGGCATGGTTATGTGGCTTCTTTCAGGGAAAGATTTCACTGTCCCCTTTAGTTTCTCCGCGTCCAGTTCCAGCCACTCAGGTACCCCCCTGCGGGCCAAGGCTTCTTGAGCGGTCTTGATAGGCAAAATCTCTTTGCTTTTTTCAGCCACTTCAATCACATCTCCAACCTTGACCAGATAGGAAGGTATGTTGACCATTTTGCCATTAACCAAAAAATGGCGATGGATGACGAGCTGACGGGCCTGCGCCCTCGAATCAGCAAAACCAAGCCTATAAACAACGTTATCTAAACGACGCTCAAGCAACACCAGGAGATTTGTACCCGTTACTCCTTTTTGACGATCAGCCCAGTCAAAATAGCGGCGAAACTGTTTCTCTTGAATGCCGTACATACGGCGTACCCGTTGTTTTTCTCTAAGCCGGATACCGTAGTCCGATACTTTGATCCGAGCCTGTCCATGCTGACCAGGCGCATAACTTCTTCTTTCAAATGCACATTTATCTGAGTAGCATCTGTCGCCTTTCAAAAACAGTTTAGTTCCTTCCCTTCTGCAAAGACGACAGCGTGGTCCTGTATATCGTGCCAAAACCTTTCCTCCGTTATCCTAATGAGTAATTAGACGCGCCTTCTCTTTGGAGGACGACATCCATTGTGAGGTATCGGGGTAACATCCTTAATGACCGTTATTTGGAAACCTGCTAATTGTAACGCCCTCAAGGCAGCCTCTCTGCCTGAACCGGGACCATTTATGCGTACTTCCACACTTCTTACGCCATGTTCTGCAGCCTGTTTTGCTGCGTTTTCAGCTGCCAGTTGAGCAGCAAAGGGCGTGCCTTTACGAGATCCTTTGAATCCCTGCGTACCGGCACTGGCCCAAGCAATGGTGTTGCCCTGCTTATCCGTAATATTAACTATGGTGTTATTGAAGGTGGCCTGAATATGAGCAATACCTTCAGGAATATTCTTTTTTTCTTTGCGTTTTCCCCGTCTTGGCCGGGCCATTAATATACTCCTCCCTTATTATGTCTTCTTCTTTTTCTTGATGGCAGCTCTTCTAGGACCCTTCCGCGTACGCGCATTCGTTGAGGTGCGCTGGCCGCGTACAGGCAAACCCCTGCGATGACGCAACCCCCTGTAGCAGCCAAGGTCCATTAGACGTTTGATATTCATTGAGACTTCGCGTCTCAAATCGCCTTCAACTTTGTATTCACTGTCAATGATCTTCCGGATTGCAGTTATATCGCTATCAGTCAGCTCGTCAGTCTTCTTATTCCAGTCTATACCCGCTTTATCCAAGATCTTTTGAGCAGATGTTCGGCCTATGCCATAAATATATGTAAGCGCTACTTCCAGGCGTTTATTTTTTGGTAGATCAACACCAGCTATTCGTGCCATTGTTCCCCCTGTTACCCTTGACGCTGCTTATGTCTTTTATTTTTGCAGATCACCCGCACGATACCTTTTCGCCGGATAACCTTGCAGTCTTTACATCTTCTTTTAACTGATGCCCTGACTTTCATTCCAAGCACTCCTTGTCGCTTATGATCAGCAAAAACTACTTTGCTCTGTATACAACTCTGCCTCGTGTAAGGTCATAAGGGGACAACTCCACAGTCACCCTATCACCTGGCAATATTCTTATGTAATGCATACGCATCTTGCCAGAAATATGGGCCAAAACTTTGTGACCGTTGTCCAATTCGACCCGAAACATGGCATTGGGCAATGTCTCAATCACCTTGCCTTCCACCTGTATTGCATCTGCCTTTGCCATTTTAGTTGCCTTTTCTGCTAAGTTACCTAATCCGTTAATCTGGAACACTCAAAACCACAGGTCCTTTTTTGGTTATCGCTACCGAATGTTCAAAATGAGCTGACAATGAACCGTCCGCGGTCACTGCAGTCCATCCATCATCCAAGATTTTCACTTCACCAGAACCCATATTAACCATTGGCTCTATGGCCAGCACCATACCTGGCTTCAACACTGGCCCACGCCCCCTTCGGCCAAAATTAGGTATTTCTGGCGGCTCATGGAGCGACTTGCCAACACCATGGCCCACAAATTGCTTAACCACACTGTATCCAGCGCCTTCAACGTGCCGCTGAATCGCGTGGGATATATCGCCTAGCCTGTTTTTTGGCCTGGCTTGAATTATACCTCTTTTCAAGGCCTCTTCAGTAACTGCAATCAAATTTGCAGCCTCTTTGGACGGAGGCCCCACTGTTGCCGTCAAAGCAGCGTCTCCCACATATCCATTATAAACTACGCCCACATCCATGCTGACCAGATCGCCCTGTTTCAACATTCTCCCCTTCTTGGGAATGCCGTGAACGACTTCTTCGTTTATCGATATGCACAATGTAGCCGGATACCCTTTATATCCTTTAAAGGCAGGGAGTCCGCCACTTTTTACTATTTCTGCCTCTGCCAGCTGGTCTAAATCGTATGTGCTTATGCCTTCCTTTAGCTGTTCTCTCAATATGTGCAAGACCTTGGCAACTATTGCATTGGCCTTGCGCAAAATTTCAATTTCCCAATCGGCCTTTAAAATAATACCACTTTTACCAGGTAGCTTTTTTTTCACAAGATCAATGGCCCCATCAACCGGGCTCTTTTTCCTACTTAACCTCTACGGCCTTTTATTCTTGCGCCTTTCACAAAACCATCATAACTACGCGTTATGAGATGAGACTCGATCTGGCCCATGGTGTCCATAGCCACACCAACCACAATCAGTAGCGCAGTGCCACCGAAATAGAAAGGCACATTCAGTTTAGATATCAAAATGTCAGGCAACACGCAAATGCCAGCAACATAAATCGCGCCTATCAAAGTAATTCTAGTCAAAACTTTGTCAATATACTCTGCTGTTCTCCTACCTGGCCTTATGCCTGGGATATACCCGCCATATTTCTTCAAGTTGTCTGCCATGTCTGAAGGATTGAAAGTAATAGCAGTGTAAAAATAACAGAAAAATATTATGAATGCCACGAACAAGGTTTCATAAATGGGATTACCAGGCCTTAGAGCCTGTGAAATGGATTCCATCCAAGAAACCCTGGCAAAATTGGCTATGGTAGCCGGAAACATCATGATGGACGAGGCAAAAATTGGCGGAATCACCCCTGCTGTATTGATCTTAAGTGGCAGATGGGTACTCTGCCCTCCATACACCCGCCTGCCCACCACTCTTCTTGCGTACTGAATGGGTATGCGCCTATGAGCCCTCTCCATGAAACATATGAAGGCTATGACCCCTACCATCATAGCTATGAGGAAGAGCAGAAGCGCTGGATGAAGATCTCCTGTACGCACCAGCCTAAACGTGTTTATTATGGCTGAAGGCATTCTTGCTACAATACCTGCAAATATAATCATGGATATGCCGTTGCCTATGCCGCGTTCGGTGATCTGCTCTCCCAGCCACATCAAAAACACTGTTCCAGACATGAGGGTGAGCGCCGTTATAAGCCTGAAACCCCATCCTGGCATAGCAACAACTGGTATTCCAGCAGGTGACGTCATACTTTCAAGACCAATGGCGATGCCCAAGCCTTGTATCATGCTCAATCCCACAGTGCCATAACGAGTATACTGGCTAATCTTTCGCCGGCCTGCCTCACCTTCCTTTTTCAGCTGCTCCAAATGCGGTATGGCTACCTGTAAAAGCTGTAAAATGATTGAAGCACTGATGTAGGGCATTATTCCCAGAGCAAAGATGGAAAGTCGTTTTAAGGCACCACCTGAAAACATGTCGAAAAGGCCGAACAGGGTACCCTGGCTCCGGGCAAAGAACGAAGCCAGCGCTTCAGCGTCAATGCCTGGTGCGGGAATCTGAACGCCGATTCTATAAATGGCTAAGAAAGCCAGGGTAAAAAGTATTCTTCTGCGTAATTCGGGGACCTGTCCCAGGCCCTCAACACCCTTGAGCACTATATTCTCCTATGCCTCATCCCCTAAAATTTCAATTTTGCCGCCTGCAGCTTCAATTTTTTCCCTTGCTGCCTTGCTAACAGCATGAGCCTTTATCTCCAAAGGTTTCTTAAGTTCACCTTCTCCCAATATCTTTAGGTAGGAATACCTCTTTCCGATCATTCCAAGCTCTTTCAAACGGGCAAGATCAACCTGACCTTCCAGATCCTTTTCAGCCAAGGCGCCAACGTTAATAATGCCATAAACTCTTCTAAAAGGATTCTTGAAGCCCCTTTTGGGAAGCTGTCGATAGATGGGCATCTGACCACCCTCAAAACCAGGTCGCACACCACCACCTGAACGCGACTTTTGGCCTTTCATTCCTTTTCCGGACGTTTTGCCCAAACCAGAGGCCCTGCCGCGGCCTAGCCTTTTCTTATTCCGTTTAGCCCCTTTGTGGGGTTGCAATTTGTCGAGTGTAATCATAATGCAGCTTCTCCAGTTGCGTAATTCATCAAGCAGCCTTTTGTTCTGTTTTCTGTCTCCTAGCCTTTGTAATGGCTGTTGACTCTATAAGATCCTCAAAGCCTTTAAAGGTGGCGCGCACAACATTGTGCGGATTATTTGTCCCTATGCACTTGGTCAGTATGTCCTGAATGCCAGCCGCCTCCATAATGGCACGCACTACGGCACCTGCAATAACCCCGGTACCCGGAGAGGCAGGCTTGAGAAGCACACTGCCTGAGCCAAAATGGCCGATAACTTCGTGTGGCAAT
>CAYWKF010000008.1:0-37582 GCA_964459155.1 uncultured Desulfobacterales bacterium
CGCGTTAAATTCCATGCCTATCATTGAGCCAGGATAATCCTCATAGAGGAAGTTACTCTTATCTATGGCTGTCAACAACGTAGAGTTAGTAGCGCCGGTATCCACTTCTGTAAGTACCCTGTTCAGCACTGAATAACCGCCCTTATCTTTAAGAGTCCCGAAGCAGCTGTCAGTTTCCATAGTAGAATTGGTAGCAGCCCAAGGGAACATGTAGTCATTTTTCGGATTGTACTGTACCAACATTCCATGGAAACCTTCAACTGAACTTATGGTGCTCATACTCGGATCCATTTGACCATCATTATTATCGATGTAAATAAGAGGCTCAACCCATTTGGTTGCATTTATGGCCATAGTGAGATGGTCTGGTAATATCCTGTAGTCACCATTGAAGAACCCAGCATTTGGTGCATGACAGTCGTTACAGCCGTTCGCACCCCATGCCCTGTTGGCAGGTCCTATATTATGTGTGACTTTGAATGGAGCAGAAAAGAAGTTAAGCTGCAAATTGGCACCAGTTGTAGTCACTCCAAGGCCATTTAAGTAATTGATAATAGCTGCCGACTGAGCCACCATGTCGCTTTCTGAAAAGTTTCCATCCTGAGTCACACCTTCTAGCCCAGCTGCAGCCATCGCACCCATTATATGTGTAGGTAAAATAACATCCATATATACCTTAGTGCCGCCTGGCACATATTGGGCAGGGAAACCATCCCCATTTAAATCTAACGGGTAGGTTTTATTGAACCAGAACATATTGGTCAGCATATTAGATGGAATGATTTTGGCTTCAACCACTCCATCACCATCAAAGTCAGCACGCTGCCACTGATATACCAGATTGGGCTTACCGTTTACTTCCATGGTGCGCTCAATATAGTGGTTCTCATGGTCAGCCAACCTTCCTTCAGCGTCTGGACCTGTAGCATCAACCAAGGCACCGCCTGTATGGCCACCCATCTTGAGCACGTGACATGCCTCACAGCTTATGATGTCCAAGTGGGACGCATCAGCAACACCGTCATGCGGCATACGGAAATTGTAAGTCCCGCCACCAAATGCAGGAGGCAATGTCATTGGATAAATACCGCCATCCTGACATATCTTTGCCAGCAGGCCTGCTCGATAGTGTTTGTCTGTGGGGTCTGGGGCAGTTTTGCCGAAGAAGCCGCCCTTGTGTTCTATATGGCAGTATTCACATGTCCTCACCGTATTGTCATTGGCGTTCCACACAGAGCTGTAAGGTGCTATGCCTTTAGCAGGATCGCACTGGCCAAGAAGGTTAGATGTGGAATTTCCGCTTGTGCCAACTTCATGGCCTTCGCGCCTTTCGTGACATCCCATACACTGGAGCCTTGCGTGCACTTCGTGCTCATAGTCGCCACCCCAGAAGTCACCGCGCTTCTTCCAGTCAGACTGCGGCCTTTGCACGTGGCAGTTGGTACAGTTCTTTGAAGGGGGCATGCCCTTAATCTGCATGGCTATGTATGGTGCAAGGTAGGTAGCGTTGTTGCTCTGGTCCACAAACACCTTGGTATCATCGTACGCAACTATACGACCATAGAGATTATTGCTTGCATCGTCTCTTTCCATAAGGGCGCGGCCGATACCGGCACCGATAACCCTCGATGCGTCAAACTGACCTTTGCGCACTGCCTCTTTGCGGCCAGCATAATCGTAGCCCTGCAAATGGCAGATCAGGCAGTCTACTTCCATGACACCAGTTCTATAATAGTTCTGGGAAAGGACTTCTGTTTTGTCACCATCTCCATCTTCATCAAAGATATCGATGAAGTAGTTAAAAGCGGTATAGTTTGTAGGAGTTATCGCGGACATTGATCCCACTGGAGAGGATGTATCCACAAGGTTTAATGTTCCATTGATATCCATATTCCTGTACGGAGTACGTTTGGCTGGATCACCATTGGGAACGTATTCCATGGCACCGCCACCTGCGTGACACTCGGCGCAGTCGCGCAGCTGGCCTGCAACAGTTAAATCTGCCGATTTTTTCATTGCGTCCAAACTGCCGTAATCATACGGAGTGTCATTGTCTGCAGATGTTCCTGTAAGTGCTCCCATCCCTTGAAATAATCTCGCCCACTGGCGAGCAGATGGAGGTCACCACTTCCCCACGTGGCCTTGGCCCTGCACCCATGGTTTACCCATGGAAACATGGCTGACCCATGATCCAGATCCACCATAAGATGGAGGCATACCCGAATTCCAGCCTTTGAGATGGTTAGCACCCAACTGAAAATGGTAACCATGTCTTTCAATTTCGTCATAGGAACGCAGGGTTGCACCCAGTGCTGTTCCAGTTGGTGGCCCACCGCTTTGGAATTCAGCTGGACTAGCATATTCCCTGTCTGATCCATTGTGACACCAACCACACGTTGCCTTGGCACTAAATGCATTTGGTATGGTGGCATCATCGCCCTTCATTACCCATTTAGTAATAGGTTCACCATCTGGTCCTCTCAAATAGATTTTGGTGTGCTTTGCAGGCATGGCATTTGCCGTTCCAACTCCTACTCCCATGAGAACTCCTGCTCCCACAAGAAGAGTGGAGAAGATAAGGCTTGCAAATAGCCAACTCCGCCTCTCAAGAAAATGTTTTCTCATTTTGCATCTCCTCTTTTTAAACTTAAAAGAAAATAAAACTCCATTTTGAAATGTGCCTTAATCGGTACAAAACAACACTTTACGCACCATTGGCCGTTTTATGGGGGATACAGCCACTTGAGAGGGAAAACCTTGTTTGGGGCAAGAATTCGATTTTTCTACGTGCATATTTTATGCCTGATTCAATACAGGGTACTCACTTCCAACACACTTTTGAGGCAATTAAAAAGCTATCATCAAATTATCTTTCATTTCAATTAGATAAGTTCGATTTTTTGAAACATCATCCATAAAGAAATGAACCAATTAAAACAAACCTTATGGGTGTAAATACCCATATTGCGGGAGGTTATTCCTGGGTGATATGACCACGGATGGTGAGTCAAAAAACGCTATTAGCTCTGATTACCTTTAAAAATTAGCTTTTTCTTTATAAATGATGCCCAACCGAAAAAAAATCACAGCCAATCAAATATCATGCCTGTATGGTGGTATTTCTCCCCTGCTAAATCGCAAATTCAGGGTAAATAAATTATAACGCAGGCTAGGGATGGTTTAGGGGATTTTTCTAAAGAGACTTTAGCGTGAAAAGAACCAAGATTCCTATAAGCCGCACGAAAAGAACTCCAAAGGCTCTTAGGAAAACCCCATAAACCTTGGAGAATTCAATGGAGAATGGCAAATTAAAGCTCAACTATTCCAAGCCTTACAGCATACCGTACAAGCTCCACCCTGTTTCTGAGGCCCAACTTTTCCATAAGATGGCTTCTGTGGTTTTCCACGGTCTTGGCCTTGATGTTGAGCTGTTTTGCAATTTCCTTGCTGGTGAGCCCTTCTGCAACCAAGCGCAGCACTTGTTGCTCTCGGGGGGTGAGTAGCCTGTACTTTTTATCTGATACACCTTCCCTGCCTGATTCATTACTTTCTTTGTTCACTAGGCCTTCAATGAGCAACGGCGAAAGTTTTGGATCAAGGAAGGTTCCACCATTTAAAACTATTCTAAAGGCCTCAATCAGCCGGTCGCTCGTTGCCTCCTTTGTAATATAGGCTTTGGCCCCTGCTTGGAATGCACTGTTGATGAGATCAGCCCTGGCATGCATAGTGATAACTACTATGGGGATATCTGACTTTGCAGCGATATTCTTTATTACCTCAATTCCATTTATGTCAGGCAAAGAAAGATCAACTGTTACAAGATCAACTGGCACACCCTGCTCCAGCTTCTCACACGCGCTCCTGCCGCTGCCAGCTTCGTCAAAGACCTCAAAACCATCGCTCCGCTGAATAAGAGCTTTCAAACCTTCCCTGAACAATGGGTGGTCATCCACTATCATGACCATTTTTTTGTCAGCAGTTTGTTGAGCAAAATCAATCATAGGGAATCCTTATTTCCAATTTGGTGCCATTACCAGGTTCAGAAAAAATCTGCATCTCGCCTCCCAGCAGCACAACGCGGTCTGAAATATTGGAAAGCCCCATACCTTCGCTATTTCCATGCAGATGCTCATCAAGATTGAAACCCCGGCCATCGTCTTGAATCTTGAATATGATGTGTGGGTAGGATCTCACCAACCTTATCACCACCTTCTTAGCATGCGCATGCTTTATAACATTGTTAATGGCTTCTTGGAAGATCCGGTACAATTCTATACAGATATCTGGGTCTAATTCCACATCTTCTATGCCCGCAGCCTTGAAGTCCGTCTCAATAGAACACTCCTTGGAAATGACTGACAACGCCTTTGATATTGAATCTGTCAAACCAAAGCGTTCCATGGCTTCTGGCCTGAGGCCGTGCGCCAAATTGCGTGTCGATTCAATAACATCTGCCACAATCAATGAAATTTCATGGGCGTCCACAGCAAGTTCAGTGCAAGAAAGCTGAGCTGCAGACGAAAGTAAGTCAAGCTTGATTTTTAGGTAGTTGAGCTGCTGACCCAAATCATCGTGCAAGTTTCTGGAGATACGCGACCTTTCCTCCCAATGGGCCCTTTTCACTTCCCTGGACAAGCTCCTGATACGCTGCTCGGATTCCTTGACCCGGCTAATATCCCTGGTAACAACTAGTTTAGCCCTCTTTTCACCAGGAATCACAATGGGCTTCTCTATGACTGAGAACCACCCCTGGAGATTTTGATCAAAGTATTCCCAAACGACTGGTTTGTTTTCCTCGAAAACCTGCTTATTCTTGCAAAAGATGCACGGTGCATCAAGGCCTTGTAACACCTTATAACAATAAACATCACTGCTCACCGCACAGCTACAAGGGTTTCCAGCCAGCCCCATGGCAAGCCTGGTCTTTTGATTGCAGAATATGAGCCTGTAATCCTGTGTGACCACATAAACACGGTCTTCCATGGCATTGAGGATGTTGTTCAACAGTTGCTGAGATTCAAGCACGGCCTCCGCCATTCTTTTACATTCTGTAACATCCTTCAATATGCCAAGAATACCCAAAGAATCTCCAACAGGCACAGGACAAGCCTCACCTTCGACCCAGTGGACAACAAAACGGCTACATCTCATTGGTTGCCCCCAGGAAACCCTGGGCAATCCATCGTTAATAACAGATTCATTCACAGATCTGAAGGCTTCCAATGTTTCAGGATCTGGATAGACCTCTTTGAAAAAATCGAGGTCAAGCATGTGGTCAGGGCTGTCATAGCCCATGAGATTGGCAAGTTCTTTGTTGGCGAAGACCAGCCTGTTATTCTCAACTACATAGACAGGTCTGTTTAAATTTTCTACTATGGTTGAAAGAAGAGAGATTTTAGACGACATATGTGTAACTTGTTGCGGGGCATCCTCTTTTGATACCCCGCATTATTGGTAGAATTTTTTGTTAGCCAGGAAATTGACCAACTAAGGTCTGACCACCACTGTACATGCATCACTGCCCGTTACACCATTTTTGTCTGCTACGCTGACCCTGATTTCCCACGTTCCAGGCGGAAGTTCTACAGACGGAAAGATACCCTGAAGATGGTTCACTCCCAGTTGCGACAAATACCAATAGCCGACTTCATATAGGGCAATCATAGTGTTCAAATCTACCACTTCTTGCCCATTGAGGTAGATTCTAAATGTTTCAAAGTTGATATTGCCCAGGCCTGCCACATCTATGACCTCAAACATGAATCTAAATGGGCCTGTAACCTCCCCAGGCCTGTTGAGATAGACGTTGGGTGCAGCGTTGACATCCTGTGGGACCGTCGCCAATGAGCCAGAAAAGAAAACAAACAAAACCAAACACACCACCAAAAAATGTTTAGCCATGGTAGAACCTCCTCGCATAACTCTTTTTCATTGATTGACTGTTAAAAAACTTTGCCTTAACACCCACCGGGTCAAATGCCCCAATAAGCTATTTATAATATTGAAATCAGCATAAAGCATGCCACCGGTTTTTTCCACACCGTTTTAAATAAGAAACAAAAGGCCGGGGTGTTTCCACCCCGGCCCGATTGATTTGCGCCTTACCCGGAGGGAGTAAAGGCGGTTTGGGTTACAACGTTATTCAATGACCACTGTCACATTCTTGAAGCTCATCAGCTTCTCGCTGTCCCTGACATAGACGGTCACTTCTATAGTGGCGTTGTTGTCAGCGCCAGCTGGGAAGTTGATGGTGACTTGCTCGCCGTTCAGCACTTTCTGCAGCGGCCTTGCACTGCCAGGCACTATCCGCCACTGGGTATTGGTTGAATCAAGGCTCATAGCCGTACTGCTGCCAGTCAAATCAATGTCTGTAGCGTTTACATCACATACAAGCGCCATCACCTTTTGACCAATATCGCCTATAATTATAGTTGCATTATTGGCGTCCCAATTCAAAGTGGCTGTGGTTCCGTTACAGGATATGGCCTCGATTGTAGGTGGCACACCGTGAGCAGCATTACCATTGATGGAATTAAGGTAATCCACCCACTCTGTGGCATTACAACCGCTGGTACAGCCATGGGCACCGACGTATGTTTCATCCACGTCATACATCATCTGCCATCTGTTAAGCACTGCCAGGTCTGAGGAATCCCCAGACATCACGCGCAGATTGATGCTCTTTCCATCCTTTCCAACCAGATTCGGATGGAAATCGGTGGGTACTGTTCCGCCCAGTTTGGTGAATGGTGCCACAACACTGCCTGTGCCATTAGCATCCAAACTGAATACCGTATCTCTTGGGCCAATGTCATAGGTTGAGCTGAACATGCCAGCACCGCCCAAGACTCCGGCGCTTCCGCCGTGACAATCATTACAACCATTGGCTCCCAGTGCAACGCTGGCAGGCGCGATGTTGTGCGTCACCTGGAACGGCACGGACATGAAGGTCAATTTTGGATTTCCACCATATTTAGTGCTTACGGCACTGAGATAGCTACTGGCGTCACTGTTGGTCACATTGCCATCGTGCGTGAGAGGATCAAGGCCTAAGGCCAGCATATGGGTCTGGAGCAACGGGTCCATTCCACCGGCTCTACCATCATTGTTGAGATCAAATGAACCATCGACATCCTTCACGAACATGGTGGTCAAGATATGGGAAGCAATGAGCTTACCTGTCGTCTTGCTCCATGTATAGGCGAGGTTGTCCTGCATATCGCGCTCAATGGTGTGGCTCTCATGATCGGTCAAACGGCCTTCTGCATCAGGACCAGTGGCATCCACCATGGCCGCACCTGTTCCTGTTCCGAGCTTTCTTGCGTGGCAAGCTGAACAGTGAATGATATCTAGGTGAGACTTAGTTGGAGTGGTGCTGTTGTCACCAATTATGTCTGCCGCCAGGCCCGCCCTATAGTGCTTGTCGGTAGGATCTGGAGCAGTAAGGCCAAAGAAGCCGCCCTCGTGATCCAAATGGCAGTACTCACATGTTCTCAATCCAGTGTTGTCATTGGCATTCCACAATGAGCTGAAAGGTACGTTGCCTTTGGCGGGATCACACTGCCCCAACAAAGAGGAAGACGCCTTTCCATCCGTTCCGACTGCAGCATCTTCCGTACGCTTGTGACATCCCATACAGCCAAGCCTTGCATGCACTTCATTTTCGTAATCCATTCCCCAGGTTGCACCACGTTTTTTCCAATCAACTTGATGGGCATTGAAGTGACAAGATGCACAGTTGGAGGCTGGTGGTGTTCCTTTTATTGCCATGGCCACATATGGAGCCAGATAGAGGGCATCCCCATTTAGATGATCAACTAGAATCTTGGTATCATCATAAGACACCAAACGGCCATACAGATTGCCGTCCCAATCATCTCCGACTCTCTCAGCTATGGCCCTGCCTAGACCTGCACCCACAACTCTGGATGCGTCGAAACGGCCTTTTCTAAGCTCGTCCTTCCTGGCTTCCCAGTCGTAGCCCTGGAAGTGACACATGAAGCAGTCCATTTCCAACACGCCAGTCCTGTAGAATGACTGGGTAAGAGGCTCTGTTTTGTTACCGTCTCCATCTTCATCATAAATATCGATGAAGTAATTGAAGGCGGTCACACTGCTTGCATCAACAGTGAAAGATCCTTGAGCAAGCTGACCACTAGAGGTCATGTTCCTGAAAGGAATCCGCTTGGTTGCATTGAGATCGATTACATACTCATTAGCGCCACCACCCACATGACACTCGGCACAATCTCGCAGCACCCCTGCCATGGAGATATCAACCCTATCCGTGAAATTTCCTGTAGTGCCAAATTCATGAGCATCCATATTGTTGTTCTTCGGCTTGCCTACACCCTGAAAGAGGTGCGCCAACTGGCGCGCCGAAGGTGGTCACCACTTCCCCACGTGCCCAGGAGACTGGACCCAATTCTTGTTTTTGGCAGCTGGAGAGGTTGTATTGTTGTTGTCATAAGCGTCCCAACCCCAAAACTGGTTGGCACCAAGTTGGGCATGGTATGAATGTTTCTCAATGTCATCAACGCTCAAAAGTGTAGCGCCCAAGGCTATCCCGTCACCATCAACGTCACTTCCATTGTGACAAAAACCACACGTCTGTTTCATGCTGAAGGCGTTCGGTTTGGTTGCGTTTTCTCCAAACAGGTCATTCTTAGTAAGGAGATTGCCGTCAGCATCCCTCAAATAGATTTTCACATGTTTTGCCGGCATGGCTATGGCTTCGTCAGCACCAGGTCCGGCACCTAAAAAGCCGGTTCCTACAGCCATACAGGCAACGAGCAAGAAAGCCAGGAGCCGGCTCTTCCCCATTTTGCCTATTCTTTTTGTCTTCCCATTCATCTCGATCTCCTCATTAAAAATCAAGAGTTTGTCACCTCTTGGCAATGTTAAGCAAACGTCTGCCGATGTACGGCAATCGACCAAATTTGTGGGGGAATTTGTCAATTGCCGCATGCCAACCATGCCAAAAGGCATAAAGTTAATGGGGCAAGAATCCGTAGTATTATTTCACAGCAAAAAACATTCCACTTGCAAGATTTTTTGTTGCACTATGCAACCATCTGATATAAAAACAATTTTTAAAATTATTCAGGATTTAATCAAATTGACCTGGGTGAAAACACCCAGCAACATTTCGAAACTAGGTGTTTTCACCATTTTTCTTGTGACAGAAAATGACTTCAGCAGGAATAAACTCGTTCAACGTTCCATGCGGCCATGATGGCCCATGAATAGATTCATCCTATAGCGCTTGCTTTCTGCTAAAAATGCTGAAAACTCCTCCAATAGATCCTTTCTTCCTGGACCTTGGGCCTCTGAAAGGCGCCTTTGAAACTCTTTTACCTTTGGCTTCAACACCTGTGATACATATTCATTGAGGAGCCTTTCCGCGTTTTTAAGATAGCGTTCCACCATGGGAGCAGTGTGACACTTGAGGCATGTTGCCTTCATCCTGCGCCTGGGCTCGGGTTCCACTGGCTTGTATTGACCAAAAGGCGTAATGAGGTCCACCCACAGCCTAGTAGAAACATCGTGCCTGGGCATAACGCCTTTACCAACCCCTCCAACATGGCATGTGGCACACGTGGGAGCCTTGAAATCGCGTACATCCAAATAGACATTAGGTTTTGATAGATCCCATTCCGCTCCTATGGCATTATAGATAGTGCCGTGAGTGGAGTGTAGATAAATTGCGCCTTCGGGATAGTTTTTCCCATCGTGGCACTTGAGACATGCTTCTGGCCTTCTGGCACTGTCTATAGAAAATCTGTGGCGCTCATGGCACGCTGTACAGGTTCCCTTGGAGCCATCGGGATTAACCCGTCCAATGCCTCGGTTGGGCCAAGTCGAAGGATCGGGCGTTCCATCTTCTAGCAATTGAACCTCTGAGCCGTGGCAATCGGCACATGCCTTGAAATTATCTTTTTTGTAAGGTTCAATGAGCGGATAACGGGGATCATCAGGCTTCATGCGTTGTAGATTGCGCAGTGCAAAGTGATGGCGGCTTTCAAAATGTTCCTTGGCCTGAGCAGAATGGCAGGCTCCGCACTGATAGGGGGAAACAACTACGCGTACAAAAAATCCATGATGTTCTATTATCCCCGGGCCCTTTTCGGTCTCTCCATGACACTCAAGGCAGTAGACATAAGAACGGGCGTGAGGACTTTCAATCCAGTCATACACTACGCCTGGGGTTTCCTTTTGATGGCACTCGATACAAAAATAACTCTTGCTGGAAATGGTCCCCCGTGGAAGAGCAAAGAGTATCTGAGGGCATATAGCCATGACAATAGCAAAAAAGAAGATCTTTTTGTAAAAACCCTGCATAGCTAGCCTCCTCCTCAATATGTCCTTGGATTTGTTGGATGACAGCTGACTGTGCAGCTTTTTGAAACTGAATCATAGGTCCCCGAAGACACAAAGCGTGTATCGAAATTTATGAGATGGGCATTTGCTTCAGTAGTAGCACCTCTTACTGCTGGCACGCCGTGCGGATCATGGCATATGGAGCAAGGCACTCCTCTAGTTTGAACATGGGATGAATGCTCAGGAAATGCAGAAGTTGGCGAAAAAAGTATGTCAGGGTCGTGACATGTGAAGCACAAATCATAATTGGATTGAGCATATGACACAGGGTAAGCATCCTGTTCATACTGTTTTAAAAGTATGTGTGGATAGATGGAACCGTGCACCCCATTAGGACCAATGCCCCCTGCCTTGGTGGAATCATCACTACCATGGCAATCTGAACAATAAATGCGGCTTGTCACTGTATAACCTGGCCTTAGGCTAGGCACGTTGCTCCCTTTGCCCACGTCTGACACTGGATGATAAGAGGGATTCTGGGGATCGAATCTGAGCCTCTCATTGACTTCTTCAATTATTCGGGGCACTGCGGCAAGATCGACAAAAGAGTTGTCGCCATGGCACTTGTAGCAGATCTCATATTCGTATTGAGCAGGGTTTACCAGATTATTATCTTGGTCCACCCCCCTAACCCCCTTTTGCGGGCCTTTGATATCTGGGGCTACTGCAACTGTGTCATCTGCTTGGTGCGGATTGTGGCAATCCACACACTCCACATGATATGTAGCAGAAAGAGGGTCTCCACCTGGATCATGCACCGCTGCCTGGTTTTCCACAGGATGATGGTATGTCTTCTGAAACTGATACTCCACATCCTTGCCTGTCCCTCCTGCCTTGTGGCATTGGTAGCAAGTTTCTTCTTCCTCAAAAAATTTCAAAAGGCGTTGAGGCTGCATGGCCTGATGCGGCTCATGGCAATCGCTACAGCCTTCCGGATTGTTGTAATGTTTTGAAAGTGTCCAGCCAGTCAAATCATGACAAGATATACATAGCAGTGAACCGACATTGCTCATGACCAGGAAGTTTCCATAGGTATTGTCATGGGGATCGTGACACGACGTGCACTGCAAGACACCTTCATCAAGCCTTATTTCTGGAGGAAGGAGCAATGGATCCACCAATTGTCCGTCTGCACTGGCCAATTGGCTGTCATAGACGAAAGAGATAGGATGGTCATCTGAAAGGTCTGTCGAAAGGTTGGATCGTTCACTGAGTGGCAAATAATCTCCGCCTTGCATGGGAACCCAGCCTTGACCGATTTGCCCAAGGGCTATGGTGCCGTCGTGACAGCTCAAACAGAGCCTGGATGATCCAGTAGGCTGCCCAGGAGATGCACTGAGAGTACTGGATTGATACAATGAGTAAACTGTTCCGAAATCCGTTTTATGATTCCACAAAGGAACCGCAGGGTCGGCATGGTGAGGGGTGTGGCAAAAGACGCACACCTTTTCTTCTTGGGCCGCTCGGTATATTCCAGGACCAGAAGCGCTCAAGTTGTGAACAGTATTGAGGATATCTGCGTAAGCAGGAATTGCCCAATATAACAAGGGGATAGCAAGGAAAAATAATAGCGGGGATCCTAATACTGGCAATGTATATTTTTCAGTTTTCGTCTCTGACATATTGGAAGACCTGAATCCTCTGATTGTATGTGTCTGCCACGTAGATCCTGTCCTGGCTGTCGATAAAAAGCCCGGAAGGCATCCAAAAATAGCCAGTCCCCACACCCCGTTCGCCAAAGTTTAACAAAAAAAGACCTGTTTGGTCAAAAATTTGTACTGTATCAAAGAGGGCATCGCAAACATAAATGTGGCCCTCACTGTCAACTGCCACACCTTTTGGCTTGGCAAAACGGCCTGTGGTATTGCCAGGTTCCCCAAACATGGTTATGAATTTGCCATCTAACGTAAAGGCCTGAATTCTAAAATTCATTGAGTCTGTTACCCAGATATGACCTTTATCGTCAATGAATAAGTCTGTGGGATAGTTTAGTCTGCCAGCTGCTGATCCCCTGCCCCCGAATCGTATCTGTTCAACGCCATGCTGATCAAGACCAACAATTTGGTGAGCCAATGTGTCCGAAACGTATACTAGCTCGTTTTGCTTGCTGTATGCAATTCCCGTAGGCCTAAGGAATTTTCGGGAAGCGAATGTGTACAACTTATACGAACCAATGGAAAATGTATAAATTTTCTTTTGCTGAGAATCTGTCAAGTAAAGACGCCCCGCACCGTCTCCTGAAATGCCTATGGGACAGGCCAGCATATCTCTTCGGTTATTTGAAAAAGAGAGCAATCGATATTTTTTTGCTTTCAAGTCAAACAAGTGAACCACTCTTGCGCCAGGATCAGCCACAAATACTTTTCCATCAAAGGCGTATATTCCATACGGTCTTATAATGCGATGTTCTTTTCTGCCTACTACAAAAGAGACCAATTTCTTCCAAAAGGTGACGCTTCCACCTCCGATATCTGACTCCCTGGAAAAGGCAGTTATCCATCTGATGCGTGTTTTTTGTGGCGGAGCGGGCCATGCCAATTTGGCAGGAAATGGGTATTTTGTTGTGGTTTTCTTTGTGGAACAATTACACAGGATGGATGCCAATAGCACACAAAGGCTAAAAAATATCAGCAGGCGCAGCTGCTTTGGTTTGTTCATGGCCGTTGATTACATCTTGATGCCTGACAAATATTCGTTTATCTGGTTGAGCTTATGCTGGCAAAAATTACGCACTTCTTCTGGCTCACCACCTTCTTTCTTCTTTTTTTCAATGAATGTTTTCATCTCATCTATCTTCAAAGCAACTTCACAAAGTCTTTTCCGCATGGAACCATTCATCGAATTGCAGCTTTCAGCCAGAGCAACAAGCGGGTCCCCTTTTCTAAACCGTATTGGTTCCAATAAGCGGCCCTCGTCCATTGCAGCAATGTGATGCTTGAATCGGCTCAAAGACGATCCAAGTTTTTTGAGCCTGTAATTTAAAATTAATCCCACAAGCGCCCAAATTGCAACAAAAAGCACTATATTGATCTTAAGTATTATGGGCAGAATAAAATCCCAAGTGCTGGTTCCAGACAAATGTACAGACCATAAGCGGCTCGCCACCTCCTTTTCAAGCATTTGGTAGGCGACGATGCCAGACAAAACGACAACCAATGCTACTATTACCAAACTTGCAATGATTATTTTTTTCTGTAGATCCTTGTCTATTAGGTAATTACGCCTGCGAAATCTCTTTTTTTCCATGTAGCCCTCAATTTCTTCTCTTATTTTATGTGGCAGGTGAGGCAGAGTCTGCTTCTGACGTTCTCAATAGCCAATAGGTACTTGTTTTGCGAATACATGTTATGGCATGAGAGGCAGCCTATCCTGCCATCTGGCAGTTGAATCGAGTCTGGCAACATTTCCGCTGGTCTCAAGCTCACTTTTCTGGCAGCTTCGGAATATAATGACCCAACCGGATGGCTGTTGCCGATATCAGGGCCGCCGTGCCGCCAAATTCCATCTGCAATATTTCCGCCAGAATCAGAAGCCTGTGTACCATCGTGACATCCGAGGCAATTGATCGAATCCCTGTCCAGGGAAAACCTTGATCCTCTGCCTTTTAAGACACTGTTCTGGTGTGCATATTCCAATGCCATTTCGTGACCAACAGCTATACCAGGGCCTTCGTCATATTGGTGACATTCCATACAGAAGGCCTTTCCCCTGGAGTTTCTGCGCAGGTAGTACGGATTAGCATCAGCCTGAGCTTCAGGGTCTATATGGGGCAAATGACACGTAGTGCAGGTCATTTCCCCCTTCCAGTCAAGCGGCATATCGTCAGGCATCTTAAATCCTGGAACCATATCAATTGGATGGGACATGGAAAGACGTATCTTTGAATGGCAATCCAGACACAATCTACTTATATCTTTAAAAAAAATATTTTTTCCTGAACCATCTTCCACAGGCTTGCCAAGATGACATTCATCACACGCTGTTTGATATAGGTGGGGATTGGTCAGCCGTGAATTGCTAAGGTTCATTAGCAGCAAAAGACCTGAAAGGATCAAAATTGTGCCTACGGTGAGTTGGAGTAACCTGAGGCTAACCATGGATCTGACTCGTCATTTTTCTTATTTTTTCCAACCGAGTTGCAAGCTTCTGCGATTGAGCGGCAAAATTGTTTGCATCCAACTGGTGCAACTCTTTTTGAAAATCGTTAATGCCGTCAATCAGCTCATGCCAGGAGTGGCGCAAGCTCCTTATCCCTTTGTCCAATATTCTGGCAAGATCTTGTAATTGATCTTTTTCCCTCAGCCTTACCTGAAGCATGAAATTTCCTTTTTCCAGCTGCCGGAAGGAGTGTTTCAGCCGGAAAATCGGCCCAGCCACACGATGAGTCCAAAAAAGAAGACAGACAAAAATTGCGAGGCCAAGGGCAACACCTTGAACCAAGCCTGTCAAAATTACAGCCACATGGACCTCTTCATGAACTTGGCTCAATCCCTTGAAGAGGGCTGCATAGTCCCCTTGAAATGGTTCATAAAGTAACCAGCATAACGTGGCACTCCCCAACAAGATCGATAAAAAGAGGCCTATGCCCAACCTCACTATCAGCCAACGTAAATAGGCCTTATCAAAGAGATCTGCAAAATGTCTCTGAGTCATAATCAACCTCATACTGGTGCAATGCACAGGGAAAAACACGAATAATCATATATTTTGCCCTGATATAGAGTGTCTTTTAATTAGATCGGCACTTGGAGCTATTTTTTTCAAAGCATTTAGAAAATATGGAGGTTAGCACTTAAACTGTCTGGAAGGGATGAGATCCATTTCTATCCAATTTTCGTGGAAGCTCAGCGCTTGGAGGGACTAATTGTAGAAGACGGGCCGCAAGACCTGCAAAAGGTCAAAACATGGAAGGTGAAAACAAAAAGGAAAATGTAAGAATTTGCCAAAGGAATCCCCGGCATAATGGCAACTAAACCTTATGATGTGGGTAGACGGAAAAACAGCCACTCTTAGGAAGTGGATTAAAAGGCTCTCCTGTAGTTAACGAAGAAATCGTAACCAGTTGACTTGATGTTGTCTCGTTTATACTTCTCAAATTCTGAACCGGTTTGAACCGTAGACCTGTTTATTCTCCAAGTCAGATATCCCCTCAAGCCCATTGTATATCCATCTCCCACACGCCCGCGCTGGTCTAAATAATACCCCGACAAGTTGAGATGCATATTTCGCGCTAACAGCCTGCGCCGGTATCTGGTACCAAATTTGAAATATTGGTCAAAATTGTCAGCATGATTTCCATTTTCAAGACCTGTGTAAAATTGATATTTTTCTTCTGCCCACAAGGTGATTTCAACATCCTTAGTACGTCTCAGTGTATACTGAACAGCGCCAAAGAACCTATTCGTGGTTTCACCATCGAACTTGTCAAGGGAGTACTCAAGGTTACAATAAAGATTTCTAAAATGGGACCTGAAGCCAGTGGTGTATATACGCCTCCTGTTGGCATGGAAGCCAAATTTGCGCCCGCTTACATGCTCCTGGTCAAACATATTTGCCCTTGCATAGACAAAATATTTACCCCTAGACAAACTACTGCCAATCATAAATGACTTCCCTTTGGAAAGATATTCAACGTAAGGCTCTGCCTTGACTTGGTAATCGATCCGCAGGGTTTCACCTGGCAATATTTCTCCTCCCAGCAAACGGACAATTTCTGTACGTCTGCCCGTTGTCACCACCTCATAATCCACACCCTCTATGAAAATCCTGCTTCCGTTTTGATTGCGCACCACTATGGAAGATTCAATCACATCAAATTCCAACAAATAATTGGGTTGAAGGTCCTGGATAATCATCAACTCGCCGCCAATGAAACGGCTGTCTTCACCCGAATTGTTGTTCACTAGTTCCCTGGTATATTTGAAGGCTGCAAACAGCTTATTGATTTCCTTGACCTTTTTTTCATAGGAAAAGCCTATCTCCCCTCTCTTCCTGGTTTCATCTCCAGTGTCGAAATCACTTTTTTGATACTCAAAACGCAAATTGGTTGTTAAGGACTGGAACAGTCTGTGAGAGGCCCATGCACCAGTTCTGTAATTTTTTAAAAATACTCTTGGTCGCCTTGTCTTTCGGTAATCGAAATAGATGCCTGTCTTCAAGGCCTTGCCTGGGCTCATGTTTAAATGTTCACTCCATTGAAGTGCCTGACCTGGAATAGTGCCAGAATCGTCACGATAACGAAAATAGGAACGCAGAAAATGGCGCCTTTTCTTTCCAAACTTGATTAGATTTGTTACACGCCCCATTACATAATCAGTAATGTAATCGGTCTCCAAAAAAGATTCTTCCCGCCTTGCTTTTTCAAAGTCAATGTCAGTCCTGTCACGATTTGGAGAAAACTCCATGAAAGTATCCGCTGCATAAATCTCATAATCCACGGATCTACCGCGCAAAAGACCTTTTGTTTTGCTTTCGACTTTGTCATAACGCATATAAAGCGGGGCATATTTGTTTTTCCATCGCATGCCATAACCGTGACCATCGACGCTGATACGATACTGTCTTCCATAACGCTGATGGATTATTGATTCCCTGGAACGAAGTCTGAAATCGAAATTGACACGGTGGCGCTTTAATATCCTTCCAAAAAGCTCATATTCCAAAGCGCTGTCATTGTCAGAGCCAGAATTTCCGTTTTCACTGTACCGATACTGCTGACCAGCAAATTCAAAGTTCCAGTCCATGAGAAGCAGCCTTGGATGATAGACAAAGGCCTTGCCTGAAACGTGCAGCCGCTCTTCAAACTCATGTTCAGTGGCTTTTTTCCGGTCATGCATATCCCTTGAGGTGTATTCATAGGAGAGGTTGATCCATCGCCTGATTCTTCCCACTTTGAACGGTGCGGTCCTGGCGGCATATGCCATTTCAACCCAAGACAGCAAAATTATTGTGAAAAAACACGCTATCCTGAGCATTTTGCTCTTATTTTGATTGTGCACAGCCACCGTCTCCTGTCTCCATCCTCGCAGGCTATTTCAAGAAATATTCAACATCGCCAAAGTGGGGATCATGGCAATCAACACAGGCCATATCGTGCTCAATCACCTTTTTATGCATAGAGGCTGCCACCCTATTTTCCCAATGACATTTTTCACATATCTTGCTCCGTTCTTCTTGGAGCAGCGCATTGTATTTCGAATCATGCGGCAAATGGCAAGCCAGACAAGAACCCACTGCCACTGGGCCGTGCACGTACTGCCCTTTGATAAAACCCTTGTGGCAATGCAGGCACAAGTCCTGAAGTGGAACTACGAAGCCCACTTTGCCGCTGAAGTCGTGGCAATCTTTGCATCTTTTCTCATCAAAGGGCTTGTGAATAGATGCCATCTTCAAGATCTTTTCCTTTTCTGCTGTTGCATTTGCCCCTTCTGTCAATTTCTTTTTATGAACCTCTGGTTCAGGACAGTACATCATGTGTGGCGGCAAGCTGGGTACACCATCAAACAAGGTGGTAAGTACTTTGTGGCGTGTTACGGGATCACAAGAAATCATAAGCATCAAGACGATAAAAATAAAAATATAAAGGCCCAGCCGCCCAAAAAAATTCATACTCAATTATTCTTTATCTCTACTTCTCTTTTTGCCCATATCCATAGACACTCAGCTTATTTGGTCCATATTGGTTGGTGACATAGATTATGTATTGCAATTTAAAGCCTGGAGCCGCCATCTTCTGAAAAAATTCAAGATTGTCCGTGGAAACATTCACCCCAGCAGGAAGATACATTTGGCTTTTTTCAAGGCCTGGACCGCCAAAAAAGGTTAGTATCCTCCCGTCCTCCCTGAAAACCTGCACATTATCAAAGGCAGCATCAGCCACATAAAATTTTTTGTCAGGCCCAACACCTATGCCCTTGGGCCTTGAGAAAGTACCGGGCACATCACCAAGCTGCCCAACTGTTGACAAAAGGTGGCCATCCACATCCATCCTCAACACTTTGAACAGTCCTGCGTCCACCACATGAAGAACACCATCAGGCCCCATGGCCATGTTAAGAGGAAGCTTTATCCTGATCTCATCGCTCATTTCTGGACCAAAGGTGTCCACCAATTCACCATCTTCGAGCGAAAAAACCAAAATCTGGGATTTCGCCCTGTCACCAACAAAGATCTTGTTTTCCCAAACGGCCACTGATGTGGGCCTCTCCAAATAACCTGCTCCCACCACACCAACCGGATTTTCATTGCGGTCGAATATAAGCACCTGCTTGAGCTTAACATCCACCACGTAAAGGTTTCCTTCACTGTCCACTGTGAGATTTATAGGCTTTTTGGTACCACCTGGAGCAGGCAGGCCTTCCGCCTCCCCGAGGAATCTGAAACTCTTTTTTGGGAGATTGAGCACAAGAACACGGCCGCGGATAGTGTCTGCAATATAGATGTTCCCGTTTGCTGCAACTATGCCATAAGGTTTAATGATAGGCCTTACATTTACCTTCTCTTCCTCACCAAGTACGAACTTAGACAAGGCAGAACTCTTTTTTCCCTCAACGTCGTCTGAATCCTGATAGCTGGCTAAAAATTGAATCCTTGGTTCCACTGGAGGGGGCGGAAAAAATATATATTTACCTGAAGTGGCACTATTTTGTGTGCCAGCGCAACCAACGCATAAAATAGCAGCTATACCTGAGATTATGACCAATGCTACCCTGTAAAAGATCATGACCACTCCTTCAACTAGCGTAATGGGCTGAAAATGAATTGAAATTCATTCTAGCATAAATGGCTGCGCGTCTCAAAGTTCAAAAAAGCCGCCGACCTGGCGATCGGCGGCTTTTTTCGTGATATGTAATCCCAGCTTTATTTCTTATGGCACATGAGGCAAATCTGGCCGCGTTCCTGAGGCAGATAGAGCAGGTTGTCACCAGCTGCAACTGCTGCAGGTCCATTATGCACGTCATGACAGGAGCTGCATTCCAACTTGTAAACACCTGAACCTTTCCCAGTTTCCCACAAGAGATCCTCTTGCAAGGTCTTTCCAGTGTGTGCAGGTGACAAAGTGGTTTCAGGATCAACCAACTCGCCATCAGCCTGGGTCAACGTATCGTCCCAGATGAAAGAAATCGGGTGGTCGTTGTGGAGGCTATCTACACCAGTAATCTGGTTTTCACCAAAGTCATCACCCACTAGATAGTGTGTACCCATGTAATTGCCTGAAAAGCTGTCTATGGCTATGGAGCCATCGTGGCAGCTAAGACACAGCTTTGACGGGCCTGTAGGAGCCCTATGAATGTTATCTCTGTCTGAATGAGTAATTGTTTGGCTTGTATACATTGTATAAGTAATTGTGCTGTCTGGCCTGTTCCACAAAGGTTTATAGTCGTCTCCCCAGTTGTTTTCCTCGCTTGGAACCTGTGCATGGTGTGGAGTGTGGCAAAACACGCAAATACGGTCTTGCGGATCACCCCATGCCTGGCCCAAGTCGTGAACCGACCCCACTATGCCTGCCGCAGCTGATCCAGCCATCATGGCAGTCAGCCCAGCAAAGCATGCTAGGGCGAAAAGCCAACGTAAAGGTCTCTTCTTCATTTTAAACTCCTCTTTTAGATGTAAACATATTATTCCATCGGCACACTTCTCCTTTTGATTGGATTCTCGCCCCTACTTGGCTTTTAAGGAAGGAAAATAAACTCCCCTTCCCTCTCAACATGAATCAGCCTCTTCCCCCAAAAAGGCCTCTTCATAGATTCGAGATTTGTATATGGCAACATCTATGCCAGGTAAAAAAATGGTCAAAGCAAAAAAGAGTAGATAACAATATACTAATTTTATTGAGAAAAGTGACAAAAGAGCATTTACTGCTTCTTTACTGAAAAAACTTTTTCTGAGGGTTTTACCCCATGCGTTTTACTTTCTGGGGTATTTGCCCCATTTCTCCCTTCAAAACCTTGTGTATTATTAATACCCTGAGATTCTTCAGAATAACGGACTGGATTTTTGCGGTCATATTTCATCAAACGATGGCAGCCAGGTGTGCAGGCGCCACCAGTAGGCGTCTTCACAAAGTTTATGGGTATCTTCCATCTTCCAAATGGAACGCCTTCCTTGGGAATCAACTTTTCCACATCAGCAGCATGGGGGGCATGACACGCACGGCATGTCCTAGCCTTGACTCTATTGGTGCAGTGAACATAGTGGAGGTTGAGTTTGCCATTTCTGAACTTAGTATAAATGGTGGTGTCAGGAAAACGAAGCAGATTCTTGTTGTGGCATTTCAAGCAGAAATCAAAGACTCCAGGTCTATATTTTACATAAAAAGATGAGGGATAAGGCCCGGTGAGCAGCCTTGGATTCCGTTCCCCATGAGGATCATGGCAGGGGGCACATTTATCCTTCTTTACAGGGCCATGTAAAAATTTTTTCTTGTAGAGATCTTTCTTGATGTTCCTCAAAGGCTTGGAACGGGTGGTATCATCTTTTCCATGACATACAAGACATAGCTCTTTTTCCGAAGAGGCAACCAGCAATCCAGGCCCATCTGAGTAGTGAGATGCATGACAATTGGCACATTTTTGTTTTACGTAAAGTGCCTTATGTTTGACTCTGGATCTTTTGTATTTATCCCCTATGTCGTCATGACAATTGAAACAAAAATCAGGGGTCTTTTCCTTGAGCAGCATAATGTAATTCGAGGAGTGGGAGTTGTGACATACAGTGCATTCGTTTTTCTTAACAGGTGGATGGACCGATTTTGCCTGTTTGATGTCCTCCTCAAAGTCAGCATGACACTCAATACACAATTCTCTTCCCCTGGTTCTCAGCAATGCAGCTGCGGCGGCTGCATGGGGATCATGGCATTCTGTGCAGGCTCCTGATGCCACCGGTCCATGCACAAATTTCTCGTCTTCAAAGGAATCGTGACATTGATAACAAAGGCTTGACCCGCTGGCCGCCAGTGAAAAACTCTTACCAGATGCCAGGGGATGCTTTTCCGTTCTTTTCACGTGACATTCAAGGCAGTCTCCGTCAGACACCGGCTGGTGCACCACTGGTTTCCTGGCTAGGCCCGTATGGCAATCAGAAGTGATACACGTTTCCGCAAAGGAGATGCTGTTTAATGTCCAAAGGGCAACCACTGAAAATATCGCTACCGCACGTATCCTTTCCATGTCATATGTCTCTTGTTGTTTCCATGTTTATACGATTAGGCATTGTTCTTTTGGGCTACTTCCAACCTTTTGCCCTGCCTGGCAACAAATCCATATTTCTTCATTCTGTACCTAAGCGTGTCCCTGGTAAGACGAAGGCACTTGGCGGCCTTGGTTTGGTTGCCTTTGTAGCGTTCCAGGGCTTGACGGATTAGTTCTTTTTCCACCTCCTCAAGGGAAATGCCTTCGGGAGGAAGGACTATTTTGCCGTTGCCAGGATAAAAGGCTACAAGATCCCCAGAGGCAACTTGCTGAGTTGATACATCTCCAGCTGCCGCCGCACCCACAATGTCTTTACTGAAGTGTTCAACACTCAAGATCTTGCCCTGTTCCAGCATCATAGCCCTTTCAACAGCATTTCTGAGTTCACGCACGTTACCAGGCCAGTCATAGTGCATAAGGCAGTTCAGGGCCTCGTCTGAAATACCTTCGATGGCCCTGTTATATTCCTCATTCAGACGCTCAATGAAGTATTTGACCAAGGCTGGTATGTCCTCTTTCCTCTCCCTTAGGGGGGGTAGCGGAATATTCATCACGTTTAGCCTGAAAAAGAGATCCCCCCTGAATTTGCCATCGCTGACCATTTGCGGTAAATCTTGATTTGTTGCAGCTATTATTCTTACATCTGCTTCCACTTCCCGCATGCCACCAAGGCGTCTGAACTTTTTGGTTTCAATCACTTTCAATATCTTTGCCTGCATTGGGAGGGGCATATCACCTATTTCATCAAGAAAAACGGTTCCCCCGTCAGCTGCTTCGAAAATACCACGGTGCCTTGTTCCCGCGTCTGTGTAAGCTCCCCTCTCGTGGCCAAAGAGTTCGTTTTCGAGCAGATTCTCTGGAATAGCAGCGCAATTTATTTCAACAAAGGGGGCTTCAGACCTGGCACTGTGAAAGTGAATGGATTTCGCCACCAGTTCCTTCCCTGTGCCGCTTTCTCCTGTAATCAGGACGGTCTTGGCATCTGTTTCCGCACATACCTTTATCATTTTGAAGACCTGGATCATGGCAGGTGAATTGCCAACCAGGTTGTCATAGGTATATTTGCGCCTTATTTCATTTCTAAAATAGTCAACTTGCTGGCTAAGGCGCTTTTTCTCCAACGCCTTGCTAACGATGTGTTTAATGTTTTCAAGGTCAAAGGGTTTGCCTACATAGTCGTCAGCCCCGTCTTTCAAGGCCCTCACTGCAGAATCGGCATCTGCAAAAGCGGTTATCATCACGACAATTATATCGTCGTCCTGTTGTTTGAACTCTTTCAAAAGTTCCAAGCCGTTGGCATCTGGAAGGCGAACATCTAACAAAACTACATGGGGTGCAAAGTCTTCAAATCTCTTCTGGGCCTCGGTTCCACTTAAAGCAGTTTCAACTGAATAACCTGCCTCAGACAATGCCTTTCCTAAAGACCAGGCTACGAGTTTTTCGTCATCTACTATCAAAATTCTCTTAGTCATTGCAATGTTGACAGTCCCAGCTGCTCAGAGGGAAGATTTATTATAAAAGTGGTGCCCGAACCTGGATTGCTTTCAACATGGATTGAACCTTGATGCTGTTCGATTATCCTGTGAGCAATCGACAGCCCCAGACCTGTTCCCTGGGCCTTTGTTGTAAAAAACGGATTAAAAATAGACTCTAGCTCACTTGGCTCAATGCCTCTTCCCGAATCGGTCACGATTATACGCACACCGTTCACCAAGGTTCTGTTTAAAGGGCTGACACACCTTATGCGGGAACATTGTTCTGTCTTTTCATGCCAGCAGGTGTGTATCTCTAAACGGCCCCCTGGTTCCATGGCATCAATGGCATTTATGACAATATTTAATAATGCTTGCTGCAAAAGATCAATATCACCTTGGATCGGTGGATGGTCGCTATCTATGTTCATCCTGGTCTTTATCCTGTTGGCTTTTATCCTGTTGGCAACGAGAAAGAGTGTCCGGTTGATCACCTCTGTTAAGTTAATCGAACGGAATTTCGGCTTGGCCGGCTTGGCGAACTCTAGCAGATGGCAGACAAATTGATCCAAGCGGTCTATCTGCCTGAATATCTCCTTGAAAATTTCCTGTTCAGGGCTTTGGGCTGGAAAAGAGTGGTGTAAGATCTGCAACGCTCCATTTATACCCGCTAGGGGATTCTTTATTTCGTGGGCCATGCCTGCAGCCAGCTCACCCAAAGAGGCCAATTTGTCGATTCTGGCAAGATGCCTCTCCATGAGCTTTTCTTCGGTGACGTCCCTGAATATGCAGCTAAGGCCATCAATCTCTTCATCCGAATTCACAATAACAGAGATACAGCTTTCTATTGGCAGAAGGCAGCCATCCTTGCACTGCATTTCCATTTCAGTCACATAACCTGAGTCCATCTCCAACGCCTGGGCAGGCTCTCTGAAAATACATCGCCTATGCCTCTGCGGATCAGGCAAAATAGTTCGAATTGATTTGCCAACCAACTCCCCTGGATCAAAACCCAGCATTTTCTCAGCAGACTTATTCACATAGTTGATCACCATGTTTTGATCCATGGTGATCAATCCGCTTTTCAGATTCTGTATTATAGATTCATAGAAGCTTTTGAGATTTTCACTATGTTCCAGGGATTCGGTAAGCTCGGTTCTGGCATTCATGAGCGCTCGGTTCTGTTCCTCTATCTTCTGAACCATCTCCATCTGTTTGACAGCCCTGGAGATACTTTTTGAGGCATGCCTCACTATAGCAGCAGCGAGCCTGGCTTCATCATAAATTAGTGGAATTTGGGAATCACCTTTGTCCGCAATCACACATCCGAGAAAATTGTCATCATCGCAAATAGGGATGACCAGAAAGGAGCCTGGCCCTCCCAGCAAGTCCTCCACTGTCTTGTCCCCCCGCTCAATGGAAACTGGGGAGTTATCCTCGTTTATATTGGGAGCAAGGTTGTCCAAGGTTTCCGGCTCAAGACCCACAAGACATACATTGATGGGTTGGCGCGAGTTACTCTTCTCTTTGCGATGACCCTCTGGCACAAAGTACCATTGTTCTTGTACACTTGCCGGAGTGTCATTTCCGTTGTTATTTAAATTTATGACATTGATAGGCTCAAGCCGTGAACACGCCTTTTTGAGTATCCCATTTATCGACTTGTAGGGTATAGCAGCTGGGGCTGATTCAGGCTTCAGTCCATACTGAGCCCTGCATTCCAAAAGATCCGTTTTAGGATTGTAGTAAAGCACCAAGACCCGCTCTAAAGAGGTAGCCCTGACCAGATCGTCAGCGACGATCTGGAACAGGGCATTTAAATCATGTGTCGATGCTAAGCGAAGCGCACTTCGATAAAGAACCCTCAGATCCCTTATCTGTTTAAGAAGCACCTGGCTGGACAATTCCTGTTCCTTCATGAAGCCACCCTTGCTTTTTTATTGGAAGATCGTGCACATCCAAGTGGCAATCCAGGCATTTGGGGAACCTGGCCAACAGATTCTTTGGATGCGGCTGCTGATGACACATCTTGCAATCGGGAATCCAGGCATGTTCTTTGTGACATAACGAACAATTAACCTTACCATGTTTACTTGGAGTCTGCGACCACTTTGCGTACTCGTCTTTATGGCAGGCGCTGCACGTTTTGCTGTCCGTATCCTTTGAGAAATGAATCTTCAATGGTTTGTGGGCTGGATGACAACTCGTACACGTTGATGCCTGCTGGTCGGGTGTGTGAGGCTCGTGGCAATTCAGGCAAGAGGGGATCAAGCCGTGTTTGGTGTGACAAGCATCACAACCCTGTTCAGTGTGGGCGCTCTTGAATTTTCTTAGCTGGGCGTCTTCGTTCGTATGACAACTGTTGCACGAAGCTGCCAAATAATCTGTATTTGGAACAACCCTGGGAGTATGGGGTTCCTGGTGACACTTTAAACAATCTGGAAATTTGGGCCCATGGGGTTCTTTGTGACACGAACTGCACTTTGGCATGATCTCCTGCCAATTACCCTGAACCGGATTATATGAATGAAACTGAGTGTGGCAGCGGGTGCAGTAGATCCTGTGCTTTCCACCCTTTTCTTTCAGTTTCATATATATTCCTCTATGGCACTGAGCACATTGTACCGGTGTGAGAGGGGGAGGCTCCTGGGTATAGAGAGCGCTTTCATCCACACTTTTGGTAGTTTGTAATGCTATCGCACTTGTACCCTGCGCTTGCTTTGTTGTCGGCGGTTTCTGGCTTACTCCCTTGACTTGGCCTTTTGGCTGCACACATCCAAAGAAGGCAAAAGCCGTCATTATTAGGATTGCAAAGAATGGTAACTTATTATGTTTTAATATCATTTGGCCCTCCTCTTTCTCAACCTTCTTGTTTACTCCAATCTATTTTTTGGCCCCTGCAGCCTGCGCAGTACCCCAGCGGTTCAAGTCGTGGGGGTTGTTATGGCAGGTATGACAATCTGGGAACTTCTTCAATATCGACTCAGGATGAGGCAGGCCATGGCAATCTTGGCATGCCGGCACCATTTTGTGTTTGTCTTTATGACATTGCGCACAGCCCAATTCATGATGCTTTGTCGGGCTGCTAGCCAATTGATTGAATTCCTCGTCGTGGCAGGCCCCGCAATGTTGAGAAGGTATGTCATTATTGTAGGCCACCATTAGAGGCATGTGAGCATCATGGCACAGACTGCAGTCCGCATTGGTCTGGCTTGGTGAATGCGGTTTGTGACACTTGAAGCATTCAGGAATTTCGCCATGCACATTGTGGCAGTCTGTGCAGCCCAAGGTGCTGTGAAAGCTTTTATGGGTGTCTAAATCCACTCCTTGGGATTCATGGCAAGTCAAACAAGGCCCCTTAATACCCCTGGCAAGCTTCAAATGAAGTGGCGTGTGGGGATTTGAATGGCATTTAAGGCAATCCTCCAGCTCAAAGTGCTTTTCTCCTGTGTGACATTTGCTGCACTGGGGAATTACACCCTCCATCACCCTGGGTGGATGGCCCTCGTGGCAGTCGGTGCAACCTACCTTTGTTTTGTGGGCCCCCCCAGCCTTTGCAACATCTGCAGGCTCCTGGGTGTGGCATTTGACACAATCCTTGTCTGTAAGTACAGCTGCCGCAATCTGCTCTTCTCCATCTTTTGCCTTTTTCTTTCCTGCCAGCCCCTCTGCTGATTTAAACAGACAAACTGATAAAAATACCAAAAACAAGACGATTACAAACTTTTCATTGTTCCCCTTTTTCACCAATGTAACCTCCTCTCTGTTATACTGGGCCAGTCACATCCTCCACAAACTGGCCTGATTAGACGTTTACTAAGCAAATCATATTCCCTACACGAAATGCGTGATATTCATTGAAAACATGTGAGATTTGATGCGGGTATTATTCTACCTGAGAAAATTAAAAGTAAAATATTGGGGCATTTCACCCAATATGGGGCATTTCACCCAATAAAATAATATAAAAAAACTTTTCGAATTCTGCCGATAAGTTAATCAGTAAAAGGTACTCCGGAGGATTTTTTGAATTATGCCTGGCAGACAAATGCCGCTTGGTGAACTTTTATCCAGCCGCGGCCTGATCACACGAGAACAAATAGAATTCGTACTGCATGAACAGAAGGCCACTGGCGAAAGGTTGGGTGAAACCCTCTTAAGGCTGGGCTTTGTCACAGACTCTGATCTTGCCAGAGTGCTGGCGGAACAGAGCAATATGGACTTTTTCGATGTCAGGTCATTTAACCCTGATATTGACCTGCTCACCCTCCTGCCATATACAGTTGCAAAAAAACATGCTGTATTACCCCTTTTTGAAAAAGAAGGTAAGCTGCATGTAGCCATAGCCGACCCTTTTGATCCCGCTGTTGGTGAAGCCGTTTTCAGGATAACAGGCAAAAATCCAGTCCTTTATGTCGCAGCCGCAAATCAGTTGAACAAGCTGATTGAACGGCACTACTACATGTTGGAACACCCCGTTGAAAAAGAAATCGAAAGGGTAGTAAGCAATCTGCGACAAAACCCTGATGCAGAAGTAGAGGTCGGCGGATTAGTGGACAACCTTTTCCGCTCTGCTATTACATTCAGGGCCACTGACATGCATATTAGCCCCAGTGACCTGTCCACCAGGGTGCTATTTAGGATCGATGGAGTAATGCGCCTTGCCCATGTATTCCCAGCCGCTCTTCATCCCAGGCTTACCACCAACATAAAGGTCCGTTCAGACATGGATATATCCGAGCAAAGAAGGCCCCAGGATGGCAGAATGTCTTTTGATTTTCTCGGGGATTTCTTCGATGTCCGTGTCTCTTCCTTACGCACCAACCACGGTGAAAACTTGGTGATGAGGCTGCTGCCTTCGAGAGGCAGCTCATCCTTCAGTATCAACGACGTGGGTTTTGACGAAGAAGATCTGCAAAAGGTGCATCAACTTTTCAAACGCCCCTTTGGCATGGTGCTTGTGACCGGACCCACTGGTAGCGGCAAAACCACTACACTCTATGCCTCCTTGCGAGAACAGGACTACATAGGCAAGAACATCCTCACTGTTGAAGACCCCATTGAGTATGAATTCTTGATGATCCGCCAAACCCAGGTGAATGAAAAAGCCGACTATACATTTTCATCGGCCATCCGCACCTTTTTGAGACAGGATCCTGACATCATTCTCGTTGGGGAGATCAGGGACGAAGAAACCGCTATCATGGCAATCCGGGCAGCATTGACAGGCCATCTTCTTCTGTCAACACTCCACACAAATACTGCAATCGGTGCAATAGCCAGGCTAAAGGACCTTGGAATCACTCCATTCCTCCTCTCTTCTGCCTTGGCAGGGGTGATCTCGCAGCGGCTCGTAAGGCTGCTGTGCCCTCACTGCAAGGAGGAATACAGGCCTAGAAAACGGCTGCTTGAACTTTACAACCTTCCTGAAGACCACATCTATTGGCGTGGAAAAGGGTGCCCCCAGTGCAGGGACAGCGGTTACTACGGCCGTACGGCTATTTCCGAAGTGTTGGTATGCAACAAAGAGATATGCCATTTGATTGGGGAGGATGCACCACTGAAAAAAATTGAAGAAATGGCCAGGGAATATGGCTTTCACGATTTCATATCTTCTGGAAGGACAAAGGTCTTGAAGGGTTTGACTGATGTAGATGAACTCTACAGGGTGCTTGGATAATGGCTCAATATGTTTATCAAGCAGTAGATGAGGCAGGAACTTTAGTAACAGGTCAGGATGAATTCAAATCTCCAGAGGAGATGTTTGAACACCTTATCTCCAAAGGCCTCACCCTTGTACACTATAAACGCAGGCTGTCTTTCAGGCTGGAACTCGGCAATGACATCAAGAGGAGTGCCTTGGCGGAATTCTTTAGAAATTTGTCCCTTTTTATCAAAGGAGGGGTTTCCTTAAAACAGGCACTTGAGGAACTACAGGCTACAGCAAAAGAAAATGCAACCAGACATCTTTTGAGGACCTTGTTAAAGGGATTGGATGATGGCCTCCTGCTGTCTGAGGCTATGCAAAAATTTCCCCGCCATTTTTCACATATACTCATCGCACTGGTACAAATTGGCGAAGAAACCGGCACCTTGGACCGCACTTTGGAAGATGCTGCTAACCATCTGGAAAAGATAGAGGAGATAACTTCCAATACCAAAAGGGCCCTCATTTATCCTGCATTTGTCTTTTTATCCATCACTGGTGCCTTTGCATTCTGGATGATCTATGTGCTTCCCAAGATGATTCCTTTGTTTGCCTCATTGGGGCTTAAAGAACTTCCCCTACCCACCAGAATCCTGCTTGGCATAAACGATTTTTTTCACGCTTGGTGGTTCATTTTTCCGTTGTTCTGGCTCTTTGCCGCCCTGTTCTTCTATATGTCTAGGAGAAATCAGAAAATAAGGCACATTTGGGACCAATTATGGATGAATTTTCCGCTGATCGGTAAAGTGTTGCGCACCTCGCAACTAGCATTTTTCTTCGAATATTTTTCTTTGCTAGCCTCAGGTGGAATCCATATTGTACGAAGCCTTGAACTGATGGAGACATCCACCTCCCATTCTATCTTGAAAAAGGGGATAAAAACTTTGAAACACGAGGTAGAACTTGGCAATACGGTATCGGATGCCTTTTCCAAGGTGCCAATTTTCGGCCCTTTTGCCCTGAGGCTTGTAAAGGTGGGAGAACAGACGGGGAACATGGCCGAGCAGTTGGCCATTCTCGCTAGACACTACATGGAAAAAGTCAACAACATGGTCGATATGCTTTCGAAGACATTGGAGCCCGTTTTGATATTGGCAGCAGGATTCATGTTCGCTCTGATTGCACTGGGATTGCTGGGACCCATTTACGATTTGATCAGTAAAATCCGTTAGGAGTAATAGGGCCATGAAAAAGAGTACGGATTACAACCACATGAAACGTTTTGGGCTTACAGGAAACCCATTTTTGCTTTCGCCAGATCCGTTTTACTATTTCCCAGCCTCTCCTCATGAGGCGGCAAGGAATGTTCTGAAATATGGCATTGAACGGGGTGAAGGCTTCATGGTGCTCTCTGGACCTGCTGGCACTGGCAAGACCCTGCTATTGAGAACACTGATGGAAAAACTCCATTCCAGCAAACGGACTGCCGTGGTACTGACACCTTCTGTAACCCCAGAACAGCTCCTCTATATGCTGCTTAGTGAACTTGATTGCCGCCCTGTGGATCAAAATGGATCGATGGCGGATCTTTTCCAGCTTTTTCAAGAATGTCTTTTGAATTATGCAAAAAATAGCAAAGAAATCGTCATCGTGGTGGATGAGGCGCAGTTGATGCCCTTGGACACCCTTGAAAGCCTTCGCCTTTTATCAAACCTGGAAACCAGTAACAGAAAATTGATCCAGATCATTCTTTGCGGCCAAACAGAGCTAGAAGAGATCCTTCAAGATCCGAGGCTAGGACAGCTTACTCAAAGAATTACTGTTATAGAGAGGTTGAGACCATTAACTCTGCGAGAGACATCCCAGTATGTGACTTACCGACTCGCCAAGGCTGGCAGGCCTGACTTGACCCCTTCATTTTGGGCGTTGAGGCTTTTACACCGGCGAAGCAAGGGCATTCCCAGGCTGATCAATAGATTGATGGATCGTTCACTGCTCATTGCCGCATCAGACAATGCACAGACCATTGGTTTCAAACATGTTTGGACAGCTTCGACAACTTTGCCTCAGCCAGAATGGAATGGATTTGAACCAAGCGGATTTGCCAGCCCATCCGCTGAGGTTGCCCTAGTTGCTGCCATGGTGGTGCTAGGCCTTGCCACCTTGAAGGAATTCGGCATCTGGTGATTCGATGAGGGCATTATATTCATTTCAAAATAAAAGCCTCTTGGCTGTCACCCACGATGCTGGCAGAACCTGGACTGTGGCGGAAACAATTAAAAAAGGGGGAAAAATCATTGTAACGGCCATCAGAGATGGCGTTGCCAATTTCCGTCCAAGAGGCCGAGTACAGTTGTCTGTGGGTGCACGGCAGTCTTACATACTTAGGCAGGAATTCCCCACGAAGGATCGTAAGCTATTAAATCTTCAAGTGTCGCGCAAGTTGAAGCAGATAGGCCTATGGAGTGACGCAGACACACTGCATACGGCCTTGATAAGTGAACAAAAGCCAAATGGACAAAATTTGGTTACTGCCATCGCCGTGCCTGGAAGCGAATTTGATCCAGTTTTGGAAAAGCTGTCATCGGCAAAAGGCGCAAGGCCTCAATCGATTTTTCCATGTGAAGCAGCAATAGCAGGTTTGCTAGGTGAAATCACCAGTGATCCTGTGCTCTCCCTCTATTTCAGCACCAACTATGTCAAGATCCTCTTGACCATCAGGAAAATACCCCTTTTCGTCCAACTGATACCAGTTAGTGAGGAAGGCCTGGGGGAAAACTTGCTGGAATACAATATTGAAAAGGCACTTGACCAGGCTCACAAGGTTTACAATGGTTCAGTTGAAAAAATTGTGGCCTTCGGATCAATCCCAGATGAATTGCCTTCTGTTATTGGAGAATTTAATCTGTGGAAACCAAAATGGCAGGAAATAATCCAGTCAGATCAGCCGGATGCAATAACCAAACATCCAGCCCTATTCGGAACCCCTTTTACAGATCCCGGTTTCGATATGCGTCCAAGCAACTGGAAGTTGGCCTACAATCTTCAAAAAGCTTCAGCCATTGCCGCAGGATTGGCGGTTGCTGGAACAGCGTTTTTTTCAACCTGCTCATTGCTATTACACAGCTATAATTTGACCCTGCAGAAACGACAAAGTGATTATGCGGCTGCACTGAACAAACGCGAAAAGGCTTTGTTGGCTCACATGCCATCACCTCGCCAGATCAAAGGGCTGTATAAATGGGTGGAACTGAACCAAAAATATGCAGAAGAGCCCAATCTGAATGTCCTAATGGGCCTTTTTGCTCAATGTCTTCCACCCGAGGTGAAAATTTTGGACATGAAAATCACACGGGAAGGCCGGGTGTCTAAAACGACACAGGTGCCACCTGAGAATCTGGATCAGCCTTCACCACTTCCTGCAACAGAAACCAGCGGCCACGCTATCATTGGCCCATTGGAGGTCATTGGTACTCCTTGGGAATCTGAATTTACCCTGGTTACCAGGGGAAATTTTTCATTGGCAGATGCCAGATTGAAAAATACCATTGCCAAGCTTCAGTTATATTTTCGTTTAAAGGATGTGAGCAGAACTTACGATGAAACCAAACAAAGGGGAATTTTATCCTTCAAAATGACCGCAAAGGGTAAACAGCAATCATCATGAACGCATTGAAATATCCAGAATTGGATAGATATGTCATTATATTCCAATCTATATGTGGGCTCCTTCTGGCCTGTTCACTCGCTGTTTTCGTTCACATATATGACAGCCATAATGCATTAAACAAAACGCTCCTCGCCCTGGATTACAGGACACATGAGTTGAGGCGATTGGAAACAAAGATAAGAAAATTTGAGGAATTGAATGAGGCATTTCAGAACGTGGACACCAAATATAAGGAAAATTTGTGGCATGATGTAGAGGCTGCATGGAATGATATACCTTTTGGTGAACTCGTCTATAGATTGAACACCATCTATCTGCCTGAAAACTACTTTGTACTAAAAAGCTTTGAAGCGCATTCAAAAGAGGCGGACGAAAACAAAACTGGTCAAGTTGACCATGGAAACCTCCCTGGCAACGTGAGACCAAACAAGACATTCAATATAAAAGGATGGGCACTATGTGGCCGATTAGACGACTTCAAAAGCAGATCATTTTAATCTCTGCGCCACTGTTGACCATGGCGTTTTCATTGATGGCAATCCCTCTTGTCTATTCGGCTGGGATTATAGGTGCAAGACCTGCACAAATGCCGAAACTCCCGTCTATCGAACTTCCTGGTGCGGTCTTGATTAATAATGAGTTCGGTGGAAGAAACATGATCAACCTAGCAAATGTGGAAAAAGTGCAAGATCCTTTCGAGTTTAAAAAAGTCACAGAAAAAACGGTGGAAAAACTTGCTGAAATAGAACTCAACATGGTGGTTTTTTCTCCAGGGGATGCGTTTTGCAAAGTAAACGGAAGACTCTACAGAAAAGGAGACTCGGGCCCTGGCTTCACCATTTTAAAAATTGATGAAACCGGTGTCTGGTTCGCTACAGGAAATCGCACATTTTTCCTGGCTCCAGGCCAGAAAAGTTTGATTGCTACCAACCACCAGCAACACACTGAATCAAAAAGGAGGGTGCTTTAAGCACTATGCCGATATTTAATTTCAGAAAATTCGTAGAGAAAGAACCAAGCTGCTATTTTCCCTCTGCGCTACTAGTGGTTATTTTATTTTTTCTCCAAGGATGTTCACCCGCAGTACATCAGGCGGCTACATCGGTCCCTGCCCCCCATACTCCCATGGCCAAAACCGAAGCGACGCACTATCACAGGTACCAAAGGCCTAAACCGTTGGTTCCGGTTTCCAAAGAGACGGATACAGGAATGGGCGATCTGCCTACATTCAAGCGGCTTTCGCCTCTGGAAACGCAGCTTGTAAGCCTTTCCTTTGTAAACGAAGACTATCATGCAATACTCCAATCCCTTGCTCATGCATCTGGCTTGAACCTTGTTATCGACCCACAAGTGCCTCGCCTACTCGGTCAACAAGGCACTCTTACAGCAGAGTTTCATTCAAGGCCTGTAAAGGAAATATTGGACTCAGTTTGCCAAATATTGAATATTCACTGGCATCAAAGTCACGGGACCATATATATCGAACCTTTTGCCCAGAAGATATTTGATCTGGATTTCTTGAGCACAGTGCAAGGATCAAAATTCAAGGTTGGCGGAGATGTTCTAGGCGGCTCCTCAACTGGACAGCAAGAGGTGTTGACTCCATTGTCTGGCAGCTTTGAAATTGGTGGCGAAGTTGAAGCCTCAGTTACAGACATCTATGACAATCTGGAAGAACAGATAATAGATAGAATTGGTGATGAAGGTTCCATATATCTGAACCGCCAAACCGGCACCCTAGCAGTACGAACCAGACCGCGCACTCTGGAGGAAATTGAAAATTACATCACAGCTCTCAAAGAAAAGTATTCACGTCAGGTCTTGATCGAAGCCAGAATACTTGAAGTGGAGCTTAACAAGGCGCACGAACTCGGCATAGACTGGGGAAGGCTGCAGGCAACCATTTCCCAGGATCAGATGAGACAAGGAGGGGCCCTGTTCAACCTGAGAACGGATTTGACTGAAAATGGCCTTCTCTACGGACTCCGCCTCTCCCATCGTTATTACGACATATCAGCGGTATTCAGAGCGTTAGAAGAGTTTGGACATGTCCGCTCCCTCTCCAATCCACGCCTAAAGGCTATGAATGGACAATCTGCAATGATAAGCGTGGGAAGGTCTGTTTCATATTTACGCAGCTTGGAAACGGAACAAACAGCAGGAGAAGGCCTTTCGACAACAAATGTTTCTGTTGAAATCAGTTCCATATTTGATGGTGTCTTGCTTGGCGTTACGCCAATTATTGAAAAGAACAATAGTGTAAGCCTCCATTTGCTGCCTATTAAAAGCGACTTGATAGCGCTTCGG
Organism: uncultured Desulfobacterales bacterium; assembly: GCA_964459155.1. Classification (GTDB taxonomy): domain Bacteria; phylum Desulfobacterota; class Dissulfuribacteria; order Dissulfuribacterales; family JALVPX01; genus JALVPX01. Next base: position 34,666 of record CAYWKF010000008.1, read on the forward strand.
GAGCGCGAGTTCGAGGGAGGAAACAGATACACCTTTCCTGTAGTCAACCTGAGGGAAGCCTCCACTGTTATACGCACCAAATCTGGCGAAATGTTCATACTGGGCGGATTGATTCAGGAGCGCTCCGAGGATACCGAATCGGGCCTGCCAGTTTTGCAGAAAATGCCTTTGGTAGGCGGAGCCTTTAAACATTCCGTGAAAAAGAGCAAAAGAGTGGAACTTGTAATTATAATGAGCGTCAAGGTACTGGGTAATGAGCAGACTGTTTAATGCACTGAAATCCCTAGAGGGTGAAGCAGCGGGCCACGATGCCCAGGCTCCTCCTATTACATACCAAAGACCATTTCCTCCTAAAAGGTTTGCTGTATGGACCAGGCCTTTATTGATGGTAACTTTGTTTCTAGCCATTGGCCTGATTGTGTTATATGCGTTTCAGAGGTGGGGAAAAGGATTGATGGAAGATCCCTTCAGGCCGCTCCACGTCTCCCACGGCACAACTCGTTCTGTCTCCAAGGCATTACCTCCTATCCAAGCTGCTAAAAGAGGAGGCTCTGATTTCATCCATGAAGAGGCAAAAATCCAGACAGCGCCAGAAGAGTTGCCAAAACATTACGTTCAAAAAAACAAGGCAAAACAAAAAGCCAAGGGCCACAGCCCACTACCTGCTGCCAAGCACTCCAACAAACCTGCTCCAAAAACACTGCACCATTCAAATCCAGGCCGCAACGGACGCAAATCTCCCGTCCAAAAAATGTTATCGTACACTTCTAAATCTAAAGCCAAAGCCGTTGTGTACCAGAACATGAAGCTTCCGGATGTCTTGCCTAATGCTGCGACACAAACGGGCAACAGGCCGGATTACAGACGGCTGAAAAACATTTTGCTCATTCAGGCAGAAGAATACCGGATGGCGGGAAAGTGGAATCTCGCACTCAAGAGTTATGAAAAGCTGTGGGGTTTTTCCAAAGAACCAGACATAGCCAACAACTATGCCGGAGTTCTAATCATATTGGGCAAGTATGAGGATGCGCTTGCTATCTTGAAAGAGGCTTTAAAGACAGCTCCTAACGATGGGGACATAAAACGCAACTTGAAAATCGCCCAAAGAAAATACAGTGAACAGACGCTACAACATAGACAATACAAGACGGAATAACCCTGCCTGGAACCGCTGTGTTCTGTACTCATTCACATTTGTGAGTGAAACCGCTCTTTCAACGAATGAATCGTCGGTCAAAAGCTTGTATCTCACCGCTCTGAACAACAGAAAGGGGCTTTCACTGATCGAAACCGCTTTTGTTCTATTGATTGTAGGAGTGGTCTTGGCCATGGCAGCGGCAGGATGGCATTCCACGTTGGAGGCGAGGAGAATCTCGGCTGCGGGTGCGGATCTCAAGGCAGCCAGCAACTGCCTTGTCAAATATGTTCTACACAGCGACCAAATACCGCCGGCAACCTATTTTTCCACCTCATGCAGAAAAAGAGATCCTTGGGGAGAACCCGTCATCTATTTTAATGCAGCCGACAACGAAGCTATTGCCCCTGGCATGGCATCCTTGGCCCTAAACGCGAACGGCATTAACAAAAACAATATTGCATGGGTACTTGTTTCAAAGGGACCCAACAAAACTTCAGAGTGCGCCCTAACTGCTGGCTCTGTCACTTGTACCGGAGGCGACGATCTTTACTACTACGTATCGGTGGAAAAGCTATATGAGCAGATATCTAAAAATTAAAAAAAATAAGAAATTTCAGGGCACATCTGGTTTCACCCTTATTGAAATGGCGGTGATACTCGTGATATTGGGCCTCATAGCAGGATCAATGCTTCCCCTTTTAGAAACAGTGATCAAAAAAGACAAAGTTGCTGAATCAAAATCCATAGTGAAGACCGCAAGAGATGAATTAATCGGCTATATACTGCTGAACAAGAAACTGCCTGATCAGGCCGCCTTTTTAAGCCAGATAGGCCATACTGTCGATGCATGGGGGCAAAACCTTTTTTATATACCCACTTGGGACACCAATGCCACAACCAATCTATGTTCTCTCAATAGCACAAAATTTTCCATCTGCCTAAATGGCAACTGCTCGTCATCCAAAAAGCCAAACGTGCTTTTTTTGATCGGTTCAAAAGGAGGAAATCTGAACCGACAGACAGAAACTCCAGCAAACCGGGATGCTGATAACGCAGATGGTGAAGTGCGACTTTACAATTATTCCGTTCAAACAGATGGCTATTCTTCAGGAGGCGATCCGAATAGGCCCCAAGATAATTATGACGATATAGTGGAATTTGAACAGCTCAACAGAATTGTCTCCAAGTTAGACTGTCCATAGATTTTATACGCCGGCATTAAGCTACTGATTTTGCCAACTAATCATTCTCACTTTAACAGTGGCAAATTACTGACAAAAATATGTCAGCTATTTAATAATTTGATTTTATCATATCCCAAGATATAAATGATTTTTCTTCAAAGCCTTTAGAGCTATTTTCGTACAAATTTTGCTGCTTTTCACGCTAAAGGGCTCTTCGGGAAAATCCCCTAAACCATATTCGGCTTTGCGTTACAATTACCCTCAATTTGCACCCCTTCAGAACCATATTTTTTAAAAGCCGGCTAGACCTAAGCCTTGGACAGACAATTAAAAATCTATAGGGAAGATAGCCAGTGTCAGGAATTATATAGGATGGTTGGGCAGCAGGTTTGCATTTTTTGCCCGTAGCGACTGTGAGCAATTTCTTGCAGATTCTAGGCGAAGCGTAGCGGCTGGAAGTTGTACTGTTTGAGCCTGCCACAGGCAGGCGAGTTGTGCAACTTCCAGCGAAGCAAGCCTTAGAAGATGCAGAAATGCGAGGTGGAGCCGAAGGGCAAAAGGTGCAAAGTAAGCTGCCATACCTTTAATTAAATGG
>CAYWKF010000009.1:0-15173 GCA_964459155.1 uncultured Desulfobacterales bacterium
TGCTCATGAACAGTGGAGCTGTCATATATCTGGCGGGCGTGACCGATTCTTTGAAGGACGGGGTTCACGTTGCAGCTGAGAGCATCGACTCTGGAGCGGCAATACGCAAGCTCGAAGCCCTTAAAAAATACAAAAAATGACCATATTAGACAAAATTGTCGAACATAAAAGGGCGGAGGTGGCTGAGGCCAAAAAACGCGGCATTCAACCCATGGTAGCACCGGACAATGCCTTGAGAGGTTTTAAAAAGGCACTCACAGAAAAACATGGAGTGGCCATAATAGCAGAGGTGAAAAAGGCCTCACCATCAAAAGGCTTGATATGTCATGATTTCGATCCGGAAAAAATCGCTCTGGACTATGAAAGGGGAGGCGCAGCGGCAATATCTGTCCTGACGGATGAGAAATTTTTTCAAGGAAGCCTTGCTTTTCTCCCTCGAGTCAGGCAAACAGTGTCTCTTCCCCTTCTAAGAAAGGATTTCATAATCGACCATTTTCAAGTGGATGAGGCCAGGGCCTGGGGTGCTGATGCAATTTTGTTGATTGCCGCCGTCCTTGATGAGGTCCTGCTCAAGGAATTGCTTCATCATGCAAAGGAAGAAGGCATGGACTGTCTGGTTGAAGTGCACGATGTAGCTGAGGTAGAGAAGGTGCTCAATGTTGGAGCAGATTTGATTGGCGTAAACAACCGCAATTTGAAAGATTTTTCCGTTTCCTTGGAAACGACCTTCAAGGTCAGAAGGGTGATACCAGAAGATATTCCAGTCGTGAGCGAAAGTGGTATTTCAGCTCCCCAGCATATCAAATCACTCAGAAACGCCAACATCACAGCGGCCTTGATAGGCGAAGCCTTGGTTAAAGGCGACAACCGGGCTGACCGGGTGGCTGAACTTGTTAAAGCAGGTCTTTCTGCTTGACTCGATTTTCTTTACAATTAAGCCATCACCTGTGCTATGGCAAAGGTTGCAGCAGTCAATGCGGCAAATACTGAAAACCAAAAGACCTTGGCATAAGACATTTTTACGCCTCCCTTGATTGGTTTTGTAGTCCTTTCTGCAAGTTTCGAACCAACCCAAACATTTTCCTAAAAAAGTGGTATTGGCAGTTCTTTCCTATGGTTGCCCCATGTGCTAAGTGGTACTATGCACTCGAACTGTTGAACGAGCGTAGTTTTGTATGCTCAGCCATACATTTTATAGCCAAATCTATGGCAAATGACACTTTTTTGACGCTATTGCTTACATAATATCAATCGGAATTTATCAAGTTTTTTAAAGCATGGAATATGGGCCTATTTGATCTTTCATCACTGCTTATAACCATCACTGCATTGCTGAGTTATGCCAACTACAGGTACTTGCGCCTTCCAACGACGATAGGTCTTATGCTCATTTCTCTAGTCATTTCCTTGGGACTGGGGTTGCTCAGCCACTATTTGGGTAGTCAGCTTTACGACCAGGCAGCCGGGATCTTAAAGGGCATAGACTTCAACAAGACTCTACTCCATGGGATGCTCAGTTTTTTGCTCTTTGCAGGGGCACTTCATGTAAACATCAACGATATCTCCAAGCAAAAGTGGGTGATATCTTTGCTTGCTTCGGTAGGTGTCATCCTGTCAACCATCCTAGTTGGTGCTCTGAGCTACTGGATTTTTTCTTTTGCCGGGTTCCAGATACCTTTCATATATTGCCTGATCTTTGGAGCCTTGATATCTCCTACCGATCCCATAGCCGTCCTGGCTATCTTAAAGAGCGTGGGCATTCCAAAAAGCCTTGAGACTACGATCACAGGCGAGTCGCTTTTCAATGACGGTGTTGGGGTAGTAGTCTTCCTGGTGCTCCTTGAAGTTGCAACTGGAGGTCACCATATCGGTCCGTCAGAAGTTTGGATGCTTTTTTTGAAGGAGGCGGTAGGAGGTGCCGCCTTTGGACTAGTAACAGGGTATGTCTGCTATTTAATGCTGAGAAGTGTTGATGACTACCAAACAGAAATTTTGCTCACTCTGGCATTGGTGGCAGGAGGTTATGCGCTGTGCGATGCTCTCCACATTTCAGGCCCAATTGCTGTGGTGGTTTCAGGGCTTTTGATAGGAAACCGCGGCCGGATTTTGGCCATGTCGCAGCGGACGCGGCAGCATCTGGATACCTTTTATGAGCTCATAGACAATATTTTAAATGCCCTTCTTTTTGTTTTGATGGGTTTTGAAGTGTTGGTGCTCCATGTCACACCAAAAATATTTTTGTCTGGGCTGGCAATTATCCCCTGTATCATTTTTTCCAGAATGTTTAGTGTGGGTATGCCTGTAGGACTCTTTAGGCTTTTCAGGCCAATTCATCCCCATGTGGTAAAAATTTTGACATGGGCAGCCCTTCGAGGAGGCATATCCATTGCCCTGGCACTTTCCGTTCCAAAAGTTGTGTGGCGTGATGCCATTGTGACCGTAACTTATATGGCAGTAGTCTTTTCCATAGTGGTGCAGGGGCTCACCCTTGGGAAGTTTGCCGGCCGCCTTGTAAAGGATGGCAGTCAAGAAATATAGGGGGCAGGATCTTTACCTCGGTGCCAGCATCTTTGCATCCTTCAGCTAAAACCATTCTGGCGTTCTTATCTTGCGAAGGATGCACGAACTCCATCCTCTTTGGTTCCAGCCTCTTAACACACATGGATTTTATTAGCCTGGCAGTCATTTCTGCTGGATAGACGATGGCAAGTCTGCCTCCAGGATGGAGGGCATAGCGTGCAGCATCCATAAAGGCCTCCAGATCGGCTGCTATTTCATGCCTGGCAACGGCCTCGCCTTTGTCCGGGCACACCCTGCCGCTTTGGATCGGCCTGAACGGAGGGTTTGAAACCACATAATCAAACTGGCCCGCCTGGACATAGTTCTTGATCTCTTTTAGATCACCCTTAATGATCTCGATCTGTTCTTCCAGATGGTTGATCTTTACATTTTCTTCCGCCAAGAGGGCTAGTTCCTCTTGTATTTCCACTCCAACCAGTTTCACTTCAGGAAACCGTTTTGCAATCAAGAGCGATATTATTCCGCTGCCACACCCAAGATCCAAGATTTTGTCATATGCCTTGGGTGCTGCAAATTCAGCTAACAGCAAGGAATCTATGGAAAAGCGGTAACCTTTTACAGGTTGCACAACAGTAAGTTCTCCGACCTTATCCTTTGTATAAGAAGGTGCGCAGCCCATGGATTAAAAAGCACCTATGCATGGAGTTTTCTTGAAAGGCATATATAGAGGGTCACCAATTAACACCATTCTCCAAGAAAGAAATGGCAAGGATGCGAAATAGGCTTCAACAAGCGTAAGCTTTCCAGTGGCGAGTAGTGGAAAAAAAATTTCTGGCGGTGGGAAGGCCTGTAAATATGGCTCAGCCACAGGGCCCAAGGTTGCAGCTACACCGTCAATCAAAAGCATTCTACACCACTCGCTGTTCTCCTTTTTTAGGCTAGTGCATTCACCGCTGGCAATATGATAGGCCACGGCTCCTTTTTTCCATTCAAAGGCGTCAACATATTTTCTTAGACTGTACCACCCACAATACAAGGCAGCAGCAGGACATTCGCCAGGCTGAAAGAGCTTGGCGCTGGTGTTAAGCACCACCGGCATACAACCCGATTTTTTGAAAAAATACGCAGCCTTTCTCAAAGAAAGATCGTAGGTCTGATAGGCGTTTAGGAAGGTCTCAGGTAGTTTTGGGTAACGGGCGTCAAAGTAGGCCACCCCCCTTAGACCTTTCTGCTCGGTTTCGACTGAATCATCGATTATCCGTTTTGCTCGTATTATGTCGGGTCCATCTATTCTTGAAACCAGCAAAATGAGATCCCTCTGGTAGCCGCCTTTTCTGGACAAGTTTTCTTTGTAAAGAGGATTTGATATCCAGCCGTCCAATTTGTGGCTTGGAAAACGCAACAAGGCAAGCTCTGAATCCACTGACGCTTTTGGAGAGGTGATCCTCAAAGGAACACCAGGGAAGAGAACCAGGCATCTTATGGTAACACTCCAACCAGGCTGCATGATCGCCTCATACAAAGGCTTTTCGATAAACTGTTTGTAACTGTCAAGGTCAATTGCTTCCTGAGTTGGAATGGTAAGTTCTATCATGTTCTCTGGGGGGATTCCCCTTTTGGATGCATAATAAAGGGCAACATTGATCCCTGGCTTGTAATTCTTGTTGACCACCAGAAGAATCTGGTCTGGCCTTAGCTGTGAAAGGCAAACACTTTCATAGGCTGCCACGAAAAATAGTGTCAATACAATGATGGCCATGAAGAATATGATTTTGTTCGTGGTGCCAATCATCCTTTTACTATGGCAGAAAATACCGATTTTTGCATGGGTTTCTGCCATGAACATTTAAGGACAACTATAATTGTTCCGTTCCAATCAATAGAAGACTTGAAGGGTGACAATTACTGGTTTAAATAGACTTAGAGATAGGGTGATAAATTGAATTGCCATTCATAATATTATCTGCGAGCAGGGGAAGATTCAGAAAGGAGATCTCCAAATGATTGAATTTGTTTCAAGGCAGCTGAAAGATCTTGCCACCAGCAAGAGGGATTCTGTTTTTTACAACAGACTCAAAGACTTGAGGTCAAAGCTTGAAGAACAGAAGATGATACTCATTGAAAGGCTCGAGTCTTTGGAAAACAAGGAAAGGTTTGCCTTGCGTTTCAGCTATGTCACCACGGCCTTGCTTATCTTATCTGCCATCCTGTCCCAGGATGAAGCAAGGCTCTGGGTGCGCGTGGCGGCCTTCAGTGTACTCACCTTTGCAGGCATAGCAGCCGGCCTCATCATGGACTACATGGTACACAACCGGATTCCTTGCCAGATGAAGAAGATAGAAGAGCTGGAGGAAGAGATAAACAAACTAGAGGGAAAATAGCAGGGTCCGCAATTACCGCGGAGCCTGCTGCCTTGGAATCATGAGAGCAGTATTCCAGCGCGTTGTTTCTGCCTATGTGGAGGTGGATGGAAAGAGGATCTCTGAAATAGGCAGGGGTGCACTGGTCTTGGTAGGTGCTGAAACCGGAGACACGGATCAGGACGCAAACTACATAGCAGAGAAGTGCGTAAACCTTCGTGTCTTTGAGGATGAGCATGGCAAGATGAATATCTCTGTCAAAGAGATATTTGGTTCGATATTGCTTGTTTCCCAATTTACACTGCTCGGTGACTGTAGAAAGGGCAGGAGGCCTTCATTCGCCCATGCTGCACCACCGGGCGAGGCAGAAACACTTATAAAACGCGTGGAAGAAAAGATCCAGTCCACGGGTGTTCCGGTCCAGACAGGCCTTTTTGGTGCCATGATGAAGGTGGGGTTGGTGAACGATGGGCCAGTTACCCTTCTCCTGGACAGCCGCCGACTTTTTTGACTAATGGTCTCAATCTCACCAATTCAATATCTGCCTGTAAGCCTCATAGACTGCAATTCCAACTGCAGTGGAAAGATTTAGGCTCCTTACGTTTCCCCAGATAGGCAGTTTGAAGCATTTTTCTGCGTACTTGTCCAGAAGCGTCTGGGGAAGCCCCTGTGTCTCTTTGCCAAAAAGCAGATAACAGCCGGCAGAGTAGGGAGCCTGAGTGTAAATCTTTTCGGCCTTCTTGGTAAAGAGAATAAGATCGTCTTGCTGGTCCAGCGAAAACAAGAAAGAATCAAGGTCCTGGTGGTGATGAATTTCCACCCACTTCCAATAGTCCAAACCAGCGCGCCTTAGGCTTTTGTCATCGGTCTTAAATCCCAAAGGGTGCACCAGGTGAAGAGGAGTGTTGGTTGCTGCACAAAGCCTTGCCACATTACCTGTATTTGGAGGAATCTCTGGCTCCACCAAGACCACGTTTATTTTTTCTCTTTTTGCTTCTTCTGGCATTCGGGACATAGACCCTGTACGTCCAATTTATGCTGCAATATCTTGTAGCCAAAACGCTTCTCAAGATCTTTTTCTATGTCCTCGACTCTGGGATCTTGGAACTCCTCTATCTTGTGGCATCCTTGGCAACGTAAGTGGCAGTGGTGTTCATGGCCGTAGATGTGCTCATAGTGCATATGGCCATCTTCGAAAAATACCGCCTGTATTAAATTTGCTTCTATCAACAAGGGTATGAGCCTGTAAATTGAGGCCTTGGAGACTTGGACACCTTTGTGCCTCATGTTGATATACAAGGAATCCACATCAAAATGGTCATGGGTGGCAAATATCTCCTTAATTATAGCCTCCCGTTCCTGTGTGTAGCGCATTCCATGCGCCTTTAGATATTCCTTGAAGACCTTGAGTTCTGATTTTTCAGGCTGTTTTTTCATGGGCTATTATACATTGAATCTGAAGTTAATAATATCACCATCCTGCACTATATAATCCTTGCCTTCAAGCCTCACCTTGCCAGACTTCTGGGCATTGGAATAGCTGCCAGCTTCTATGAGATCATCGTAAGCCACCACCTCTGCCCGTATGAACCCCCGCTCTATATCAGTGTGAATAACCCCTGCAGCCTTTTGGGCAGTGGTTCCCTTTTTGATGTTCCAGGCCCTCACTTCGTCTTCACCAACGGTAAAAAATGAAATCAATCCAAGCAGTTTGTGCGAGGTGCGAATGAGTTGAAAGGTGGCTGGTTCAGAAACTCCGAGATCCTTTCTGAACTCTCCCGCCTCCTTCTCAGGAAGTTCAGCCAGCTCCATTTCAAGGCGCCCCTTTATTTCCAGAACAGGCACCCCTTCAGGTGGTTTTATCTCAAGCTCCCCATAATTTGCCTCATCGGCTATGTTTAAAACAATGATGCAGGGTTTTGCCGATAGGAATGCGTAGCCCTTGAGTTCTGGTGCATTGGCAAGGTCTGGATATGGCCTCAGAGGCCTTCCTTCATTAAGGAGTTTGACTGTCTTTTCAAGCAACTCAAGTTCCCTGGGATTTCCCTTTTTGCCTTTTTTTACCTCTTTTTGAAGCCTTTCCAGACGCTTTTCAGCAATGATGAGATCAGCCAGCACAAGCTCTGCTTCAAAGTCGTCAACATCACGCTGCGGTTCAGGCAGAGTGCCGTGAAGTTCGAAACCACGCACCACATGCAGAATGGCATCCACCGGCCTCAACAGGGTCAAGAATTTATCCAAGGAGCCCTTTTGTTCATGATCCTTAACGGGTATGGTGCCAGCCACATCAACATATTCCACTTGGGCATAGGTGGTCTTCTTTGGTTTGTACATTTCAGACAATTTGTCCAAGCGGCTATCTGGAACTTTCACCACTGCAAGGTTTGGCTCCTTGGAGCCACCTGAATAGGAAGAGGTGTCTGCGGCATTTCCAGTCAACGCATTAAATATTGTTGTCTTGCCTGCGCCAGGCAGGCCTACAATCCCAATTTTCATAAATTCCTTTTATTAGCCGCCTCAAAAATCAGACTTCCATTTCTCATTAAAATTCCCAACTTCAAAGTGGCCCTCTCTTGTGCCGGTTACCCACAGGGTGTGGTGTCACCTTTTATTTTGGAAATTGCATGGGGCAATACAGGCAGCAAGACTTCCATAGATTGAATCACTGCCTTGGGGCTGCCAGGCAGATTTATTATCAAAGTTGCGCCCCTGGTAACCACTTTTGCCCTGGAAAGCATTGCCCGTGGAGTAAATTGAAGCCCTGCATGCCTTAACGCCTCTGCTATACCTGGAATTTCACGTTCTGCTACTTTTCCCGTGGCTTCAGGGGTGACATCCCTGGGAGATAGGCCTGTTCCACCAGTAGTTACGATGAGGTCCAGTTTGAGCAGGTCTGACCATTTCCTAAGAGTGGAGCTTATGGCCTCGATATCATCTGCCACCACCTTGTGGATCAAAATATCAAAGCCTGATTCCTGTAAGCTTTCCCGTATCAGAGGTCCTGCACTATCTTCCCGTTCACCTTTGTAAGTAGTGTCACTGCATGTGAGCACACCCGCTGTAAACATATCAGACAACCAGCCTCAATGGATTAGCCCTGTTCCTGCTTGGCCTGTTCGATGATTTTTTGGGCGATATCTGGAGGCACTTCTTCATAATGGGAAAATTCCATGGTGAAAGTGCCTCTTCCCTGGGTCATGGCATTCAAGTCAAGTACATATTTTTGTATTTCCGACAAGGGCACCAGCGCCTCTATGATCTGCTTGCCCTTTTCACCTGGCTGCATACCCATTACTTTGCCTCTTCTGGCACTCAGATCTCCCATTATGTCGCCTACCGCATCATCTGGAGCCGTTATCGTTAGCTTCATAATTGGTTCGAGCAGGGTGGGTTTTGCATCCAGCACACCCTTTTTGAAACATTGAATGGAGGCTATCTTGAAGGCAATTTCTGATGAATCCACTTCGTGGGATTTGCCATCATAGAACCTCACCTTTACATCCACAACTGGATATCCAGCCAAAGGCCCCTTCTGCATAGCTTCATGAAGTCCTTTTTCAACTGCTGGAACGAAGTTTCTGGGAACATTCATACCTACCAAGGCTTCTTCAAATTCGAATCCTTCACCACGGGGTAATGGAGAGATATCAAAATGTACCTCGGCAAACTGTCCGGCACCGCCTGTCTGCTTTTTGTGTCTGTAAATAACCCCTTTCTTCGTGGCCTTGATAGTCTCGCGGTACGGTATCTTCGGCGTTGTCAAATCCACTTCCACTCCGAATTTACGCTGGAGTTTTTCAATGGTTGTATCTATGTGAACTTGGCCATTACCAGAAATGAGCAGTTCGTTAGTTTCTGGATCACGCCTCACCACCAGCGTGGGATCTTCTTCCTGAAGTCTCTGGAGCGCCTGGGTGATCTTTTCTTCGTCTCCCCTTGTTTTTGGTTTGATGGCATAGGTAAGCAACCCGGGCTTGGATTCCACAAAGGAAAACATGACTGGGCGAGCCTGGTCGCAAAGCGTGTCTCCGGTGGTGGTTTCCTTGAGTTTGGCCAGGGCAACCACATAGCCAGGACCAGCTGCATCTGTTGGTTTTTGTTCCTTGCCCTCAAGCAGCATGACTTGACTGTAGCGTTCATTAACATCCTTGTTAGGATTGTAAAGTGTACCGTCTGGAGTCAGTGTGCCAGAATAGATACGCAAAATGGAGAGACGACCTGCGTATGGATCTGTAAGTGTCTTGAACACAAGGCCTGCAACGGGATCATCTGGGTTGGGAGAAACTTCTACCTCATCTCCAGATTTTGGATTGGAGGCAGAGACAGCGCCCCTGTCACCAGGAGACGCTAGAAAATCTGTAACAAGGCTCAGGAACCTGTCTGTACCCATGTTCAAGGTGGCTGAGCCGCAACTTACCGGCACAAAGCCGCCTTCCAATATGCCTTTTTTCAGGCCAGCGACAATTTCTTCTGGTGATAGGTCTTCGCCTTCCAGGAATTTTTCCAGAAGCTCATCATCGCTTTCTGCAGCAAACTCAATAAGGTTTGCCCTCAACTCTTCGGCCTGGTCTTTCAAATCATCGGGAATGTCACCGGCTGTGCCCTTGCCGGAACCCTCCTTTTCATACATGTACGCCTTCATCTGGATCAAATCCACGACCCCCTTGAAATCTTCCTGGGAACCAATGGGCATTGCCACAGGCACGAGGCGCACTTCCAAGAGATCTTTAAGGGCGTCTATGGCCTTGAAAAAATCTGCCCTTTCCTTATCCATCTTGTTGACATGCATAAGAACCGGGGAATTGGCTTTTTTGATCATGTCCCAGACTTTTTCGGTCTGGGGCTTAACAGGAGTGACTGCATCCACAGTAAATATGCAGTTGTCCGCTACATGGAGTGCCTTTTCTGCCTCAGCCAAGAAGTTGTCATCTCCTGGGGTGTCCATGAGAAAAATCTGGATCTTTTTCCAGGTCAGGTGATGGAAGGCAGTGCTGATGGAAATGTGGCGCTTTAACTCCTCTGGTTCGAAATCCATCACTGAAGTGCCGTCATCTACCTTGCCCAGGCGTTTTGTAGCCTTGGCAGTATAGAGCATTGCTTCAGCCAAAGATGTTTTGCCGCTGCTATTCTGGGCAACCAGTGCTACATTCCTGACCTTTGTTACATCCATAATCTTCTCTCTCCCTTTGTTGGTTTTGATTCAGAGTCAGGCAGGCGCAGGAAATGACCTGAAATCCTGAAGATCCTGACGGCACAACATAATTAAAAAGGCTAGAGGGCGTCAAGTTGTTCTTTCTCAAAAACAAAGAGACATTTTTTCTTGTCTCGTTGATTAAATACATTAAGTGAAGTAGCCTAGTTCATGGACCTACCCGAACTAGTTTATGGTGATGAGAAGGCTTTTAAAGATGCTCGTACTTTATTGGACGAGATATTTTGTTCAACAAGCCCCTACATAAAACAACTGTGTCAATTGGGCGAAACAGTAAAACAGGCCATTCAGGGCCTTGAACCCATACTGAGCCAATTTACTGAGCCTATTTGCGCTGAATGCCCAACTGGATGCTGTGTTAACAGTCATGCGTTTCCTGATTTCGAAGACCTCATTTTTTTCAAAAGTATTGGACTTCCTTGGCAGTATTACGACATGACTAGGCCGGAACATGGCACTTGTCAATTTTTGAGCCATAGTGGATGTAAGCTACTAAGAATTCAACGTTCTTACCGATGCACATGGTATTTCTGTGATTCGCTTCTATTCAAATTTGAGAAAAACAACAGAAGGGATTTTCACATTTTCAATGCCAAATCTTCGTCCCTTGCCATTAAACGAAATGGTCTAGTTAACTATTTCAAACACTATTTTGCTAAATTCAAATGAAGGTTGTTCTAAGGAAGACACATTTTTAATATCCAATAAGTTTAACACTTTGTAGCCTTTTATTAACTTCTACCAATGCGTAGGTCACAATACCTGCTATTATCACTCTTATCCATGCTGCCAGGCTGATGGGAGCACTCTGGAACAAGTCATTCATTATGGGCAAATAGGTATAAGCTAGTTGGAATACAAACATTACAAACGCGCCAATGAGTACCCACAAATTCGTGAAGAAACCCAGTTGAAGGATGGACTTATTTAATGATCGGCAACAAAATAGGTAAAAAAGCTCCATTGTTACAAAAGCATTTACTGCAACAGTTCGTGCTTGGTCTACTGAATGTCCTGATGTATTTATCCAAATTTCTTTTGAAGTCATGCCGAAGCATGTCACCTTGCAATTAAAAAGTTATTGAAAAATGCGCAGAAACAACGTGTAGCTTTTTCCCAAAAATTTCAGATCATGAAAGGGTTCCTGTAGATATTTTCTTTGATGAACGGGATGCCAATGTTTTATCTTCGGTTTCTGTGGTGACAAATGAGACCTTCAACGGATGATGGGGTTTTAAGCCAGCACTGGTTTTTATATCTTGTTCCCCTTGTTCCTCTTGTTCCTTAGTCATTTTTTCTTTCACCCTAACTCCAATATGGAGCTTGTTGGCTGGTTTCCTTTCACCTTTTGCCAACTCGTCAAGAATATACACTTCAGCACCTTTGAAATGTGTTTCGACCGCTTTTAAAATCGGTTCCAAATATTTTTCAAAATTATCCAAAAATTCTTCTTTTTCTCTGAGTTTCCAATCTATGAACTCAGAAAGCCTCTTCTTCGTAATGAGCCTATAAAAGAATTCAAAAATCAGGGTGGCGACTATGACCACCATAGACGACTTTAAAGAAGAAGGTGCCATTTTGAGATTGTGTGTAATTAGCACGACCACTGAAACAAAACATGCTCCTGCACCAACGCCAGATAAAAGTTTGCTTGAAGTAGTGTGCTCGGCAAGCTTGACATTTGCCAGGTTTACCGCACCAAAAACCAGAAGGAAACCTATGCTTCCTGCCACTGAAATATTTTCAAGATTGAATGTAAGGGCCGATATTAAAGTTAGTATAGCAAGGATGACAAGTCCTTCATAAGCGCCTTTCCATATCCTTTTAGCAAAGATTTTTGGCAACTGTCCAAATTTCGCAACCATATAACTTATTCGAGCAGTTCCATAAAGTGTGGCATTTATAGCAGACGCAGTAGAGATTAGCGCAGCCAGGCCAATGAGCACGAAACCTGCTTTGCCTAAAAATGGTTTTGCCGCTTCAGCAAGTACATAATCTTGAGCCTTTACTATTTCGTCATATTTTAGGTTTCCAACTGCGACCAAAGCCACCAACATGTAAATTAATATTACGAACAACACGGCGCTGTAAAAGGCCCTAGGAAGGGTCTTGTCAGGATCTTTGACATCACCAGCTGTGTTGGCTATGAGTTCAAATCCTTCGTAGGCCAGGAAAATCATAAGACCACCTGCGACCACATGAAGAAAATGGGGATAGTGAGATGGGGACAGCTTCGAAAGATCAGCAGTCAGGTATCCCAATACTGAGAAAAAAAGCAATATCAGTATCTTCAAGGCAACCATGTAGTCTTCAGCCTTACCTACAATATAAGCCCCAAAGATGTTCAAAACAGTAAACAAGGCTATGACAGAGGCTGTTAATACCTTCTTGACAAACAGATCCTCAAAGCCGGCGGTCAACACAGCCCCATAACTTCCAAAGGCATATGAATAGAGGGAAAGCATTATGATGTAGCTGGCCAGCAGCAGAGTATTAAGCCAAGCAGAGAAGACACCAGGGCCAAAAGCCTGGACTATAAACTCAATGGTACCGCCTTCACTTGGAAAACGAACAGAAAGTTTGGCATAGGAATAAGAAGTGACAATGGCTATCAAGCCTGCAATTAAGAAGGCAAGGGGAGCTGCACCATGGGCAAGCATGACAGTAAGCCCCAGAACCGCAAAAATGCCGCCGCCTATCATACCGCCTATACCAATAGAAACTGCTTCCAAGTAGCCGATTTTCTTACCGGTCATTGCGTCCTCTCTTTTGGCTGGGTTGGATCAAACTACACAGTATTAAGATGAGACACGATAGGGAAATTGTAAATAAACAAGTTGAAAGATGATTGATAAGATAATTAAGGCAAGATTGGGATGGAAAACCTTTTGTTTAATTTAGCAGCGTATGTATTTTGTTAAGCAGTTTTGAAAAACTGTAAGGTTTTGCTAAAAAAGTGACTCCACGCAGTTTACCATTTTCAGGTGTACAGTTTTCAGGATAACCGGAAGAAAGGATTATTTTCGTAGCAGGATATGTTTTCTGTACAATTTTTGTAAGCTCTGCTCCATCCATTTTGGGCATGACCAGGTCAGAGACTATCAGATCAATTTTTTCCTTTGCCAATATTTCCAAAGCCTCTTCACCATTTTCTGCCTCTACTACCTTGTAACCAGCGCTTTCGATCAATTCAGTCAATGGAAAACGAACCATGGCGTCATCTTCCACCACCAGGATGGTTTCACCCCCTCCATGCCTTTTGGAAACGTCTGCAGAATCCTCTTTAGGTTCCTCTGCTTCTTGGGTAAGCGGCCAATAAATTTTAAATGTGGTTCCCTCGCCAGGTTCACTGCTGACCGTTATATGCCCTCCATACTGTTTTACCAATGAATAGACCATGGCAAGGCCAAGACCAGTCCCTTCTCCAGGAGGTTTGGTAGTGAAGAATGGCTCGAATATCCTGTGCTTGACCTCTTCTGGAATACCGCAACCCGAATCGATCACAGTTAGTACAGCCCATTCAGATTCCGGACTATCTTCACAAAGCGCACCGTGTAGATGATCACTCTCCTTGAGTTCAACAAGAAGTAATATTTTACCCCCGTTTGGCATGGCGTCCTTTGCATTGACAATCAGATTCATGATTATCTGCTGGAGATGGGTTTGATCGGCATAAATAAATATGTCTTCTTCTGGCAAAGTTATTTCCAATTCAATATTTTCACCACAGAGCCTTTGAAGAAAATGGTGCATGTCTAAAATAAAGGATGGTAGATCGATCACAGTGCTTTTTTGCAGCCGCTTGCCGCTAAAAGTGAGCAGCCTTTGGGTGAGATCAGTTGAACGTTCAAGAACCAAGTTTATGTTCTTCAAAAAGACTGAGAGCTTTTGTGGATCATCTTTGCTGCTCTCAATAAGGCTTAAATATCCTTGTATCGAAGTCAGGAGGTTATTAAAGTCATGGGCCATGCCACCTGCCAACCGCCCGATAGCCTCCATTTTCTGTGCTTGCACCAGTTGATCCTGCAGCCTTTTTTCTTCTGTTATGTCCTTTGCTATATTGAAGATGACTTTTTGTCCATCTTCACTGTTGACTAGAAAACAAGTGCTTTCAAGGAGGCGCTTCTCTCCGTCTTTTGATTTCCACCAGAATTCAACACCGTTTTTCTCAACGCCTTTACAGACCTCCCTGCAGCACTTGAAGGCTTGCTCCTGCTCTTCTTTTGAAAAAAGGTCAAACACCCGTTGGCCTATAATTTCTTCCTGGGAGTAGCCAAGAATGGTTTGATAGGCATTATTTGCATAGACAATTTCACCATTTTCGGGGTTTATCCCTGTGATAAGAAATGGAGCTTTGCTCCAAATTGTTTCAATCAGCAGACGCTGACGCTCAGAGATTTCCTGGGCCAATTTTTTATCATGTACATCAATGGCCAAAGCAAACATGGCCTTCTGGCCAGAGCGAAGCTCCACAGCGGTGTTGACAACATTATACCAACGCCCATCCAAAGGGCTTTTCTTTTCCCATGTGAGGACCTTGTTTTGGTTGATCACTTCATCCCTTGGACAGAAAGGGCATTGTGTGGCCCTACCGTGAAAGGCATTATAGCAAATATGGCCAACTGGATCGAATCCTGTTCTTTCGACAAGAGCTTTGTTAGCAAATAATACCTTGTCATCGGGAGAAACCACACTAATAAAGCCGTTAAAATGATCTATCAGGGCCTTAAAAAGGGTAGTAGTGTCCAAAGTGGGATAATTTTCACGAAAAGTGGATGAATACATTAGGAAGCTCGCATCTAACCTTTATTTTATATATTTTTCGGTATGAAGTGAAAAAGCCTTTAGTGAATAAATTGATTCATGAAAGTGAGTGGTTACGAATGCTGCAAAGGGTTTGAGGTTAAATAAAATGGTGTCATTCCTCTTGAACTATAATCACCATAATTTATTACTCGGTTGATATTCGGACGGGTCATTCAATCCAAACCTTGAAGGGCCTTTGGCAGCAGTTGAGTGATAGAATGGTCGTAATCCCCTCGGACGGGTCATTCAATCCAAACGAGGTCATGGAAAGGGCA
>CAYWKF010000010.1:0-29352 GCA_964459155.1 uncultured Desulfobacterales bacterium
TTTTCAGGCACAGACAAGAAGGGTACCTTGGGTACAGAGATCAAGGTCTACGTGGATGGCCAATTGAACACTAAGATACACACCAGTTGTTCTCAGCCCATAGGTATAGGCATGGTCTTTGGTGATTTTGTGATAGTGGATGGTTACAGTCGAAACGGCGGAAGACTTTGCCCGGTAAGTGCTGGCGGGTCAGGCTCTTGTGACAGTGATTCAGATTCTGATAGTGGCCATTGCGGTGGCTGTGGTTTAGGAAGTTGTAGTGACAGTGATTCGGATTCTGACGATGGTCATTGGGGTGACAGTGATTCAGATTCTGATAGCGGCCATTGCGGTGGCTGTGATTCCACGTGGAAGAACAGTGATCACGTTTCCCCCCACAAAAAAAAGAAGCACAGAAAATTTCGTTCATGGCATAAGCGGTACTCCTGGCTTTGGATACCGTGACTACAAGCATAAAAAACTAATTCATTCTGAACTGAAGATCCCGAACATGGAATCAAAAAGGCCGGCAGAATTTTTCCTGTCGGCCATTACATAGATAATTTAATTTTTATGATCTCTTCAACTTGGAAGTAAACTATTTTGTAACTATGGTGAATAAAAACATCCACAAGATCCTACTTTGGTTATTGTTTTTGAGTACTATCGGCGCATATGCCGTCATGGCCTTGAAATTTCCAATCGCTTACATCTGGGCTACATATGAGGATCTTTATGGTGAATGGACTCAGTTTTATTTATTTCTTGCAGCTTTGTTGTTTTCCATATCCAATGCGATGCGCTTTAGCCGATATCGCCGTTTTTTTATTCTATTAGCTCTTGCTTGTTTCTATACCGTTATGGAGGAGATTTCTTGGGGACAACGAGTATTTCAAGTAACTTCACCGGAACTTTTCAAATCCCATAATCTCCAGGGTGAGATGAACTTTCATAATTTTTTGGTCGGGCCTTACCACACCCAACTCAAAGTGGTCATAGAATACCTACTGGCAGCAGCTCTTACTGGTTACGGATTTATCTACCCTTTACTGATACACTTGCGTTTTCGGCCTGTAATATGGCTGGAGCGGCATGGACTTGCTTCGCCACCTCTTTATCTTGCCCCACTGTTTTTGCTGACTTCCTATCTGGAGTTGGAGCCTTTTTCCTTTAACGAAGCAGAAGTGGCAGAACTATTGGTTGGAATTGCCATGGCTATCATGGCATTGCACTATGCATTCGCCCTAAAAAAGAATCTTGACATTCACAATTCTCTAAATTGGGGACATGGTGATTCTTTCAGGCTGGCCCTATGCATGGTCGTCACTATTATCCTTGTTGTCCTAGCCTCAACGGTTACAACCCAATTGTTGTATGCTTCTCCTGAGAGGCGTGTTCAGATCGATAACCGAATAGAGAATGGAATTAAAAAATTTGCCGGTCGTTACACCCGTTATAAGCTATGGGATAAGGCGGTAATGCTCTATACGGAATATTATAAACTTAAACCCAATAGTACGTCTAGGCTGAGAAGTCTGGCAAAGGCTCATAGGCGAGCAGGGAATCTCAAATTACACGAGTTGTATTTAGACAAGGCATTGCAGATCGCCCTTAAAAGATACAAGAAAAATCCCAATAGCTCGTCCAACAACAGAAGTCTTGCACTAATTTATCGTATGCTTGGCAATAAGGAAAAAGAGCAACTCCATATAAAAAAGGCACTAAAACTCGGGCTGGTACGTATAGAGCGTAAGCCGGATAGCGCTGCAGCCGCTTTTTCTCTTGGAAAAACCTATAAGATAATGGGAAATCAAATAAAGGCTCTTGAATTTTTCAAGCGTGCCTATGAGCTTGAACCTACCAGAAGCAGATATCGTAAAGCCTACCTGCGGCAAAAAACTATGCTTCATCAACGTAAGGATAACTAAGGATTGCATAAAAGACTATGTGATCTCCACCAACAAAGATGTACGATATGGTAGCGCCTGGTGAAGAATTTACTTTTTCAGGCTCAGACAAGAGGGGTATCCTAGGTACAGAGACTAGTGTATGCGTGGATGGTTACAGTCGAAACGGTGGAAGACTTTGCCCTGCTGATGGTGGTTCAGATTGTGGATGTGATGGCGGTCGTCACTGTGGTAAACATCATCATGGCAAACATAATTGTGGATCCCATTGTGCGGATTGCACATCTCATGACAAGCAATGTGGATGCCATAAAAAATGTAACTGTTCGAAGCATCATGACGGATGCGAAAAGGGATGCCATGACAATCACCTTGAATGTCATAAAAACTGTAACTTTTCCAAACACCATGATGAATGTGAAGCCGGATGTGATTGCGAAAAATGCACCAATCATCATGGGGGAAGACACAAAGGTCAAAAGAAGCATAAGAAACATAAATGCAAGCAGCATAGACACCATTAAGATCTTTCAGTAGAGTTGTTCAAAAAGCCCGGCTTAAGCCGGGCTTTTTTATTGCTGGTTAAATGTTAAGTTTCAACGGACAAGTTTGGTTCAAAGTCATATGATCCTATAGGAGGTAGCAAGTGAACGCGACCATTTTGAATTTTTTGTCCATTTTTGCTGCTGTATTTCTTGCTGAACTTGGTGACAAGACTCAATTGGCGACTATGCTGTTTGCTTCAGACAATGAGACCAACAAGTTTCTCGTCTTTTGTGCTGCAGCTGCTGCTCTAATATCTGCTTCAGCTTTAAGTGTAGCAGCAGGTGGGATTTTGGGACAAGTTTTGACTCCGAAGACATTGAAGATTATTGCTGGCACAGGTTTCATCGTCATCGGGCTATGGACAATATTTAAGGGTTGAATATGGCTGTTAATATTAAATTACGATTGCATTATTATAGATAAAAGAATATAAAATATATTTTATATTAATTTAATATTTAAACAATTTAAGGGAGGATAGTGATGAAGAAGACGATTTGTTTGCTGGCAGTGGTTGTAGTTTTGTTGTTTGGCTCGAAATCCCTGATTTCTGCAGCAGAGACAGTGGCTACGTTGCATTGGAAGGTTTCTAATTTGACTGACATGGAGAATCATTCTGTCAATCTGTCCATGCCAATTCTTGCCCTTGACGTAGATTTAGGCCGCACTTTTGTCAATGTATACGGGACATTTTCTTCGGTGGACGGTCTTCAAGCTTCCATAGCATCCGGAGCCGGGGCATTTTATCAAGGTGCCACCCCAGAGATTTGGATAGATGTGCGCAGTGACTCGAAACTTTACAAGCTGAAATTGCAGGCAGATTCCCTTAGTGGTACATGCGCAATTTATGATCATACTGGTTCTATTGTAGCCGTGGGGTCCATAGATTTAGTGTCTATTTATTAATCAATTTTTTATTAAGCAATTTAGATAAATATGAAAAACAAAAGGGCGGGGTGCTTGACCCCGCCCTTTTGTTTTCGTACTTCTCGATTTAATTTAAAGCCTAGTCTTTGATAAATGCCTTCCAAAGGTCAATATTTACACCTTTAAAGAGATTTGCATTCACTGCTGCGTATTCGCCTGGATGATCAACCACAACTGTCACATATCCGCTGGTTTGATTCAGGATTTTGGCTGATTTGTCCCTTCTGAAGGATGTTTGTCCAGACTTCATGCTCACTATGGTGGGTTCGGCTCCTGTATATGGCAATTTTATAATCATTGGTTCGTTAGATCCTTCATGTTCAGCAAAACCAATTTTAGCCACATAGGCTTCTGCCAGGCCTTGGTTATGAATGTAAATCTCCTCTGCAGTAGGCTGGAAACCGCATTCTGCCAAGTGGGATTTCAACTCAAGCGGGATGTAGAAATATAGCTTCTGGTTCCAAGGGCTTGTTACCACCTGGCGTGCAAACTCCATTTCACGTTCTTCAGGTGTAAGAAGGGCAGGGTTGATTTCTTCTATTTCACTGCCTTTTACGCTTCCTTCAGCCACCATGTAAAACAGTTCTTCTGCATGGTGCCTGCTCAATTCCAATACATCTTTTGCCTTGGCACCAAGCACGGCCATGTTGTTGGCCTGGATAGGCTCAATATATGCAACTTCACCGTCTACGACGAAGTATCCATCAGGATTGTTGAGAACCATCCCGGCCCTTTTCATCCAGATGGGAGCATCATCTGGAACACTCTGAGGATCATACCTCAAAAATCTGCCTTCTTCAGAGAACCAAGGCGGTGCCCAGGGCAGATACGTGATTATTCTGTCGGTTACCCTGTGTGCGCCTGGATCTTTGGTATAGTCGCCGTGGCAATCGTAACAAGAGCTTGCGCCTAGGGCCTTTTCCGCAGGTTGAATACCGTGGGAATCAGAGAAGTAGTGGGCAGCCATGAAGAGTACTGGTTTGGGATCTTCAACGCCTTCTGCTTTCAACACTTTTTTGAGTGCTTCCTGCATTGCCCTGACATCTTCTGGCCACCAAAGGTCTGGATACATGTCACCTGTATGATCAAAGATTACGTAGCCACTATCCTTCAAAATCGCCTTCCCAACATATGGATTGGCGGCCCATGTTGGATCATTGGGCGGTATCATGGCCATATCCATGGGATTAACCATGCCAACCTTTGTGGGCATCATATAGGCCCTTATAGCCGAATTTATTTCTCTCAAATATAGGACCTTGGCTCCACCATAGGCAATATCTTTCATGTCATGGTCTGGCTGAGGATTTACGTCCACCCACGTAAGGATTGTAATTGGATTACCTACGGTAACTTGAGGATAGCCATTTCTAATATTCGCAAAGTAGAGAGGCGGATAGACCTCATTGTCATAACGCGGATCGTAGGTGATTGGAACTCCCATAGACTTGTAATTGTCTAAAGTGAGATCGTAGAAATATCTCCAGAAGTCGAACTTCATATTGGTGGGCATTCCGTTGACTATCAGGCCAGGATCGGCTGATCCATCCATCCAGAAATAATCAACCATTTGAGCCACGAAGTCCATGGGCACTATCTTACCAGAACCATCAGCATCAATGTGCTGGGAAAGCATATGGAAATGGGGGATTCCATATCCCGGAGATGTTCCATATACTGGAGACAACGCATATTCAGGCGGAAAGGCCATCATGGAGCCATCTCCTCCAGGCAGTACATTCAACCCGAAACGGTTGTCAAAATTTCCATAGTAACCCAATGTATCGTCAAAGGCCCGGAACCGCCACGTGCGTTTATATGGCTGATGACATGCTTCACACTCGATCATAGCCATGTGGCGCCCAGTGTTTTCCCCAAACTTTTCCTCATGGGCATTCACAGGATTTGGCGCTCTGGGGTCTCCACCATTCAGATGGCAGTTTTCGCAGGTTTTTGGCCTTGGATTGTTGTCTAGGTCATTGCGCACCATGTGAGCCGTATCAGTACCTTTGAGGAAATTGTGCAATGTTTCAATGTTGCCTGTTTCCCTCAAATGGCAACTCCCGCACCCCATTTTTTTGGAAGACATGTGAACATCATAACCAGGGGCCTCTGGGTCATCTGTCCAGTTTACAAATTGTCCGTTCTTGACCCAGTCTGCAGGCATTCCAAGGTTATACAAACGTGCCCGGGACCATTCAGAATTGCCATGGTCTTTGGTCATTACATGACACTGGCCACAAACCTTGACCCATTTGTATGAGTTCAACTCCTGCCTGCCACCAAATATGTCTAGGTTGATGGTCCCGTCTCCCAAATCGGAAACATTGTAATATGCCTTAGCTTCCCATTCGTTCCCATTTTTTACTAACTGGATATAGCTCAAAGGCATGTTGTCCCCATTCAGATCTATACCCATAAGAACGGCGGTGGGCATCATGTTGAAGAAGCTGGGCAGATAATCGTGGCGTATGCCCTCAGCGATAGTGGATGGAAGCTTGCCAGCCATGATATCTTCAAAAACCTTTGAAACATCTGGCGTACCATCGGGTTTCATGTATGTATTGTCTCCTTGCATGGCACGTCCAATGGCAAACATGGTTGCCTGCCATCCTGATCCAACCCTGCCAGAGTAAGGAATTCCTTGGCCTTCTATCAAGGGTGCACGGACA
Source organism: uncultured Desulfobacterales bacterium (assembly GCA_964459155.1). Taxonomy (GTDB): domain Bacteria; phylum Desulfobacterota; class Dissulfuribacteria; order Dissulfuribacterales; family JALVPX01; genus JALVPX01. The sequence goes on from CAYWKF010000010.1 coordinate 6,032, forward strand.
TAGTCCCTCACTGAGGCATCCGGACTATCCCAGTTTGAGTAGAATTTTCCTGGCTCATAGGCCCTCAAGGGCACAGGAATAGGCATAAAGGTACCCATTTGGGATTTAATCCTGTAGCCATAGATGAAATCGTTGAAAAACATTGTCATCATTTGATCCATGGTGGCTTCAGAAGGCAGCACACCATTTTCCTTTAAGAATCCCAAAAAGCCGGCAAAGAGCTGGTTTATATCGTTTTGGGTGGCCATAAGCCTTTGCATTTCATCTGCTGGGCCATTTGGATTGGCACAGTATTCTGGTTTCAAACCTTCAGCACCCCAGATTTTTGGTACCATCTGCGGGGGAGCATAGAGGGCGTAAGGCAGGCTCTTGCCACTCTGTTCAATTTGTTTCAAGCCGTCTGTCCACATTTTCATCATCTGGCCAGTCAACTCTGCTGGCATCTGTGCCATCTGAAAGAGTGCTGTGGGTCGAGAAAAACGCTGTGCAGGATCGGTATAGTTGAGTACTGATTCGTTCAAAAGGCCTGTTGTTAAAGGCATGCCCAACGAAATTTTGGTTACTTCACCATTTTGCCTATCCGCAAATATCATTAGCCTAGGTCTGAATGTCTTGACCAGCAGACCGTCAGCTGCACGCCATGCCTGACCAGCTTCCGGATCGATGTGGCACAGAAGGCAGTCTGCCTCCATTACCCCGCTTTTTTCCCAGTTGTGACGATATGGAGAGCCGTTGTTGCGAACAGTTTCTTCTATTGTACTTCCACCATACAGTCCAAGAGTAGTGGCATTTGGGCCATATGTGAAAAAGTCGCGGTCATACGAATGAACCGGGGAAAGCGAGGGGTCATCGTAAGGAATCACCGTTCCATTGCTTTGCACGATACCTTCAGCTGGACCTCCGCCTGGATGGCATGAATAGCAAACCGCCATCTGGTCTGGAGTGGATTGATCAAAGAAGTATTTTTTACCTTCTGTGGAAAAGGGATCGGCCTGGCTTCCCCTTTGCCTCTTAGCCGCCAACTGGCGGTAAGAGGGGGGTCACCATGCGCCATACTGTCCGGGGCTCATCAAGTGGCCATAGGCATTGGCCAAATACTTGTAGAGAGTGCCGTCGTTGTTTTTGTCGCTCCAATTGTCATCATAATTTTCACCATTTGGGCCCACTCCCTCCCTGAAGTGATAGGCCCTGGTTACTGCTTGGTAATCATGGCACTTTCCGCATGTCTGCTTAGGGCTGTAAGCCGGACCGGCTTTGTAAACCGAACCGTTGGCTGCAGTGATGGTGTCAGTCGAACTCAGTTGACTGGCCACAGGGTTTCCATCACGGTCTAGCAGTTGGATTGCTGGGTGCGGAAAAGCAGCCTGTGGCAGCATCAACGCGCCAAGCATTACCGCCCACATCAATGTGGCAATTTTCGCTGGTTTAATTGTCATTCTTCAACCTCCTGAAATTTTTGAGCCATTGATTGCTTTGTTATCTATATAAGCCTTTTAACCCAGGCCTATTACTTCCTTAAAATGATCCTTTGGTGACATTTGCTGCACTCTTGCGTGGTGTGGCATACGTTACAGCTCCGGAAATTGAGCCTTGCTTCTTCCGCATGGCCGTTTTCCCTTGTAAAGGCCATCCAGTCCCCACGGGCATGAGATATAGGTTTTTTAGTCCTGTGACAGTCCACACAGAAAGAGCTGTTGTGGCATACAGCACAAAGGCGCCTGTTGTGAGTTGCATCTTGCCCATGTTGAGTCGTCTTCCAATTGAAAATGTGATCCCTAGGCTTTTGTGTTTGATGGCATTCTTGACAAAATCTTTTTTCAGTATCATGGCAGAATTGGCATGATCTGTCTGTTCTACTCGCAAGTCCATGCTGCATAGCCCAGTCTCCGTGGTGACTTTCTGGTGGGATTTCCTTTCGCACGACTTTATGGCACACTTCACAATCTATAGGAGCTTCATCTCCATCGTGACATTTTTTGCACCTGAACATGTCTGGCCATTCTATTTCTGCCAGTTCTTCGTACTTTTTCATATCTCCATGGCACACTGAGCATTCCACGCCTTCATGTGCTTCATGATCGAAAATCAAATCATGATAGCCTCGGGGCTTGTCGGGAACAGCTCTCTCAATTGCGTAGTCATTTTCTGCGCTCTTAACAGAGTGGCAAAGCAGGCATTCTTCAGATGGATTGTCGATATCAATGTCGTGGCATTCGGAACACTTGTCCATGGAAGGGTTACCCATGCCTCCACCCTCTGTTGGTTTGTGGCATTGAGAACACTCCATTTCGTTGTCAACCACATGGAGCTGATGGTTGAACTTGAGCTCCAGTTCTTCCTTCTTACATGAGGTAATAGCAAGTATTACCATTGCTGCCATAGCAAATATTGTGGTAAGTGAATATGTCCTCTTCATCTCTTTGTCCTCTGCACTGATTTTGTTCAATCGTTTTAAAATTTTATAAAAAATGTGGCAGTTAGAGAGTTTATGTCGCTTATGCCGAACTCTTTGTAATAGTCATCCCTTTCATATTGGTATTTCAGCTCTGCCCACTTATTTTCATCTATGTCAAATTTGACAGCGCCAAAATAATTGTTTGCTGCTTCATCTTCTATGAGGGAATTCACATCCTCGGTTTTGTGATAGTATCCTGCTGCTACTTCCCAGCGTTCAAAAAACTTTTGTCTTACGTCAGCAAAAAATGAGAAGGATTCTGCCTCGTAAAAAAGATCCCTGTTTTCCCACCATTTGGTTATTCCAAGAGAGCAATGAAAGCCATCGATTTGAAATAACTCGTCAAGTGTGAGACCGGCAGTAATTGACGTATAGTCAGTGGTATAGAGGTCTTCTTCATCACTGAAGGCCAGTTTTCTAATGCTGAATCTAGAAAAAAAGGTGATCTTACCAATATGGACTGGAATATGCTGGCTCAACGAGAGGTCTACTTGGTTATAATCACGCTCTCTGGCAAGGTAGAGGCGTTTTATATCTTTTCCCAGATCTTTTTCTGGAGCTTGCCAGTCAAAAATGAATTCCGACCGGTCCTTGTTTTCAAAATTTCTCGTAAACTTCACACCAACAGAGGTACCTGTTTTTTCGATGTCAGTGGCAACATAGACAAACGCCTGGTCTGCCCTATTGTTGATGAAAGACGAACTAGCATTCACTCTCACGCAGTCATATGGGCGCCAGTCAGCACCAAACTCCCATGAGCTTTCTTTATAAAACATGGAATCAAGATGGAGCGATAGATTCCTGGTAGGGTAAAACCCTAGATTGATTCCCCCAAGCAAGTCACGCCTTAAGTCTGCAAAAGGTTCTGCCACAAGGCCGCCATAAAGTTCCATGGAAAGCCAGCTAAGATCGAAGGGAGTTTCGCCTCTGAGCCACAAGCCATCCAATTGTATATTCTGGCTTGCTCCAAAAACATATTGACGGCCCAGCCTGATATCATAGTTGGGCAAAAGTTGGGTGAATTCGAGATATCCATAGTACGGCAGTATCTGTTCCCGCTGCCTGCCATTGCCATCTATGTAGTCCTGAAAAATGGAACCGTTCGGGGTTCCATCTAGATCTTTCCTATATCTTCCTAAAAAATGAAAAGAAACTCCTTTTTCTTTCCAGTACCAGTCTAGACCTAGTTGTTCTTCAAAATCTTGATCACTGGAATCGCCAGCCACAAGAGTTTTGTTGGGCGGCGTCGCCCATTGAAACTGATACTCGGTCTTGCTTCTGATGGTCAGGCTGCCATAAGGCAAAACAATTTCCGCCAAAGCGGAGATTGATGTGAAGATTATAAGGGCAGCCGAAAGAACAAGAATAAAAAATTGATTTCCGCGTCCTTTAATTACCATGTCTCTTTTCATGTTTCCCTATCCGTCCGTATTTTTGGTTTTTGGCCCATTTCCAGCAAATATTCAGAATTTTTTATTTCTGAATGAGGGCTCATTTTTAACCTGATGCCTTTAACTCGTTGTTACTTTTATGTCAAAAACAGCCTGGAGCCTTTGTTTGTAAAAAAAGGGGCAAAGTATATAATTTTCGCACTAGAACTGCTTATAGCGTCATTTTTCTTGGATTTTAATGTGGCTAAAAATTAGGACATTAAACTGCAAGCGACATTTTCGTTTCCTTATAGGTGGAACTACCCATTAAAAGATTTTATTTTATGAATTTTTTTTAATTTTTGTTGAAAATTGTAACTTTTGCCTGTTTGCAAAAGATATATAAAGCGCGTGAATTATTGCCGGGCGGGTATATAATCCTCTATTACCAAAGGGAATGCTTCTAGTTTGCTAGAAAAGGCAGCTTGCAGAAACGAGTTTACCCACCAGAATATATCTTGTTTCCTTATGCTTGCCCTCATACGGCTCATGCGGCTGCGCCTCTCTTTTCTCTGCATGGTAAATGCTTGATATATTGCGTTTGATACATTTATTACGTCATAAGGGTTGACCATCAAGGCCCATCTATGTAATTGCGCCGCAGCTCCTGCAAATTCACTCAACACCAAGACACCCTTACCCTCTATGTTGCATGCGCAATATTCTTTGCAAACCAGATTCATGCCATCTTTTAAAGGGGTAACCAGCGCAATTTCGGCCAGCCTGTAATAGGCCAACAACTCGGTCCTGTCGAGACTCCTATAGAGGTAATGAATCGGTACCCATCCAGAACTGGTAAACCGTCCATTGATTTTTCCAACCAGCCCATCTATTTCTGCCTTCAAAGCCTTGTATTCCTCCACATCTTCCCTGCTGGGTACCACTACCTGCACAAGGGTCACCTTTTCTCTTAAATCAGGAAAGCGTTCGAGGGCAGTTTCAAAGGCCCATAGCCTTTCTGGAATTCCTTTCGTGTAATCAAGCCTGTCAATGCCCAAAATTACCTGTTTTTCAGGTAATGCTTCATGAAGGTACCAAGCAGTGGTAGAAACCGTTTCTGATGCAGCGTCTGTGGCAAAGGCCCGGTAATCTATGGAAATTGGAAATGTGCCTATCCTGAGCTGCCGGCCGTTGTATGTGGCTTTTAGTACTTGGCCCCTGCCTCTTATCCGGGCTGATGGTACCAGGCTCTGTACACATTGCACGAAATGGCGTCTGTCGCGCAGAGTCTGGAATCCAACGAGGTCATACTCAAGCATGGCTTCTAAGATCTGCCGCCTCCATGGAAGTCTCAAAAAAATGTCCAATGTGGGGAAAGGTATATGGAGGAAAAAGCCTGTCCTCCTTTTTATCCCCAGCTTCCTAAGCTCACTAGCCAGGTGAGTCAAATGGTAGTCATGTACCCAAATGAAGTCTTCTTCTGTACTTTTTGACTCAACGGCTCTGGCAAATTTTTTGTTTACAGTGAGGTAGTAGTCCCAGTATCTTGGCTCAAACCTGCACCTCGTCTGAAGGTCATGGTAGAGGGGCCAGAGAACTTCGTTGGAAAACCCATGGTAGTAATTGTCTACTTCCTCCTTTGTTAACCATACTGGGTAAAGTTCATAGCCTGTTTCTCTTGAGGCTTGGTCCAGAAGTTCGTCCAACTCAAGTCTGCCACTGTGGCCAAGCCAGCCTATCCACGTTCCACCGCGGTTTCGAAGAACAGGTGCGAGGGCAGTAACAAGCCCACCAGCCCCTGGCTTCATCCTGAGGCCTGATTCCGTTTTTTTGATCGTAATTGGAAGTCTGTTGGATACTGCAACTATCTTTTTGCCTGATGCGCTCACCTTGTGCTCCTTTTTTTCCAGCGGCTTAGAAATTCCAGCAACTCATCTGGAGGCCTTATCCAAAGATCAGCTGCTGTCTTCCTAAGCTCGTCCCTAACCAGAACAGCTGCTCCTCGGCCTTTTATTGCCAGGAATGCATCTTCATCAGTAAAATCGTCACCCAGATAGGCAGCTGCAACATCTTTATCGTTTCCCAGTTCTTCAAATATTGTGTTTACAGCGTCTCCCTTGTTGACGGCGCCTGATCTTATTTCCAGCCCTCCGTCAAATGGGTGAAGCTCCATTCCAGTTCCTGCTGTGATGGGAAATATCTTTAAGGTCACAATATTGTTTATTTTGTCTGTTTCACTTTTGTTCATATTTCTGGTGTGGAAAGCGATGGAGACAGATTTTTTTTCCATGGTTTTGGCCAGGCCTAAGCTTTCTGCTTTCTCAGCAGCTTGTTCAAGGGCTTTTTCTGCCCTTGGAGAAAGGGTAAGGGAACTTAATTCGTCTTTTTCTGAAAGCCGTTCCATACCATGAACACCCCATATTTCAGGATGATGCTTGAGGCCCAGGAGTTCCACGACCTCTTCTGCTTGTCTGCCGCTTATGATTATGATCTTAAGATCTGGTTCCTTCAGAAGTTGCCGTATAATTTCTCTAACACCAGGATATGGAATGGCTCGGTCACGTTCAACTCTGAAAGGGGCGAGAGTGCCATCGTAATCCAGGAGCAGTAACCGTTTAGTTGCCCTTTGTACCTTGCGCCAAAATGCTTCAAGATTGAATTCTGGATTCAATATTTTCATTCTGATACATCAATCCTGTCTTCAAACCCCTTGACCAAACTGATCATAAGGGCCAGATACTCCATAAGGTGACGGGTTAGCAAAAAGTTTTCTTTTACTAGTCGTTTTGCTAGCTCTCCCATTTCATTTAGTCTTTCTCTATGATGAAGCAGATAGCGGATGCGTAGGGCAGCTCCTTCAGGTGTCCTGACCCGGAATCCTGTATAGTGATCTATGACCTGAAGCCTGATCCCTCCAGTATCGCCTCCAATGACAGGTTTGCCCTTCCACATGGCTTCAGTGACTGTGAGGCCAAACCCCTCTTTAATAGATTTTTGCAAGACAATGTCTGCAGCCCTTTGAAGCGCATTTATTGTGCGATGAGCGTCTGGTGGGAGCAACAATATATGTATATCTGGATCACCAGCGGAAGCACGTTCTACTTCTTCAAGGACTGCCTCACCTTCAGGGTCATCAGTGGCGGTTCCGCCAGCCAGGACCAACTGTAAGGGGATCACCTTTTTGGCTATACGATACGCCTCTATGACACCAATTGGATCCTTGAATCTATCAAACCTTGAGACTTGGAGAACCAGCGGCAGTTCAGGATCCATACCGAACTGCTCGAAAACCGCCATTACTTCATCCTGAGGCAATTCCACATTTTTTTCGCTTATGGGATCAATGCTAGGGGCGATTAAATATTGAGGATGGGGTAAGGGTTGAGCGAATTGTGCCAGGGAAAAAATGGAGGCATCAAAATCCTTTACATAGTTTCTAATGTATTTCCATACTGGCCTGTAAGGGCGGCTGCAATCGATGTGGCACCTCCACACCCATTTGCCCTTCCTGTTTTCAATCCATTTTATCAAGGCAGCTGGTTGTGGATCGTGGATGAAGACCACATCGGCATCTTCTAGTACCGGCCGCAGCTCTTCAGCATTTTCCCTATTTACTGTTTCATAGACTTGGAGCAAGGATTCGGGGATCACAGTCCTGAAACCTTGAAGCGCATTATGAAAGCCTTTTGTACAGTTAAAAAAGTCTGGATTACCTTCTATTACCCTCCATTCCGCATTCAATCCAAGGGAATTCATCATAGGAACCAGCTTGTGCAAGATCTCGGCAACACCTCCACCTAGTCTCGTCGAATTTACATGAACTACTTTCATGCCCTGTAGAGATTCGGCGAGTTGCTGAAGGTGGGAAATAACTTCTGGCCCAGTTATCTCACCATACTGTTGAAGGAGTTGGTTCATCTTCCACCTCCACCGAAAAAAGTGCGGAATATTTCAGCCAGTTCACTTCTTATTTCTTTCAAAGAAGAAAAATAGGGGTCCACTGTCATGATCCTTTGGCAGAGAGGCATAAACTCTTCCCCCCAGCCTTCGAGCCATGCAGTAAAGTCATCTATACGCTCCTGTGTACGTCTTCTTGCGTCTATGAAGTGATAGAAGACTGAACCTAGTGCCATCTCCGGCAAAGTGTCGGCCAGTTCGCTTGGATGATGCAGCACATGCCCTGTATCCAAGACGATAATCTGTGACCTTGTGAAAAAGAAGATCTGATCTGATCGTGCCCAAGGCACAAACTCGTTTTCATCAAGTCTTTCTTCTACTCTTTCAAGGACTTCCTGCCTCAAGGATTCTATGTCTTCGAATTCAGTTGGATCAAGTACGCTCAGCCGTTCTGCCAAGGCCTTTTCATGAAGCCCACGGTATGCCCAGGCTGCAAAGTCATTGTTGTACTCAGGTTCGTCAAAGCGTGGCTGGAGAAAACGACCCCAAAAATGATGGTATATGGAACTTTCAGGAGCCCTCAAGAGACCATCCTGGAATTCACGAAGGTTATGTGCACGCAATCCAGTGGCAAGGCTAACCAGTGCGCAATCCCTGACATTGAAAGGACGCTCGTGGTTTTTCATGTTTGAACAACCTCCTGCAACTTTTGCAGCACCTTTTCAACGTGGCCCTTTACCCTTACGTTCTTCCAAGAAAAAACAATTTTGCCGTTGGGATCCACAATAAAAGTTGACCTTACAACTCCATAATATTCTCTGCCATATTGCTTTTTTAGCTTCCAGACACCAAATTTTTTTATTACGTCTTTTTCTTGATCACTCAAAAGAGTTATTTGGATGTCATGCTTTTCCACGAATCTTTTGTGAGTTTTGGGTGCATCCGGACTTATTCCCAGAATGGCTGCACCTAGTTGTTCGAAGGCCTCCCGGGCCTTGCTGAAGTCCACTGCTTCCTGGGTTCAGCCCTTGGTGTTGTCCTTTGGATAAAAGTAGAGAATTATCCATGAACCCTTAAAATGTGAAAGGCACACTTCTTGTTCATCCTGATCAGGCAGGCAGAAATCAGGAGCCGTGGAACCGGTTTCCAGCGAAGATTCGTTTTGGTTTACCATTTTTGCCTCCTTGATTATTTTGTAGAAGAGGCTCTTGAGCACTCTACTTGACAGTTGTTCCATATCTCTGTAAATGTATGCTGCTTTTCAGGTAAAGCAAGCCTGAAATATAATTGTTGTGACCTGTGGTGGGCGTAGCTCAGTTGGTTAGAGCGTCGGGTTGTGGCCCCGGAGGTCGAGGGTTCAAATCCCTCCGCTCACCCCATCTGTCATTTAGGCTTTAGCAGACACGCTATGGCCTTTTTTATTTTCAAGCTTAAATTAAAAATAAAGACCCTTTTCACCGAATAGTTTTGGACCTAATTCGGCAAAAAGGGCAGTCAAGGAGTGGGTTTTAGCGGCTACTTCAAAAAGCCCCTGATAATATGATTCACTGCTTCGTCATAATCCATCCCAAGGCTCATGAGCTTCATAAGCTGGTCATTGGCAATTTTTCCAATAGCTGCTTCATGAGTTAGCTCTGCATCTGGATGAAGACTCCGTAGGGCTGGAACTGTTTCATTTGTTCCATTGCCCATGACTATGGCGTCACACTCAAGGTGTCCGTAACACTTTTCCCTTGCCTCAAGAGTGGCGTAAAAATCCTGCTTGGAGTTGTCCTTTATGACAGAACGGGATATGAGCTCGGCTTTGCAGTCACGTCCCTCTAAAATGATCTTGTTTTCTGAAACGGCCTGCTGTTCACCATCTGTCATAACACGTTCTGTTATCAGTAGTGAGGCATTTGGCCCCAGCGTGGCCTCATTTATACGTCTTGCTTCATCCACACCGCCAAGCTGAGTAAGCTCCATTTCAGCATGTCCATTTTCTTCAATGAAGACCTTAGTTACAGGGTTGAGGGTTCTCCGACCAGTGCCAGGGCCAGTGGCATAATGTTTTTCTACATATTTTACTTTGGCATTCTTTTTGATATAGAACTCATGAACGCCTGCATGGCCTTCGGGCTTGTCTGAACCGCAATGAATTCCGCAGCCAGCAATAATAGTCACGTCTGAGCCTTCGCCTATGACAAAGCGATTCTTCACCACATCAAAAAGGTCTGCCTGGCTGAGAATCACTGGAATGTGCACCGATTCGTTCACGGTTCCAGGCTTTACTATGATATCTATACCCGTTCCATCTTCGTTTGTTTCTATGTCGATATTGGCAGTTACTTCCCGCGAAAGAAGCCTACCATTTTTCCTTATGTTGTAGGCGCCCTTTGGTATGGATTCCAAATCGGCCACTGCCTTGAGTAATTCTTTATCTATGGCATCTAACATCATACTCTCCTTCACAGATATTTTTCCATGAACAGAAGTCCAGATCTTGAAGCAGTGGAAGAAGTGCAGCCATTGGGCCGGTTTGAGCAATTTGGCCATCTTTTATCAGGATCACCTCATCAGCTGCTTCCAAAAACTTTTCATTGTGGCTCACTACTATAGTGGTGGTGTTGTGTTCGTGCTGTTCTTTTTTAAGAAGTTCCACCATTGGACCGATGGTCCAAAGGTCGATACCTGTATCTGGCTCATCATATATTGCAACCCTTGGATTCCTGGCGATGGTGGTGGCAAGCTCAACCTTTTTGATCTCGCCGCCAGACAACTTTGCTCCTACTTCCTTATCCAAAAAATCCAAGGAACAAAGTCCTACTCTAGTAAGGATGCTCACCAAGGCGTTTTCATCATCCGTACCTGCTGCAATAGCAAGCAAGTCGCGGAAGGTCATGCCTTTGAAACGGGCAGGGTGCTGAAAACTAAAGGCCAAGCCCATGCGAGCTCTTTCGGTAATTGAAAGATTTGTGATATTTTTTCCTCCCAACAAGATGGAGCCACCGGTCGGCTGATAGATGCCCATTATCAGTTTGCCCAAGGTGGTTTTGCCGCTACCGTTGGGCCCGGTTATTGCGTAAAATTTTCCTTGTTCAAAGGTGTAAGTGATACCTTTGATGATCTCCTTGTTAATTTCTTGGCCTGATTGATCCGTTTCTTGAACGCTAAATCTTAGATCTTTTATCTCTAGCATGATGGTTGCTCCCATTTCTATTATTGCATATGAATATCAATAACAATTTATTCAGCCATGTCAAGTTTATTTTCGAAAAAATTAGCGTGCTCACATATTTTTCTCCGTCCTATTGTGGCTTGTTTCACTTAGAGCTGAAGGAATTATTGTGGAACACACGAAAAAGGTGGAAAAGAAGGTGGTAAAGAGGGCGACTCCCACCATCATATACATTACTACTATCTGATATGAAACAGCTTTCAAGGGGTCTGCACCGCCGACCAGAAGTCCTGTGGTCATGCCTGGGATAAAGACTATGCCCACTGTCTGGAGGCTGTTCATTATTGGGATGAAACCTGCTCTAGAGGCATCCCGGAATGGAGCTTCCAGGGCCTGCCGAATAGTGGCTCCAAGTGCAACTTTGTTCTCGATAATATCAATGGTATTTCTTACCTCGCCTTTCATACGGTCCACCATAATGGTGTACACATTGAGAGCTTGTCCAATGATCATTCCGCTGATAGGAATGAGTTCATTTGCTTTAAGGGTGAGCACTTTCATTGCAATGAGCGTGAAAATCACCGTTGAAGAGCCAAGAAAGATAGACAGAAAGGCTGTTCTGAAGCCATGTTGCACCAGCTTGGCCCTTGTTTGAGCCGTATAGGCTCCAAAGGTGATCATGATCAGCAAAATCAGGAAAAGTAGCAGCGGATTTTTAATCTGAAGAATATAGAGCAGGGCATAACCCAGAAGTATTAGCTGGATCATGGCCCTGGCTGAATTTATGGCCAAGGTCTTTTCAATGCCAAGTTTCTTGTAGTGGGCATAAACCAGGCCAACAATTACAAGCAGAACAGTTGATAAGTAGTGCCATCTCATGGAGCCACTATAGCCCTATGTACAGCCAGAGGTCCAGAACACTTTTCTTCATGGTATATTTGAGCTTTGATCTTGAACGCTGTATTTTATTTCTGAATGCTACAAATAAAGAGGAGAGACATGGGAGACAAGTTAGAGCAGCTCGTTGACAGCGGGGAGCCAAAAAGCATTGAAGATCTTGAAGACATTCAGCTTCAGGGTCTGAAGTGGACAGTGAAGCACGTCTACAATTCAAGCCCCTTTTATCGGAACAGATTCGACGAGGCACGGGTTAAGCCTGGAGATATTAAATCCTTGGAGGATCTCCAAAGGCTGCCATTCACCACAGCCAATGACCTAAAAGAGGGGTATCCTTTTCCACTTCTTTCTGTGCCCCATGAAAAGGTGGTAAGAATCCATTCATCTTCTGGGACCACTGGCAAGAGAAAAATCCTTGCGTACACGCAGAAAGATATCGAAGATTGGACTTACTTTTTTTCCCGGTGTTATAAGATGGCAGGAGTAGGTCCAGGGGACCGGGTACAGATAGCAGTGGGTTACGGCCTATGGACTGCAGGCGCAGGCTTTCAGGCGGCTTGTGAGGCAGCAGGAGCCATGGCCATTCCTGTTGGTCCTGGCAATCTCGATCTTCAATTCCAGTTTCTCCAAGACTTGCAACCCACGGTTTTGTGTTGCACTTCCAGTATGGCATTGCTCATGGCTGAAGAGATCGACAAACGCGGGCTGAAAAATGAATTGTCTTTACGAAAAGTAATTCAGGGCTCTGAACGCTCCAGTGCTGCAATGCTAAAATCTATAAAGGATATGATGGGACTCGATCATGTTTTCGATATTACAGGAATGACCGAGCTTTATGGCCCAGGCGTGGGAATAGACTGTATGCACCATACCGGCATCCACTATTGGAGCGACTATTTCCTGGTGGAATTCCTTGACCCAGATACCCTTGAACCAGTTGGTCCAGGAGAGCTAGGCGAAATGGTGGTGACCACTCTTAGGAAGGAAGCATCACCTTTGATAAGATACCGCACAAGGGACCTCACCAGGAAGCTGGAAGGCCCTTGCCCATGTGGTTCTATTTTCCCCCGGCACGACAAGATATTGGGCCGCAGCGACGATATGTTCATTTATCGTGGAGTCAACATATATCCTGGACAGATAGACGAGATACTCTCTTCTATTGAGGGCATTTCGAGCGAATACAACATCGTGCTGGAAAGAAGATCTGGCAGGGACATAATGATAGTCCATGTTGAAAGAGAGTTTGACAGGGATGCCTCATGGGATGAAGAGCTTGAACATGAGATACAAAAGCGGATCAAAAACGAGATAATGGTCACGGCAGACATCAGAATAGTTGATTATGCTTCGTTGCCTAGATCGGAACGAAAATCCAAGAGGCTTTTTGACAAAAGATGATCCCTTATGGGAAAGGAGGAGAAAAATGATTAATAGATTTACTTTGACTCTAGTGGCACTTTGTTTTGTTTTTGGAGGCTTCTTAGCCCCAAAGGCATATACTGCTTCCACGACCCTCACCTATGCAAACTTTCCGCCTGCATCCACATTCCCTTGTGTGCAGATGGAGCGTTGGAAAAAAGAAGTGGAAAAACGCACTCATGGCAAGGTGAAGATCAAGACCTTTCCTGGCTCGACGCTCCTTGGTGCAAAAAACATGATGGATGGTGTAATAGACAACATAGCCGACATAGGATGCATCGTCTTTGCATATCAGCCAGGGCGTTTTCCTCTTCTTGAAGCCGTGGATCTGCCAATTGGTTTTCCAAATGCAAAAGTAGCCAATGCTGTGCTCTTCGATCTTTATTTAAAATATGATCCTGTCTCTTTAAAAGACGTAAAAGTTTTAGCACTATTCACTGCCCCGCCAGCAGATATCATGTCCAAAAAGCCCATCCGTAACCTGACAGATCTAAAAGGTTACGAATTACGGTGTACTGGCGCAGGGGTAAAGCCTTTGAAGATCTTAGGGGCAGTACCGGTTGCCATGCCACAGTCTGAAACCCCAGAAGCCCTCCAAAAGGGAATCGTTCAGGGGGTTTTTTCTTCTTTGGATATCTTGAAGGACTTCAAGTTTGCTGAATATTGTCGTTATGCCACGATCTGCCACATGCAGACCACCTCTTTTGCGGTGATCATGAACAAAAAGAAGTGGGAAAGCCTACCTCAGGATGTGAAAAAAGTGATGGATGAGCTGTCAAGGGAGCACTCTTTGTGGGTGGGTGACTACATAGATGGACATGTGAAAGAGTCCATAGAATGGTCCAAAAAGAATTACAACTTGGAGCTTATCAAACTGGAGTCTGCAGAGTACAAACTTTGGCACGACAAAGTCTCGGTCCTGGCAGACGAATGGAAGGCGAATGCTTCCAAGAAGGGCCTTCCGGCTGATAGCTTTTTTAAGGATATGATGGAATTGAAGGCAAAATATGAAAAGGATTTTGGCATTAAGCCATAGCGTAAACAAATGGTTGCTCAGGGGGGCGGGAGTAATGCTGCTGCTCACCATGATTGAGGCAGTGGCAAACATGTTGCTTCGCCCTTTTGGGCATCCAATCCAAGGCTCCTTTGAACTCATGGGATTCGGGGCTGCAGCCGTTGCAGCCCTTGGCCTTGCCAATTCACAAGAAAGAAAGGTCCATATATGCGTCGACATCCTTTTTTCAAGGTTCTCCCCAGGGATAAAGCACTTTTTGGCAAGCTTGGGAAACCTACTGTGCTCAATTTTTTTTGGCATGGCCGCTTGGAGAATAAGTGAGCTTGCCCTAAGGCTGTGGCGAAGTGGCGAAGTTTCAGAGACTTTGCGTATCCCATTCTATCCCTTTACAGGAATTGTGGCCCTAGGCTTTTGGGCCTTGTCCTTTACACTCTTAATTGATTTTTACAAAGGCATTATGGCTGAGAGGGCCAAGGCCTGAAATGGAGCCAATTACAGTAGGCCTATTGGGCATAGTCATATTGATTTTTCTGCTCTTTTTCTTTCACATTCCAGTTGGGTTTGCCATGGCACTGGTCGGTTTTTTGGGGTTTGCCGCAGTGGTGTCACCCAAGGCAGCCATGGCCACAGTGGGCACAGAGCTTTGGCAAACCTTTTCATCTTACGGTTTGGCAGTGATTCCCTTTTTTATTTTTATGGGAAATGTCTGTTTTCAGTCAGGCGTGAGCAAAAGACTTTATGAAACCGCTTATGCCTGGATTGGCCACATCCGCGGAGGAATAGCCATGGCCACAGTGGCTGCCTGTACCAGTTTTGCCGCCATTTGCGGTTCTAACGCCGCGACTGCCGCCACCATGAGCGCTGTTGCCCTTCCTGAAATGAACAGACTGGGATATCACAAGGCGTTGAGCACAGGTGTGGTAGCCGGAGGTGCCACCCTTGGCGTGGTAATTCCCCCAAGCGTGGTTCTTATAGTTATCGGTTTGTCCACAGGCCTTTCCATAGCCCGGCTCTTTTTTGCCGCGCTGATACCAGGCCTTATTCTCTCTGTCTTGTTTTATTTGACGGTGTGGATTTTGTGTGTGATGTTTCCAGGCTGGGGACCATCAGGCCCGAAAAAAAACTGGTCAGAGCGCATAAAGTCACTTTCTGGTTCTGTTGAGATGCTGATTTTATTCGGGCTTGTGATGTGTGGCCTCTATATGGGCTGGTTTACTCCAACCGAGGCCGGAGCGGCAGGTGCCTTCTTCTCGCTGATAATCTCCCTGTTGCGAAAAAGTCTTACCGCAACAGCCTTTTGGAAGGCAGTGGAAGACAGCGTAAGGACATCATGCATGATCCTAATGATAGTAGCAGGTGCCGTGATATTTGGCCGCTTTTTGACCATTACCAGGCTTCCCTTCGAAGCAGCCGATTTTGTGGCAGGCCTTCCCTTTTCAAAAAACATGATCTTGATTGCCATGCTCTCTATTTACGTAATTGGTGGAGCCGTGATGGATGCTCTGGGCCTATTGATGATCACTATACCCATATTTTTTCCTGTTGCCACAGAACTCGGTTTTGATCCTTTGTGGTTTGCAGTGCTGGTGACCATAATCACCACCATGGGAGCCATCACTCCACCTGTTGGCATAAACACCTTTATAGTTGCCGGAATGGACAAGGAAACTGATCTGGCAGTGGTGTTTAGGGGAGTGAGCTACTTTTTGGCTGCCTTTGTAATATGTGTGGCAATACTCTTCTTGTTTCCTCAAACTGTAACATATTTGCCCGGGCTGCTACGTTAAGCAGATTTTAAGAGGGTTTTATGTCAACATATTTCAAGTAAGGAATACGTTTTTTGAGGGTGTCTTCCATTTGATCAATTTTGAGGCCCACGGTCCTAGTAACACGGTTTGCAAAGGCAGCACAAAATTGCAGGAAGTCTCCGAAGGTTTCCACCTCTGCAAAATCTTCCCTGAGACTATCCTCCATCTCTTTTACCAAAAGATAACCATTCAGTTCCACCTCAGCCCTCACGCGGTGTTCATCCGGTGTCAACACTATCATCCTTATATCTTTGATGTCTTCCACCAAAGGAAATTTCATGAGTTCTTGCCTAACCTGTTCCTGTAACTCCTGGGGCGAGGCCTTTTCAATTAGATATTCCAAATTGGCATGAATGAGGACCAATGCGATAATACCAAGGAGTATGCCGATGATGATGGAACCTATGGAGTCCCAGTATTCATTGCCAGTTACATGGTAGAGAAAGATGGAGGCAATGGCTATGACTACACCTAGCACTGCTGCACCATCTTCAAGCAAGACAGCCAAGTTGGCAGTGTCTCCCTTTTTGCGCTCGAGCCATGCCACCACTAAGGAACCCCCTTCTGCCACCAAGGCGAAAAGCAGGACGGCAATAGTCCATTTGTTTATTTCAGGCCTGTGATGGTGCAAGATAGACATGATGCCATGATAGATGGTAACTCCAGCACCCACAAAGAATATACCACAGGCGGATATGAGCCCCCAGACGTAGCGTTCCTGGCCCCGGCCAAAGGGGAATTCCTTGGAAGGGCCTATCTGACTTCTGTGAATACCAAGCCAAAGAAGGGCCTGATTCGCAGTGTCAGCCAGTGAATGGATAGCCTCTGCAAACATGGAGGCACTGCCTGTGGTAAATGCAACAAGAAATTTCAATACGCAAACCAAAGAATTGGCCCCGATGGCCACTTTAACAGATTTCAAGGTTGTTCTTCGCTCCTTTCTTCCTCTTCCTTTTCCGTTGTCTCGGTTTTTGCCTGATGAGGTGAAAATGAATGAGGCGAAAACACTATTGGCCTGAATGGTCCAACTTTGATCTCTACCTCTTTGTCTGGAAGGAGCTTTCTGCTCCGTTTCACCTTCAAAATAGCGTAGTCGCCTTCGTCTTTTTTGAGAAGGGCAAGCTTGAGTTCGGTAATATCAGGAACCTTTCTTGAATCAAATTCCAACAGCAAGTCTCCCTTCTTCACGCCGCCTTTGTCTGCTGGGCTGCCAGGAGAGACCTGTTTAACCACAAGGCCTTCATCCGTTTCATCCAAGTATACACCAAGTTTTGCAGAAAACGGGGCTTGAATGTGGCCAGGAAAGACGAATAAATCCGCCATCTTTTCATTGGCTTCATATTGATCAGCAGAAAGGGCCACCACTGCCTGCGGAACTACACCTCTCCGTTCCGCTCTGCTCGGAATGCCCAACCTGTAGAGTATATGGCCGCTTCCAGCAATGACTACCATATGCCTTTCTGGATTTTCCTTGATGTAGGTGCTTATGGACTCAGCCATGGTTTCGTCCCACAAGACTTGGGCTTGGTAAAAGTGGTCAAAATTGGTCATGGAATTTCCATGCTGAAAGTAGATGTCGCGAAGTACTTGCCTGTATTCATCTTTGGTCCAATCAATGGAAGCCGGCAGTTGTTTTTTTTCATCCTCTGTCAGCGCGTCAACCCCCTGGCGGGCAACCTTTTTCGATATTTCTGAACGAAGGTTGAGGGCTACGATGGGAATCTTCTTGTCTCTGCAATACCTAATGATGGGACTGTAAAGGTGGTAATCATATCCCCATCTCTTGAAGTACTCTGTCTTTCTCAACATCTCGTCTTCATCGATCTCACCAGTGACAAAGCTGTCCAGAAATCGCTGAAAGGGGCGCTGAAACATCTCCATTCCCACTGCAATTGGTACGCCTGACTCCGTCAGCATTTCAATGATTCTTTTTTGCGTGAGATGGTGGCTGTACTCATCATGTTTCTCCCCCACGAATATCACCCTTTTGTCTTTTAGCTGGCTGATCAATGAATCAAAGGAGGAAAGAGATGGGGCAGCCATCCAAGTAGGGTTTCTAGCCAAAGTAATCTCAATCCCCCAGTCATGAATGGCCGTTCTTTTTTGAACTGCATGGCCATTTTTAAAATGGACAAGGGAATATTTTCCATAGTGGAAAATTTTCGACGTTATGGCGTCTAGCTCTTCAGGGCTAGAATAGAGGAAAACAGCTATTACATTCTCTGTATCGTAAGGGTTTGCAAAGAGCTTAATCAAAACGCCGTCAACATGCTTGGGCAGCTCTTTGGCTATGGTTTCAAGACCTTCTGGCAAGGAACCAAGGATCAAGTAGGATCCCTTTGCCTTGTCTTCGTCTTTAAAAACAGCTTCGTCAGCTGGCACGAAGCCTTTTGCTGTCAATGTTTTCAAAAAAAATGAGTGCTCGATTTCGGCCGGTGCCAACATATATTTCTCGTTTGCACCGAAAAGCCTGTGAAGGACTGGCGGAAATTCCCGGTAATCAAGGTGCCTCATGGTGTGGTAATCTGGATCGATAGCCATCTTTTTAGGCTGGAAATCCACCTTCCATTCAGCCTTTGCATGTTTGCCATTAACCGATAGCGTTCTGTTGAAAACGCCATTTTCTGTTTCGATTTTTACAGGAAGGTTGAGCCTGTAAGGTTGTTCCTGAACTTGTTCGATTTCCAGGGTAACGCGCCATTTACCCTGACCAGTGGGCCTCATATCATAGCTTGTGGCCTCGATCACTGGAATATCTCGGCGTTGAAGCCACTGGTCAAAGAACCATTTCAGGTCTTGATGAGCTGCCTTTTGAAATGCAGAGCGCAAATCGTCAAAAGTGGCTGGTTTGAATTTGTTCTCTTCGTAGAATGAACGCAGGCCGTTATAGAAATCTTCCTCACCCAAAAGCTGCCTCAACATGTGAAAGAGCATAAAGCCTTTTATGTAGCCCACGGCCTTTGCCTGCCTGTCTGCTCGGTAAGAAAATTCCTTAAGGGAAAGAGGTGCCTCAGCAGGGATGTAACTCTGGTACTCCATCAAGGCATTGTGCCTATATTCAGGACCCTTACCTTTTTTCTCTTCATAAAGGTGGTCGGCCAGATATGTGGTGAGACCCTCAGACCAATTTCCACCTTCACCGATATAAACTGAATTTCCAAACCAAGAGTGCAGTATTTCATGCCCCAGAGAGGTATCTACTATGAATGGGAGTCTAGCCACCTTCTGACCAAGCAAAGTAAAAGTTGCAAAGCCATAGCCAGTTGGAAGGCGGTTTTCAACCACGGCAAAACGCTTGAAAGGGTAGGGGCCAATCATTTTTGAATACATATCAAGGAATTTTTTTGCCTTTTTAAGGTAGCCTTGGCTAAGGTCTTCATCTTCTGGAAAGAAATATGCCTCTATTTTGACTCCCCTGTCTTTAACACTGGTCAAGACATAGGGACCGGCAATAAGGCTCACCTCTTGCCGGGGATGCGGAAAGACAAAGCTCCATGAAACAATACCGCCTGTTTCGTTTTTGGTGATTTCATCCGCTTCTGAAATAGCCAGCCATCCTTCAGGCACTTTGGCCTTTAATGAATAATAGGCTAGACCTTTGATGAGGGGAAGCCAGTTGCCAAAGAGTGCTGCGCCAGTGCTATCCACGTAGCTTCCTGAAAGAGTAGGATCTTTATGAAACATGGCCCGGTCTGCTGCGGGAGGCGAGACTGAAAAACTTATGGAACCCTTGACATCGTCATCTCCTGTCTCTATTTCCAAAAGATTCTTTGAAAGGCCTTTTTTGAGGCCAACAGGTTGAATGCCCCCTATTTTTAGGTTTCCAAGTTCTATGACTGCGTAAGTATTGCGTGGAATAGTGAAATGGGCTAAGCCGGAAACTGTCCTGGCATCTTTGTCAAGGGTAACTTCGAACTCCATTTTCGGATAGACTTTTGGGCCTTTTTCTCCAGCCACCAATGTAAGAGGTTTTATCAGTAAGATCGACAAAGCGATAATTAAAACAGGTAGTGAGACCTTTGCAGATTCGTACAAAAAAGCGTTCATCTACTTCTCCTCAGTAAAATAGGTAAAAAATGACACCAACGGTTATCACACTCAAGATCCTCAAGGTTTGGCCGAGTAAAAGAAGCATGGCTCCTGTCATAGGTGTGAATATGCCAAGATATCTTGGAAGTTGATGGCGTAAAGCCCTGGCAGGCGTTGCGATTACATTGCCAAGCAGCAACGCCAGGACCGTCTCTTTAACAGTAAGAATGCCTTCCTGAATCATGGCGCCTGCTGCAGCAGCCCCAGCAGTAAATTCAGCCATGATGGTGAAAACGACAACAGACATGCCTTCTACAGGCAGATTGCCAAGGGACACCAGGCTTGCGGTCCTTTGCTGTAGCATTGAAAAAAAACCAAGCTGCTGCAATGCCACCACAGCAATGTAAATTGGAACCGTAAATATTAATATCTTGGTGAGCCTTCCTAGCAGATATTTTTTTAATAAGCTTTTTACCCTTTCCCATCCGTAAGTTTGGGCAGAACTATCATCCCTGTTCCGGTTTTCTGGCAATAAAGTAGAGGCTTCGCGTCTCAACAAGATGCGGCCTGCAATGAGCACGACAATGGTGCGCAGCAGGGCCGCAAAAAAAGTAAGGGTCAAATATACCATTCCAGCCTTGCCCGCTAAAGATACCAATATGGCCATGGCTGTAGGAAGATGCAATATATATGAAGGAATTCCGAGGTTCAATAATGTGGCTAGTACCATCTCTTTCAAAGAAATCTTGCCTTCCTTGTAGGCATTCCACAAAAGCGTGTTTGAGGCAACGCCTGAAAGAAAGGCAGTGGTGTAAGCCGTTCCTGCCCAATCGCTGAAGTTCCCGATTCGCATAAGGGGCCTAGCAAATTGAGCCACCCACTTTGACCATCCCATGCCCTCGACAACAGCACTGAGAGAAAGGGTGGCAGACATTATCAGTATCAGTCTCAGCAACGGCCTGATTATACGGTTTACAATCAGATCCATGTGGACATCCGGCGCTATGCACAAGAGAAAGGCGGCCCCTATGAATAGTGATGTCCTGAATAGTCTGGTGCCGAGGCCTGTCTCATGGTTCTTTGAACTGTGTTTGTGAGTCATGGGCTAATTTCTTAACAGGAGCGGGATTTAAAAGAAAGGGCAGCAAAGATCAAGAATAATTTAGTGGGTGATTTTGTTTAAGATGTAGTAAAAATGTTTTTCCCGACAAGGCAAGAAAGCTGCCTGATCCTTTTCCAAGTTCCGTGCAAATGTGATATCCTTTTTTAACAATGAAAGTTAACAAAAAACAGGCTCTGCAGGATTATCTATATCCCTTGATTTTGGCGTTGGCAATTGGCGCACTGGCAGGGTTGGGGGCAGTCTTTTTCCGCAAACTTATAGATCTTTTTGAGGTCTTGTTCTGGGGAAACTCCAAGGGCGAGCTAATGGACAAAATAGGTTCAATCGATCCCTGGATACGGATCTTGATACCCTGCCTGGTTGGCCTTGCCATTGGTCCAGTGGTCACCTTTTGGGCTCCAGAGGTTAGAGGCCCAGGAGTGCCAGAGGTTATGGAGGCCTTGGCCCTCAAAGGCGCAAGAATTCGGCACCGAGTGACTGCTTTGAAGAGCATTGTCACAGCAGCCTTGATTGCCTCAGGAGCTTCGGTGGGTAGGGAAGGGCCCATAGTACAGATAGGCTCATCCATCGGTTCGTCTATAACTCAGCTTTTCAGGCTGGGCAGTGAATCGAGAAGATTGGCAGTGGCCTGCGGTGCCGCAGCCGGTATTGCAGCAACGTTTCAAGCACCAATGGCTGGCACTCTCTTTGCCGTGGAGATACTGCTGTTTGACTTGGAGGTCGTTTTTTTGAGCAACATAGTTGTGGCTGCCGTAACAGGCACGGTGATATCAAAACAATTTTTTGGGGAGGGAAAGGTCTTTGACATACCCTCATTTTATTTGGGATCGCCAGTAGAGCTAATCCTCTATTTTGCCCTTGGTATATCAGCAGGGTTTGTGGCCATAGCAGTAATGGGCGCAATATTTACCTTGCCCAGAGTTTGGAAGAGACTGACCATGCCTTTGTGGCTCACCCCTGCCATAGGAGGAGCCTTGGTTGGCCTTTTAGGGCTGTGGTTGCCCCACGTGCTTGGGGTGGGTTATTCCTCCATTGATCTAGCCTTGACCGGTAAGGTATCCTTACAATTTGCTGCCTTGCTACTTTTTGGAAAAATCGTTGCCACAGGCTTTTGTATTGGCTCTGGCATGAGTGGTGGCATATTTGCCCCCTCTCTCTTTCTTGGAGCCATGCTCGGCTCGGTGGTGGGGCTGGCCGCCCAGATGATATGGCCAGGGGCTGGGATAGTTCCAGCCCACTTTGCACTAGTGGGCATGGGAGCCATGGTGAGCGGCACTACCTTGGCGCCTGTTACGGCCGTATTGACCATATTTGAATTGACATATACCTACCAGATAATCCTTCCCCTAATGGTTGCCTGCATAGGGAGCTTGCTGGTGGTAAGGCTCTTGCACGGCTATTCCGCCTACGAGACCAAGCTCCTTCAAAAAGGTGTCAATATCGTGCGTGGCAGAGAGATAAACGTATTGCGGGATATGCTCATAGCAGATTACATGGACAAGGATCTTCAAATTTTGAGGGCAGATACCAAGCTACCTCAAATAATTGATGAGATGGAGCAAAGTCCCTTTCCCCACTTTGTGGTGTTGGATGAAGACGATGAACTCTTAGGCGTTCTGACATTGCGCGATCTCAGGAAACATCTTGCCCATCCAGACATGTGTGATCCCAACCTCAAGGCCAAAGATTTGATGAGACGGGATGTGGTCACCATATCCAAGAACGATTCCATGGAAAAGGCGTTTAGCCTATTCGCCAAACACCAGTTTTCCTTCTTACCTGTGGTAGAAAGAGAGGGATCAAGAAAGGTGGTTGGTCATCTGAAGCGCTCCACTGTACTTTCTGCCTACGATGAAGAGGTGCTAAAAGGCAGAATGCTCTCTCCCTTAGGGTGGCTTTGCGAATTGCCCAAAAATACGGGGACAGGCAAATAATTCAAACGGGGTACAACACTATTAACCTTAAATAGCCAATTACTAGGCTGCTTATCCAAATTAAGCCCTTTTCAGAAGCTCAGGCCTTGAATTGGCTCAAAGCAGCGAGAGATTTCGATTACCTAAAAGACAATTTATTTAAATTAAAGGCTTTTTGATAATTGAGTGACTACTTTTTTAAGTAAAACCGCATTAAGGCAGGTTCAAAAAATAA